>NZ_JBOCCY010000005.1:0-331098 GCF_050586445.1 Bacillus coreaensis
CTGGGAACCCCAGAAGACTGATTTTTTGTATGATTAGATGAAAGGGATTTTACTTTTCTTTTTTTTTGTAAAGATTTTTTAAATACATTATTGCAAAAAAAAACAAACAAAGTATACTAGTCATCGTGAACTTCTTGAAATTTGGAATCTATATCTACTTAAAGGGTTAGGACCTCTTTGGACTAACTTTCCCCCGTGGTAGTTATAATCCAAAAAAATAGGGAAATTCAGTTACTGTAGTAAAAATGGTTAAAGGGGGAAATTTGAATATGGAAACTATGGGTCGTCACGTTATTTCTGAGTTATGGGGTTGTGATTTTGAAAAGTTAAATGATATGGAGCAAATTGAGCAAATTTTTGCTGATGCGGCATTAAAATCTGGTGCTGAAATTCGCGAGGTTGCTTTTCATAAATTTGCACCACAAGGTGTGAGTGGAGTGGTTATTATCTCTGAATCACATTTAACTATTCACAGCTTTCCTGAACATGGCTATGCTAGTATTGATGTGTATACTTGTGGAGACATGGATCCTAATATCGCAGCAGACCATATTGCTGAAGCATTAGGTGCTCAAACTCGTGAGAACATCGAAATTCCTCGTGGAATGGGTCCTGTTCAAGTTAAACAAGCAAAAGCGAAAGTACTATAATCGTAGCTTACTAAACTTATGAAATTCGAGAGGTGTATATTATACACCTCTTTTTAATTTCTCTTTTACTGAAACATTAACATTGCCAGTCCTTTTAGGTTAAAATATATGTACATACATCTTTCTATTTGGAGGAATCATTATGTCATTTGTAAAACAGGTGTTTAGACAATTTAATAGGCAATGCGAAACAAAAGAAAATCATGTCGAGGAAGAGCTTAGAACGAGATATTATCGAGTAAATCTCCAATCTTTGTTTCAATCTGTAAAAGAAATCCTTGAAAATGATCAGCATGCAAAAGTGGTAAGTGATTCCATTGACCACGGGGAAATTGCAGTTGAAATCAATCGTGGAAAGAAAATGTTTGCCATTATTACGATTATAACGGTTAAGCCCTACGAGACGGCTGTAGATATAAATGTTTCCACTGAGCAAACAGTGCTGTTGGGAGCATACCCAAGCTTAAGAGCAGAAATCACTCGTATTTACCAAGAGTTAGATAAGAAGCATCCGTATATTGGTGTTGGAAAACACGCAGGAGAGTAGAATTGCTTGTACTACAAATGAAGTTTTAATAAGATAGTGTTAGATTCAACAGAATCCATTCTGTTTCGGAGTTGATGTTATGAAATGTCCTACATGTCAAAATAATCATACTCGTGTTCTTGATTCAAGACCTGTCGATGAAAATAGATCGATTCGCAGAAGAAGAGAGTGTGAGAAATGTTCTTTTCGTTTTACAACCTTTGAGAAGGTAGAGGAAATTCCGTTGATTGTCGTAAAAAAGGAAGGAACAAGAGAAGAATTTAGCCGTGATAAGATTCTACGGGGGCTGATTAAAGCTTGTGAAAAAAGACCTGTTGCTTTGACTGAATTAGAAAAAATAACTTCCGATATAGAAAAAGAACTTCGCAGTCATGGTGTATCGGAAATAAAGAGTGAAGCAGTTGGAGAAATGGTTATGGATCGTTTAGCAAAAATAGATGAGGTTGCGTACGTCAGATTTGCCTCTGTATATAGACAGTTTAAAGATATTAACGTATTTATTGAAGAATTAAAGGAATTGATAAAAAAGGATTAGTAGGGAAGTTTGTTTTTAAGAGAGGAAATGAAGCCTATGGCTCAGCATTGGCAGGAAATGCTACCAGTGGATCGCTATGAGGTGGCCTCAAATGGATTGTTATTCGACTATGATCGAAAGGTTCTGACACTTTTATATCAGCCATTGATTGGTCCGATAGCATACAGTCTCTATATGACCCTTTGGTCGCAAATAGATGAGAACCGCTTATCATCAGATGGTAGTTCACATCATGCTCTTATGAACGTGATGGATAGTAATTTAAAACAAATTTACGATGCCCGTCTAAAGTTAGAAGGGATTGGCCTTCTCTCGACATATGTGCGAACAGAGGAAGGGATTCGATCATTCGTATATGAAATAAAGCCGCCTTTAACACCTAGTCAGTTTTTTCTAGATGGCATGCTAAACGTGTATTTGTATCGAAAAATAGGTAAAAATCAATTTTTAAAACTTAAAAGGTTTTTTAGTGATGAACATTTCTTAGAAAAAGAAAATGGGTTCGAGAATGTTACACGGTCGTTTCAAGAAGTATTTGACTCTGCTGTTCCAGGTAACCCTTCATCACATTTAGTCGATGACCTGAAACTCGAAGATCAACGTGTATACTTCGATCGAGTGAGTCCTGAGACCATTAAGGTTGATGAGGCACATTTTGATTTTGACCTTCTATTTGCAGGGCTTTCAGAAGTGCTTGTTCCTAAACGGGCCATCAATAAAAAGGTACGAGAAGCAATTGCGAAACTATCCTTTCTTTATGGGATTGACCCGATCCAAATGAAAAACATTGTGATTAGTGCAGTTGATGAATCAAGTGAGATTCAGATTGATGAACTTAGAAAATCCGCTAGAGATTGGTATCAGCTTAACTTTTCTGACCAACTCCCGTTATTAATAGATAAAATACAACCACTTCCACATGTTACAACAACGGTGGAGCCTAAAACTCAAGAAGAGAAATTGGTTCAATACCTTGAGAAAACGTCTCCTCGACAATTGTTAATTGATATATCTGGTGGGGGAGAACCATCAAAAAGTGATTTGCAAATAGTTGAAGATGTCATGTTTCAACAAAAGCTTTTTCCTGGTGTAGTGAACGTGCTCATTCAGTACGTATTATTGAAAACAGATATGAAGTTGACGAAGGCTTATGTGGACAAAATTGCCTCACATTGGGCGCGTAAAAGGGTTCAGACGGTGTCTGAAGCAATGGAACTTGCTAAAAAAGAACATCGACAATACTTAGACTGGGCTGAGGGGAAGCAAACAGCAAAACAAACAGCAAAGCCTAGTACTAGGAAAAAGGCGATACGAACAGAAAGCTTACCAGATTGGTTTGATAAAAATGAGGATGAGGGTCAACCTGATCAGATATCCTCAGATAATAAAGAGATGGAAGAGAAAAAACGTGCTTTGCAGGAGAAATTAAAAAGGTTTAAGAGTTAGGAGGTGAGTGTTTGGAACCAATCAATGAAACATTAAAAAAACTTGCAGCTAGTCCAAGCTTTCAAGAACGGTACGAACGACAAAAGAGACAAGTTATGCAGCACCCAGACATCAGGGAGTTTATAACAAAGTACAGTGATATTCTAACGAGCCAAATGATTGAAAGAAATTTGGCCAAGCTCTATGAATATTCGACTCAAAGTACGGAATGTTCGGAGTGCCCGAGTCTTGAGAGTTGTAAAAATATTATGCAGGGATATCAGCCAGAATTAGTTCTTGTTCGTGGAACCATTGAGATCCATTATGATCGCTGTCCAAGGAAGGTCATGTCTGACGAAAGAAGAAAGAGTGAAAAGCTAATACAAAGTATGTATATGCCAAAGGAAATACTGAAGGCTAGCTTTTCAGAAATCGACACAGAAGGTGATTATGCAGGGAGATTAGAAGCCATTGATCTTGCTGCAGATTTCATCCTTAATTATCATCCTAACACCATGCAAAAAGGGCTTTATTTGTATGGGAAATTCGGTGTCGGAAAATCTTATCTACTTGGAGCCATTGCAAATGACTTAGCTAAGAAAAAAGTTTCTTCTATGATCGTGTATTTTCCAGAACTGATTAGAGAATTAAAGAGCTCCATCGGTGATTCTACACTAAATGAAAAAATCGAAAAAGTGAAGAGAGTACCGGTGTTAATGATTGATGATATAGGTGCAGAGACGATGTCAAGTTGGGCAAGGGATGAAGTGCTAGGAACGATTCTTCAATTCCGTATGCTTGAAAACCTGCCTACTTTCTTTACCTCTAACTTTGACTTCGACGGGTTAGAAGTACATCTAACGTATAGTCAACGTGGAGAAGAAGAGAAGATGAAAGCAAGAAGGCTTCTTGAGAGGATTAGATACTTAGCTCACCCTGTCCAAGTGGATGGTCCAAATAGAAGAAAATAGGTGAAGTATAAGAGTCAGTGGAAAAAGTCCGCTGGCTCTTATTCTATTTTGACCAAGTTCCCCATATACATGAAAACAGAGACTGTGAAAACGAACATGCAGCCGCATGGACTTTTCAAGCGTTGATTTCACCAAAAGGGGGGATTTGGTTGTTTGAGATCATTTTCCAAAATAAAGAGGATGCGAAAAGATTTCACCAATTGCTAAAGAAACACGCACAATCCTCACTCCATTTGAATCATGAGACTCTTCTTATTGAAGATAAACATATAGTAAAATGCGATGGAAAACTGGAAGAAGTGGTTGTGAAAAATGCGTTTGTGCAGTTTATTCAGGAAATTAAATTAGTGGATTGGTCTCGAGAAATCTTAAAGAATCATTTTTGTTATGATGACGAACATGAACAGGAACAAATACTAGATATTATTACTGCCATTGTTGATGGAAACCGAAGGGAACTCTTATCGTTTGTAGATGTGAATTCATTAAATAATTTGGTAGAATCGGCTATTAATGAATTATTCTCACAGCGTTTGTCTTTCTCGTTTGACTCTTTCCTCCGCTTTCGATTGCGTTCCATTACGACTCTCATAGAGAGAGTGGTCGAGGTTGCAATTGATGAGTATAAACTTGAGCAAGAGTACCAAATCTTTGTTCATACACTTAGAGAATTTTTATCTGGAAGAAGTTCAATCAAGAAAGTGATTCATTTAATTGTGTCTGATTCGATAACCTTTTTTGATGAGAAATTCTTTGAATTAAAAAGAAAAGAAATTTTGCAGCTGATCGATCGGAAACTACTTTCTAATCACCCAGTCTATATTGATAGTGTTACGATTGCACCGTTGCTTTCGATTGCTCCCCAAAAGATTTATTTGTACACCGATGAACCGGAGCAACCTTTGGTTCGAACAATCTGTAATCTTTTTGAGGAAAGAGTAGTTGTAGCAGCCATGAACTTATTTCATGATCGTAAAAGGAAATTAGCACTTGCAGCTGATGATAATTTCTAGATTGATACTTGCTTTTCCCTCATGAACAAACTATAATACGTACATAATAAGGTACAACAACTTCATGAAATAAATGTTATGATGAGGATATGAGCGTTTATATACGGTTACCAGAGAGGGAAGGCGTTGGCTGGAATCTTCCTAACACGATTGAACAGCTTACCACCTCTAAACTTCAGCCTTGAACAATTGATTAAGTATGGGCTGACGGATAAAGTCCGTTATCTATTTTTCTAAAGTCATTTTGATAAATTTATCAAGGTGAAAATTAGGGTGGAACCACGTGTTGTTTATAAACTCGTCCCTTTCCGAGGGACGAGTTTTTTTATTTTTATTTTATATTTAGGAGGAAAATAGTTATGTCAAATGTTGTAAAATTAACGTTCCCAGACGGTGCAGTGAAGGAGTTTCCGTTTGGAACAACAACAGAAGATGTTGCTGCCTCCATTAGCCCAGGGCTTAAAAAGAAGGCATTGGCTGGAAAAGTAGATGGCCAATTGTACGATCTTAGACGTCCGATTGAGCAAGATGGAGCAATTGAAATTGTTACTCAGGATAGTGCAGATGCACTTGAAATCCTTAGACATAGTAGCGCCCACTTGATGGCACAAGCGATTAAGCGCCTTTACAAAAATGTAAAGCTTGGCGTGGGTCCAGTTATTGAAGGCGGATTTTACTATGATGTAGACATTGAGGAATCATTAACACCGGAAGATCTTCCGTTAATTGAAAAAGAAATGAAAAAAATTATTAATGAAAACATTGAGATTGTTCGTAAAGAGGTTAGTCGTGACGAGGCGGTTCAGCTCTATAAGGAGATTGGTGATGAATACAAGCTTGAGCTAATTGAAGCCATCCCTGCAGGAGAAACGGTGACTATTTATGAGCAAGGTGATTTCTTCGACTTATGTCGTGGAGTTCATGTTCCATCGACAGGGAAATTGAAGGAATTTAAGCTTCTTAGTATTGCGGGTGCATACTGGAGAGGCGATAGCGATAATAAAATGCTTCAACGTATATACGGAACTGCTTTCTTCAAGAAAGAAGACTTAGCTGAACATCTCCGTTTATTAGAAGAGGCAAAAGAGCGTGATCATAGAAAAATAGGTAAAGAATTAAACTTATTCATGAACTCGCAAAAAGTGGGACAAGGCCTTCCAATGTGGTTACCGAAGGGTGCGACGATTCGCCGTATTATCGAGAGATATATCGTGGATAAGGAGTCACGACTTGGGTACGACCACGTGTACACACCTGTGATGGGTAGTGTTGATTTATATAAAACATCAGGGCACTGGGATCACTATCAAGAAGATATGTTCCCAGTTATGGAGATGGACAATGAGCAGCTCGTTTTACGCCCTATGAACTGTCCACATCATATGATGATCTATAAGCACGGTATTCATAGTTATCGGGAGCTTCCTATTCGTATTGCCGAGCTTGGAACGATGCACCGCTATGAAATGTCTGGAGCACTTTCTGGTCTTCAACGTGTACGTGGAATGACGTTAAACGATGCGCATATTTTTGTTCGTCCAGATCAAATTAAGGAAGAATTTAAGCGAGTGGTAGGATTGGTATTGGAAGTGTACAAAGATTTTAATATCAATGATTACTCCTTCCGCCTATCGTACCGTGATCCTGAAGATAAAGAAAAGTATTTTGATGATGATCAAATGTGGGAAAAGGCTCAAAGCATGTTAAAAGAAGCAATGGATGACTTAGGGCTAGATTATTTTGAGGCAGAAGGTGAAGCGGCTTTTTATGGTCCAAAGCTTGATGTTCAAGTGAAGACAGCTCTTGGGAAGGAAGAGACCCTTTCTACTGTCCAATTAGACTTCTTATTACCAGAACGTTTTGATTTGAGCTATGTGGGTGAGGATGGGAAACAACATCGTCCTGTAGTTATCCACCGTGGGGTCGTTTCAACAATGGAGCGTTTTGTTGCGTTCTTGATTGAAGAATACAAAGGAGCTTTCCCAACTTGGTTAGCACCTGTACAGGTTCAAGTGATTCCTGTTTCTCCTGACGTTCATTTTGACTACGCAAAGCAAGTACAAGAACTTCTTCAGGCAGAAGGTATTCGTGTTGAAATCGATGATCGAAATGAGAAGATCGGTTACAAGATTCGTGAAGCGCAAATGCAAAAAACACCTTATATGCTAGTCGTTGGTGACAATGAAGTAGCAGAAAAGGCAGTGAATGTACGAAAATATGGTGAGCAAAAATCAGAGGTTGTTTCCTTTGAAACGTTTGTTGAGGATTTAAAGATGGAAGTAAAACGTTAAGATTTTCACGAAAGAGGATGTCTGATCATCCTCTTTTTCGTTTATTTTTTTGAAAAAGTATTGCCACAAACGTATATTTTTGATACAATTCATTTCGTTGTGATAAAAAAAGTGTTTCGTTGACATGAATTATTTATTGTGATATAGTTGCTAAGGTAAATTGAATACGAGTTTGAGATAAAGAAGAAGCACCCGCTTCTCACCTGATTGACGCCAAAGTGCAGTTGGCAGGTTTTACGAAAAGGCTTATTACCGTATGGGTATCGTAAAGTGTGGGTGTGTTCATCCGCACTTTTTTTATTTTTCTTTTGAAAATGAAATCTTCTTAACCCAAACGTTGTATTCGCATTAAACCTTGGAGGTGTCCAGCTATTAGCAAAGACATGTTGTTGAACGAGGGTATTCGTGCCCGCGAATTACGTCTAATTGATCAAAATGGCGAACAACTAGGCATTAAAACAAAAATCGAAGCACTTGAGATTGCTACGCGTGTAAATCTTGACGTTGTTCTTGTTGCACCAAACGCAAAACCACCAGTAGCACGTATTATGGACTACGGTAAGTTTAAGTTTGAACAGCAGAAGAAAGAAAAAGAAGCACGTAAAAATCAAAAAATTATCAACATCAAAGAAGTTCGACTTAGCCCATCCATTGATGAGCATGACTTTAACACAAAGTTACGTAATGCGATTAAATTCTTGGAAAAAGGCGATAAAGTAAAAGCATCGATTCGATTTAAAGGTCGTGCAATTACACATAAAGAGATCGGACAACGTGTTTTAGTCCGCTTTGCAGAAGCTTGTAAAGAAGTAGCAACAGTGGAATCTCATCCAAAAATGGATGGCAGAAGCATGTTTATGACATTAGCACCTAAAAACGACAAGTAATGAGGAGGAATCCCTAATGCCAAAAATGAAAACTCACCGCGGCGCAGCAAAGCGTTTCAAGAGAACAGGATCTGGTAAACTGAAGCGTTCACACGCTTACAGAAGCCATTTATTCGCTAACAAATCTACAAAGGCAAAGCGTAAGCTTCGCAAAGGAACTCTAGTTTCTTCAGGCGATTACAAGCGCATCCGTAACTTACTAGTAAATCTTAAGTAATTGCAAATTAGGAGGGAAAACATATGCCACGTGTTAAAGGCGGTACAGTAACTCGCAGACGTCGTAAAAAAGTTATTAAATTAGCAAAAGGTTATTATGGTTCAAAACATACATTATATAAAGTAGCTAACCAACAGGTTATGAAATCTCTAATGTATGCATTCCGTGATCGTCGCCAAAAGAAGCGTGACTTCCGTAAGCTTTGGATCACTCGTATCAATGCAGCAGCTCGTATGAACGGTCTTTCTTATAGCCGTTTAATGCACGGTTTAAGCGTTGCAGGTATCGAAGTAAACCGTAAAATGCTTGCTGAACTTGCAGTAAGCGACGAAAAAGCATTTGCAGAATTAGCTGCAGCTGCTAAGCAAAGCCTAGCAAAATAATTGACTTATTAGTCTATAGAAGCCATTCTCTAACTAGAGGGTGGCTTTTTTAAGTTCTTCAAGGAGGTATTGTATGCTTACATATTTTTGGATGTATTTATTGGTAATAAATATCGTCAGTTGTTCGTTGATGTATGTTGATAAACAGAAGGCTAAGAAAAATAAATATCGAATTAGAGAAGCAACACTTTGGCAATTCGCTTTTATTGGAGGTGCATTAGGTGCATTTATTGGAATGAGGTCCTTTCGTCATAAAACAAAACATCCTAGCTTTAAATGGGGATTGCCGTTTTTGACTGTTCTCCAAATCGGTCTATTGCTTTACTATGTATGGAATTAAGATAATAGTTGTCATAGAAACGGTTCTTCCTCGATAAGCTGTAATAGACATCAAGAAACTGCTTAAGGGGTGGTCATATGGATGAGGAGTTAGCGTTACTGCTTGTCATGTTTCAGGCTGGTGGAGTTTTCACCCCGATTATATTCATCTTGTTCCATTCGTTACGACAGTTTTTATTTATTCCTGTTGTCATCATCTGTATTGCAGGTGGAATTCTTTTTGGAACAGTCGCAGGTACGATATACTCTCTAATTGGGTTGATGATTAGTAGCATATTGTTTTTTGCTCTCGTTTCAAAATTTCCACGAACACAAGCAAAACTGTCTTCGATTCGGAAAAAGTGGTTTGGAGAGTATCGTAATTTAACAGTTAGTCAGATTTCGATTTTACGCCTAGTTCCTTTTGTCCACTATCAATTATTAAATTTTTGTTTAATGGAAAGACACCGTGGCTTTAAAGAGTATGCAAAGGCAGCCTTTATCACGAATCTTCCATTAGCTTTCTTTTACACTGTCTTTGGTCAATTTATTAGTCAATTTACTCCAACGATGATTGTTATTATTTTATTTTCTTTATCCATTCTTGTTTATGTCCTGAGGGAAAAAATGACGATTATTAAGTGGAGAGATTTTTTTAAGGAAACAAAGCTAGAGAAACAGGGCTAATTATAAACGTTCAAGGGGAGGATCCCTTGAACGTTTATTTTTTCATAAATTCATGAATGGGACTTTTCCAGTCAATTCTTGCATTCGGATAAAATACAGCTACTTCCATTTCGATATAACGGAAATCTTCTTTTGACAAACCATTTAGCGCAGAGGTACTATGTGGCCAAATAAATATAGAAACAACCTCGAAGGTGTTCTCGGTTGTGCCTAAGTATTTTTCACCTTCAAATAGAACCCCTTTATAGGTTAAGAGAAAATTCTTACGAACGTTTTTTATATCATCGAGTAAAAAGAACTGCTTTTGCTCGTGAGCTAACTCCAATTTTCGTTTTGGGTTTAAAACAAATTTGAAGGCGCTGTATATTAAAAATAAGATAAATGCTATTAGGAGCATGCGCAGTAGCCACATCATACTTAAGCCCTCCACTCTTCATTTTTCCTTATATACGTTTTTATTAGAAAAAGGTTTCATAAAGTGTTGCTTTTAAGTGAATTTTTTTCTTAATTTCATTATGATTAAAGTAATATACATAGAAAAGAGTGAAATGATGGATTTACGACATTTATTTGAGATGCAAAAAGGCTTGGATGAACATATCGCAGAAAAACACGAATTAAAAGCAGAAAGCCTAATAAGTAGAAAGGTACTGGCTTTATTGGTTGAACTAGGTGAACTAGCAAACGAGACACGTTGTTTTAAATTTTGGAGTGTTAAAGGTGCTTCTCCAAAAGAGGTCATTTTAGAGGAATTTGTAGATGGAGTTCATTTTATTTTATCACTAGGACTGGATTGTGGATTTGAGCGTGATGTACAGATAGAAGAACTAGAATTAGTAGAGGAAAATGTGACGAATCAGTTTTTATCTATGTATGAAACGGTTCATCGCTTTTCCGCAGAAAGGAGTATGGGTGCGTATCGTAGCATGCTTGAGAGTTATTTTGTTTTAGGGAAGATGCTAGGATTTACATCAGAAGACATAAAAGAAGCATATATCTCTAAAAATGAAGTAAATTATAAAAGGCAGAAGGAAGGTTACTAATGTATACTTTGTGCATTTAAGATGTAGCTAGTATACTATAAACATAATACATATTAAGGGAGTCGAAATAAATGACGAAGCTTGATGATACTTTAGCGATGCTTAAGGAATTAACAGATGCCAAAGGGATTCCAGGGAATGAGCGTGAGCCAAGAGAAGTAATGAACAAGCATATTGCTCCGTATGCGGATGAAGTAACTACGGATGGACTTGGAAGCTTAATTGCGAAAAAAGTGGGAGATGCGAACGGTCCGAAGGTAATGGTTGCTGGTCACTTGGATGAAGTAGGTTTTATGATCACGCAAATTGATGATAAAGGGTTCCTACGCTTCCAAACGGTTGGTGGCTGGTGGTCACAGGTTATGTTAGCACAGCGAGTGACGATTGTTACCAGAAAGGGAGATGTGACAGGAGTAATCGGTTCAAAGCCACCACATATTTTATCTCCTGAAGCTAGAAAAAAACCAGTAGAAATTAAAGATATGTTTATTGATATTGGTGCATCAAGTCGTGAGGAAGCTACAGAGTGGGGAGTCCGTCCTGGTGACATGGTCGTTCCATATTTTGAATTTACTGTGATGAACAATGAAAAGCTTTTATTAGCAAAAGCTTGGGATAATCGGATTGGTTGTGCGATTGCGATTGATGTGTTAAAGCAATTGAAGAATGAAGAGCATCCAAATATCGTATATGGAGTTGGAAGTGTACAAGAAGAGGTAGGCTTACGTGGGGCACGTACTTCTGCTGCTGCCATTGAGCCTGATATTGGATTTGGAGTGGATGTTGGGATCGCTGGTGACACTCCTGGTGTGTCGGAGAAGGAAGCACAAAGCAAAATGGGCAAAGGCCCACAAATCATTCTGTATGACGCAAGTATGGTGTCTCACAAAGGTTTAAGAGATTTAGTAACAGATACAGCGGATGAACTTGGAATTCCATATCAATTCGATGCAATCGCTGGCGGTGGCACGGATGCGGGGTCTATCCATATATCTCATAAAGGAGTCCCTTCTTTAGCAATAACGATTGCTACTCGCTATATCCATTCGCATGCAGCTATGTTACACCGTGATGACTACGAGAACGCTGTTAAGCTAATCGTTGAAGTCATCAAACGTCTAGACCGTGAAACAGTGAACCGTATTACTCTTGAATAGAGACCAAACAAAGACAGCATGCTAAGGCATGCTGTCTTTGTTTGGCTAATCGGGCATAGGTGTCCACCTCAGGAGGACAAAATCACCCCAACTGTCCACGGATGGTGTCTGTCACCTTCCGTGGACAAATCAAAGAATTTGTCCACGAGCGGTGACAGACACCCTATTTTAGGCCGCTTTCTAGGGTTTGGAGCATTTCGCTCTTTTCTTGGTCGGATGCATTCTTCCAGATCACTTCAAAAAGTACGCCTAAACCTGGAAGCATTTTTTCTTCGCCGTTTTGAATGGCATCAACGATCGTGTCTCGTAGTTCATCTTGTGTATTTCCTGATACATTATGAATAACTGCATTTCTTAAGTTAAGATTCATTTTTACTCACTCCTTCTTCATTTTCTTTAATATGTTTTCTATTTTTGTTATTATTATGTACTTAAGTTACGCTATAATAAGAAAACCCGAGAAAAAAGGAAAGAAGGGGTTTTACCTTGAAGCATATTCACTCGAGTAGTAACCCAAAGGTGAAGCAATGGAAAAAACTATTAACGAAAAAGGAAAGAGATAAAACAGGACTATTTTTAGTCGAAGGGTTCCATTTAGTGGAGGAAGCGCTAAAAGCAGGTCGTATAGAAGAAATCATTGTACAAGAAAACCTGGATCTTCCTTCAAGCTTTGATTACGGAGAAACTCCGATTGTCTCAGTCCCTGCTGACATCATTAAACTTTTGGCTGAAACAGATACACCACAAGGCATTTTTGCTGTTTGTCACCAGGAAAAGCCCTCACGTACAGAAGGAACATCTTATCTTTTAATTGATGCTGTCCAAGACCCTGGGAATTTAGGAACGATGATTCGTACAGCAGATGCTGCTGGTGTGGACGTTGTGGTAATTGGCAATGGTAGTGTGGATATATATAATTCCAAAGTGCTTAGATCTGCCCAAGGCAGCCATTTTCATCTACCTGTTATTAAAGGCGAAATCTCAACTTGGACAAGCGATCTTCTTGACCGAGGGATCCCTGTGTATGGAACAGCCTTAGAGAATGCCGAACCGTTCCATCAAATACAATCAACTGGATCCTATGCCTTAATTGTCGGAAATGAAGGGAACGGGGTAAGTAAAGAGCTACTAGGTAAAACGACAGCTAATCTATATATTCCGATTCATGGGAAAAGTGAGTCATTAAATGTTGCAGTAGCAACCGGAATTTTGTTATATTACTTACGTGGATAAAATAGGCATAACCCCTCCTCAAAATGGGTTTGAAATAAGTAGGAAAGTATACTATAATAAACAGCAAAAATTACATACCAAAAAACGATGACGGAGAAAAGTAGTTTGCTACCATCTATGTTAGGGAGAAAATGCCTTAGACTGAAAGCATTTTTATAGAAAAAGTAGACGAAGTTCACCTCCCGAGTTGGCGTCGGGACCATTTCTTAAAGAAGTGTAAAGATGCACCGGTTTAAAGCCGTTATCAGCAATGAAGTGAATGTAGGAAGAAAGATGTCCTGCATTAATTAAGGGTGGTACCGCGACTATTAAACCTCGTCCCTTTCTAGGGATGGGGTTTTTATTGTGTCTAAAAATTAAAAGGAGGAAAAACAATGGAGCAACGCTTAGTAGAGCTTCAGCAAGAAGCGCTTGAAGGAATAAAGAAAGCGACTGATTTAAAGGAACTAAATGACATTCGTGTATCTTATCTAGGGAAAAAAGGTCCCATTACTGAGGTACTAAAAGGGATGGGGAAGCTAAGTGCTGAAGAACGTCCTAAAATGGGGGCATTGGCGAACGAGGTAAGAGATGTTATTGCAAAATCGATTGAAGAAAAACAAGCGATTATGGAAGAAGAAGCGGTGGCTAAAAAGCTTGCCTCTGAAACCATTGATGTAACACTTCCTGGAAGACCAGTAAAAACAGGAAACCATCATCCATTAACTAGAATCATTGAAGAAATCGAAGACCTCTTTATTGGTATGGGCTACACGATTGCAGAAGGCCCCGAAGTAGAAAGTGACTACTATAACTTTGAAGCATTAAATTTACCAAAAGGTCATCCAGCACGTGATATGCAAGATTCCTTTTATATTACGGAAGAAATCCTCCTTCGTACACATACATCACCAATGCAAGCAAGAACGATGGAAAAGAAAGAAGGAAAGGGCCCGATTAAAATTATCTGCCCAGGAAAAGTTTATCGACGTGATAATGATGACGCAACGCATTCTCACCAATTCATGCAGATCGAGGGTCTTGTGGTAGGAGAAAACATTCAAATGAGTGACCTGAAAGGGACACTAGATGTGTTTGCGAAAAAAATCTTTGGTGAAGACCGTGAGATTCGCTTGCGTCCTAGCTTCTTCCCATTCACAGAACCTTCAGTTGAAATGGATATTTCTTGTAAAATTTGTAACGGAAAAGGATGTAGCGTTTGTAAAGGAACGGGTTGGATTGAAATTCTTGGAGCGGGAATGGTGCATCCAAACGTACTTGAAATGGCTGGTTATGATTCGAAAAAATATACAGGCTTTGCATTCGGTATGGGGCCTGAAAGAATTGCCATGCTAAAATACGGCGTGGATGATATTCGTCATTACTATGCAAATGATGTACGTTTCTTAAAGCAATTTTCTATACACGAATAGGAGGATAACAAGAATGTTTGTTTCTTATAAATGGCTTCAAGAGTATGTGGACCTTTCTGGTGTCACAGCTCCTGAACTAGCCGATAAAATTACAAAAAGTGGAATTGAAGTGGAAGGCGTTGAGATTCTAAATGAAGGAATGAAAGGTCTCGTCGTCGGTTACGTGTTAGAACGTGAGCAGCATCCAAATGCCGATAAGCTAAATAAATGTTTAGTAGATGTTGGAGAAGGAGAGCCAGTTCAAATCATCTGTGGTGCTCCAAATGTAGATAAGGGGCAACATGTTATTGTAGCAAAGATAGGAGCTGTTCTCCCAGGAAACTTCAAAATTAAAAAAGCAAAGCTTCGCGGCGAAGAGTCAAACGGAATGATCTGTTCCTTGCAGGAGTTAGGGGTTGAAAGCAAGCTTGTTGCTAAGGAATTCTCTGAAGGGATCTTCGTATTCCCGAATGAGGTCACAGTTGGGGATGATGCACTTGAGCTGTTAAATCGTGATGATCAAATTTTAGAACTAGGTTTAACCCCGAACCGAGCGGACTGCTTAAGCATGCTAGGTGTAGCATATGAGGTTGCCGCCATTTTAGGAAAAGAAGTAAAACTTCCGAAGCCTGAGGTCTCATCCGTAAACGAAAAGGCTAGCGATTATATCTCTGTTACTGTAGAAGCTCCGGAAGATAATCCACTTTACGTTGCCAAAGTGATTAAAAATGTAAAGGTTGGACCTTCACCATTATGGATGCAAACACGTCTGATGGCAGCTGGTGTACGTCCTCATAATAATGTTGTCGATATTACGAATTACATTTTAATGGAATACGGTCAACCGCTACATGCCTTTGACTATGATCGTCTTGGTTCAAAAGAAATCGTTGTTCGTCGTGCGCATCAAGGTGAAAATATTACAACGCTTGATGATGCAAAACGTACATTAACAACAGATCACCTGGTGATTACAAACGGAAAAGAGCCGGTTGCATTAGCAGGAGTTATGGGTGGAGCAAACTCTGAGGTAGAAACAACAACGACAACCGTGTTACTAGAGTCTGCGTATTTTGTGGGAGCACCCATTCGTAAAGCTTCAAAGGATCATGGTTTGCGCAGTGAAGCTAGTGCACGCTATGAAAAAGGTGTGGATCCGAATCGTGTTAGAGCAGCAGCAGAAAGAGCGGCTGAGCTATTAGC
The DNA here is from genome assembly GCF_050586445.1 of Bacillus coreaensis. NCBI lineage: Bacteria > Bacillati > Bacillota > Bacilli > Caryophanales > Bacillaceae > Bacillus > Bacillus coreaensis. The sequence goes on from NZ_JBOCCY010000005.1 coordinate 15,952, forward strand.
ACTGTATGCAAATGGAGAAGTATTAGAAGGATCGGTCGAGGCAGATGCACTTAAGGTGGAGCCTGCGGTTGTTTCCATTACATTAGACAAAATCAATGGTGTGCTTGGTACCCAAATATCCATGGATGAGGTGCAAAATATCTTCGCCCGTCTACAATTTGTTTCGAAGGTTGAAGGAAACGAAATTACAGTAACCGTACCTACTCGTCGTGGTGATATTACCATTGAAGAAGATTTAGTTGAAGAGGTTGGAAGAATTTATGGTTACGACTATATCCCTAAAACTCTTCCAAAGGGTGCTTCTACTCCAGGGAAATTAAGTGATTACCAAAAAAAGCGTAGAATCGTTCGACGCTACTTAGAAAGTGCAGGGTTATTTCAAGCAGTCACTTATTCTTTGACGAATGAAACCAAAGCCACTCAATTCGCACTAGATAAGCGGGAACCTGTTAAACTTGCGATGCCGATGAGTGAAGACCGTAGTGTACTACGTCTGAGTATTTTGCCACAGTTACTAGAGGTCGTAAAATACAATTCTGCCCGTCAAAATGACAGCATATCATTATATGAAACTGGGGCCGTTTTCCTTTCGACTGAACAAGATAAGCTTCCAGAAGAGAAGGAACATCTGGCAGCAGCAATTACTGGCTTATGGCATCAGCACCCATGGCAAGGGGAAAAGAAAGCTGTTGATTACTTTGTTCTTAAAGGAGTGCTAGAAGGGTTACTTGCTCGCTTAGGGTTGACAGGAAGAGTGGAGTTCAGTCAAGCAACTGTGAATGGAATGCATCCAGGAAGAACAGCAGAACTTCTTTTAGATAATGAGAAAATTGGTTTTGTCGGACAAATCCATCCGAACGTTCAAAAAGAACTTGATTTGAAAGAAACGTACGTATTTGAACTATCTTTAAAGGCTTTACTAGAGGCAGAAATTGCTCCGTTACAATACGAATCAATTCCACGTTACCCATCTATCACACGCGATATCGCACTGGTTGTTAACAAGGAAGTGGTTAGTGGTCAGCTTTCTGACATAATTACAAAAGCTGGTGGCAACTTATTGAAGGATGTTTCTGTGTTTGATCTTTATGAAGGAGATCGCTTGGAGGAAGGAAAGAAATCCATTGCGTTTTCTCTAAGATATTTTGATCCAGAAAAAACACTAACTGACGAAGAAGTAACAAAGGCCCACGAGAAGGTACTAGATGCTGTGAAGGAACAGGCTGGAGCAGTACTAAGAGGATAAATAGAAAAGGAGCATCCAATATGGATTGCTCCTTTTCTCATTTTCTCGTAATCAGTTTCCATGCTTTTTCTGTATTAGCAAAATGCAGTTTAACAAAATGTGGAAGGCTTTCTTTACCTTTTGCTTGGATTAATTTAGCTGCTGCTACGTCTACTTGGGCACCTGCTCCTTTTGGAATAACAAATCCCGCTTCCTTTGAAAGATTTTCAAAGTGCTGTACAAATGCATAACGAGCTAGAATGGATGCGGCTGCAACAGCTAAGTGGACACTTTCTGCCTTTGTGGAGAAATACACATTTTCACGGTGGACCACTTTTTGCCCCTTAAGATACTGATAATACACTTCTTCTTTGGCGAACTGATCAATTAATATGGCTTCCGGTTTTTGTGGTGTTATTTTATTCAGTACATGTCCAATGGCTTGGTTATGCAGCAGGGCTTTTAGCTTTCCTTGTGACATACCTGACTGCTGAAGCTGATTGTATTTTTCATTGTGTAATGTTAATAGGCTATAAGGAATAACATGCTTGATTTCCTTTGCAATTGCAGAAATTTGCTCATCCTTTAGACCTTTTGAATCCTTTACGCCTAGCTCCCTTAATAGGGGGATATGCTCTTTACTAACATAAGTTGCTACAACAGTAATAGGGCCAAAGTAATCGCCAGTACCTACCTCATCCGAACCAACTACAGAAAGAGACTCAAAATGCTCAGGTAGATGGCGCGTATTATTTGATTTCTTCTCTGATTTTTGGTTCGTAGGTTGTTCCGCATTACCCCATTTTTTTGCTTCAATCTCACATGAGGGACCTTGAAAAAGTACTTTTCCGGATTTATAGGCGGTTATGGAGCAACCGGATAGTTTTGCTGCAAACACCCCACCTGGTGGTATTTTAGGTAAGAGGCTTTGTTGGTAGTGTTCCTCCATCTTTTTTATTTGTTCCCCAGATTGTTTTAATACGATTTGACTCATTTTACCCTCTCCAATTAGATACATATTTTTCCTTCATACGTCTGATTTTGACATTCTTAACTTCCCAGCCAAATAATATTCATGTTATGATATAGTGTAGGATTCTTATGAATGGGGGCAATGCTGTGTCTGAAGCAGAAAAAAAGCGCACAACGGTTGAAATATACGGGCAACAGTATGTAATTGTAGGGAACGAAAGTGTTGAACATGTTCGATTAGTTGCCTCTATGGTAAATAATAAAATGCGCGAAATTGGTCAGAAGAATCCCTCACTTGATAGTACCAAACTTGCCGTTCTTACAGCAGTGAATGCTGTAAATGATTATCTGAAAATAAAGGATCAACTTGAGCGCTTAGAAAGAGAACTAAAGAAGTAAAGGATTGAACGAATATGCTAAATCTTGCCATTGTCATTATATTATTAATAGGATTACTTGTTGGGCTTCGTAGAGGGTTTATCCTACAATTTATTCATCTTACTGGCTTCATTATTGCATTTATTGTAGCAAAGGTCTATTATTCCGACCTTGCACCCAAATTAACCCTTTGGATTCCGTATCCAAGCTTCGGTGATGCATCAAATTTACAACTGATTTTCTCAGAAGGAAATATGGAGGATGCATACTACCGAGGAATTGCGTTTGTTGCGATTTTCGTAGCAACTAAGATTGTTCTACAAATAATTGGAAGTATGCTAGATTTTGTTTCCAATCTACCAATTTTAAAGACCTTTAACCGTTGGGCTGGAGGGATACTTGGATTTTTAGAGGTATATTTACTTTTGTTTATTATTTTATACATAGCAGCACTTTTACCAATTGAAGCCGTGCAATCTCCTTTAGCTAGCTCTTCGTTGGCAAAGGGAATAGTTGAAAATACCCCCTATTTGTCTAATCTTGTGAAAGAGCTTTGGGGATAATTTAAACAGGATATTATCTAACTACTTCTCTTTTTAAGAGAAGTTTTATTTTGTTTATTATTCAAAACTTTTTTGGATGTCAATACGTACATAATACATAGTAGGGTTTCAAAACATACTAAATTATTGGTGAAATCGAAGTCAATCATTCATAATGGGATATAGCGAAAGTAGGTGGATAGTGTGGCAATACAAAAAAAAGAAGTGATTCGTTTACTTGAGACGATCGCTACCTATATGGAATTAAAAGGTGAAAATACTTTTAAAGTGTCTGCTTTTAGGAAAGCTGCAAATAGCCTTGAAATAAACGAGCAGGATTTATCACAGATCAATGATTTTACGACCATTTCAGGTATTGGCAAGGGGACAGCTGCTGTTATTACAGAATTTATCCAAGAGGGTCAATCCTCTGTACTAAAAGAACTTCAGGATGAAGTACCAAAGGGATTAATCCCCCTTCTACAACTACCTGGCCTTGGCGGGAAAAAGATTGCCAAGCTATACAAAGAACTATCAATAACGAATGTACACGAGTTAAAGCAGGCATGCGTGGACAAAAAGGTGAGAGAACTTACTGGATTTGGAGGGAAGACAGAGGAGAAAATTCTTCAATCAATCAACGATTTTGGTTCCAAGCCAGATCGAAAACCTCTTGCCTATATGCTACCAGTTGCACGGAAGATTGAGCTGACTCTTTCCGAAATGGAAGGAGTGATTCGCTTTTCAAGAGCAGGTAGTATAAGAAGAATGAAGGAAACGATTAAGGATTTAGACTTCATTATCTCAACGGTTGATCCTCAATTAGTGAAGGAGCAGCTGCTCTCGATGGAGCAAATAAAAGAAGTTGTCTCCAAAGGAGATACAAAGGTTTCTGTTATCCTTGAATTGGAGTTTGACGTTTCGATTGATTTTCGTCTGGTAAAGGATGAGGAATTTACCACGACTTTACACCATTTCACGGGCTCAAAGGATCATAACGTAAGGATGCGTCAATTAGCCAAGGAACGTGGTGAAAAAATAAGCGAATACGGTGTGGAACATATCGAAACCGGGGAAATTGTAACGTTTCATAGTGAAAAGGAGTTTTTTGCTCACTTTGGTTTGCCTTTTATCCCACCCGAAATGCGTGAGGATGGCACTGAAGTGGAACATTATAAAGAAGAGCTTGAGATTATTGCTCTTGACCATATAAAAGGGGATCTACATATGCACTCGACATGGAGCGATGGATCACATTCTATTGAGCAAATGGTAGAAGCTTGTCGTGCAAAAGGATATGAATATATGGCCATTACTGACCACTCACAATATTTAAAAGTGGCCAATGGTCTAACGGTCGAGCGCTTGCGAAAACAACGTCAAGAAATTGATCAATTAAATCGTAAATATGATGATATTACGATTTTAGCAGGTGTTGAGATGGATATTTTACCTGATGGTTCCCTTGACTATGAAGATGAAGTTCTAGAACAAATGGATTTTGTTATTGCATCTATTCATTCCTCTTTTTCACAGCCACAGGATAAGATAATGAACCGTCTTAAAACAGCTTTGAGAAATAAACATGTACATATGATTGCACATCCGACGGGGAGAAAGATTGGAAAGCGCGATGGATATTCAGTAGATATTGAGCAGTTGATTGAATTAGCAAAAGAAACAAATACTTGGCTAGAATTGAATGCGAATCCAAATCGACTCGATCTTTCCTCAGAGCATGTACGAATGGCCCAAGAAGCAGGTGTAAAGCTTTTAATAAATACTGATGCTCATATGGTTGAAACATTAGCTCATATGGACACGGGAGTATCTGCAGCGAAAAAAGGATGGGTTCAAAAACAATCCGTTATCAATTCTTTGGCTAAGGAAGAATTTCTTGAACTACTAAAAAGGCGAAAAGAAGAGAGAAGATAGACCTTATTTTGAAAATAGGAGGCACACTCCATGCAAGAAAGAGTTTTAAAGGTATTGGAATTTACAAAAGTCAAAGAGCAGTTATTTGAACATGCTTCTTCAAGCTTAGGAAAAGACAAAGTAAAGGCGCTTGTTCCTTCGACTGATTTCGAGGAGGTGGTGCGTAGCCAGGAAGAAACGGATGAAGCAGCAAAGGTTCTTCGATTAAAAGGCAATGTACCTCTCACAGGAATTTATGATATTAGAATGCAAATAAGACGCTCCGCAATCGGTGGAGTACTAAGTCCACTTGAACTTGTACAAGTAGCTAGTACAATCCATGCGAGCAGGATGATGCGTCGCTTTATAGAAGATATGGTTGAACAAGGAATAGAGATTCCTATTTTAGATGAATATGCAAGTAACATCATTGTGCTCGCAGAACTAGAAGAGCCCATTCGAATGGCAATCGATGAGAGTGGTGAAGTACTTGATACCGCTAGTGAAACGTTACGATCGCTTAGAAGTCAGCTTCGAACAAAAGAAGCAAGGGTTCGCGAAAGACTTGAATCAATGATTCGGTCTTCCAATGCGGCTAAAATGCTTTCAGACGCAATTATCACGATTCGAAATGACCGGTTTGTTATACCTGTTAAACAAGAATATCGAGGACACTATGGAGGAATTATTCACGATCAAAGTTCCTCAGGTCAAACCCTGTTCATCGAACCGCAAACAATCGTGCAATTAAACAACGATGTGCAAGATATTCGTGTCAAGGAAAAGCAGGAAATAGAACGTATTTTGGTTGAATTATCCGGAAAAGTTGGAATGTTTGAGAATGAGTTAAGTACAATTGTAGGGGTATTAACAGACCTAGACTTTATGTTTGCGAAGGCAAGGTATAGTAATAGAATAAAGGGTTCTAAACCAAAAATGAATAACGAAGGAATCATCTCCTTGTTTAAAGCAAGACATCCCTTGATTGCCATGGATGAAGTGGTTCCAAATGATATTTTACTTGGTAAGACTTATTCCACAATCGTTATAACTGGACCTAATACAGGGGGAAAGACGGTTACACTAAAGACCGTCGGTTTATGTACTTTAATGGCTCAGGCTGGGCTACAAATACCTGCCCTTGATGGATCAGAAATGGCTGTCTTTGGTCAAGTGTTCGCAGATATTGGTGATGAACAGTCGATCGAGCAAAGTCTAAGTACTTTTTCTTCTCATATGGTAAATATCGTAGACATATTAAATGATGTAAGCTTTGATAGTCTTGTTTTATTTGACGAGCTAGGTGCAGGTACAGATCCACAAGAAGGAGCTGCGCTTGCTATTTCCATATTAGACTCTGTCTATAAAACAGGGGCAAGAGTGGTTGCGACAACCCATTATCCGGAATTAAAGGCATATGGTTATAACCGGGAAGGGGTAATAAACGCAAGTGTTGAGTTTGATATTGAAACATTAAGTCCAACGTATAAGCTTCTAATTGGGGTTCCGGGTCGAAGCAATGCGTTTGAAATTTCCAAACGCCTTGGGTTAAAAGAAAAAGTCATTGATATGGCACGATCACATGTTAGCTCGGAGAGTAACGAAGTCGATCAAATGATTGCAGCGCTTGAGGCAAGCAAAAAACAAGCTGAAAATGAGTTAGAAGAGGCACATGACACATTAAGGCAGGCTGAAAAGCTTCATAAGGACCTTCAAGAAGAGATTGTTTCGTATTATAAAGAAAAAGACATATTACGTGAAACAGCCGAGCGTGAGGCGCAAGCAATTATTGAAAAGGCGAAACAAGAAGCGGAAGAAGTTATTCGAGAGCTCCGTCGAATGCGAATCGAGAAAAAAGCTGATATCAAAGAACATGAATTAATTGATGCCAAAAAGAGACTAAATGAAGCAGTACCTGTTTCTGAGAAATCATTGAATAATGAGTCACGAAAACAGAAACATAAATTCCATGTTGGTGATGAAGTAAAGGTATTAACATTTGACCAAAAGGGACATTTAGTTGAAAAGGTATCTGACAATGAGTGGCAAGTTCAAATAGGTATTCTGAAAATGAAGGTCCAAGAAAAGGATTTGGAGTTTATCCAATCGGAAAAACCTAAGGTACACAAACATGTGACAACGATACAGGGAAGAGATTCAAACGTTTCTATAGAGCTAGATCTCCGAGGGGAACGCTATGAGGATGCTCTGTTAAGAGTAGAAAAATACATCGATGATGCTTTATTATCTAATTATCCAAGAGTGTCGATCATTCATGGAAAGGGCACAGGAGCATTAAGGCAGGGTGTACAAGAGTACTTGAAAAATCATCGTTCTGTGAAAAAAATTCGCTTTGGTGAGGCTGGTGAAGGCGGTTCTGGTGTAACAGTCGTTGAGTTCAAGTAAGTAGGAGGAAGAGGAAGTTGAACGGTTTCTGGGAGAATGAATATGTTCATATAGCCGCATATTGCAGTGTCGTTATTTTATGTATGATCTTGTTTCTAGCCATTTTTGAACTTGTAACGAAATATCGAAATTGGGAAGAAATTCAAAATGGAAATGTTGCCGTTGCTATGGCGACCGGTGGTAAAATCTTTGGAATTGCCAATATTTTTAGGCATTCAATTGAGCAGCATGACTCTCTCATAACCATGATTGGTTGGGGAGTATTTGGTTTCTTTTTACTACTGGTAGCTTATTTTATTTTTGAGTTTTTAACACCAAAATTTAAAATTGATGAAGAAATTCAGAATGACAACCGAGCTGTTGGGTTAATTTCAATGGTTATATCCGTTGGATTATCGTATGTAATTGGGGCAGGTATATCTTAAAGGAGTACGTAAATGGAAAAGCTAGCAAAAATCCTTCTCATCCTTTGTGGAATCTTTGTGTTTATAGGAATTTTTTATCTGATCTTTTAAAATCGCCTTTAACAGGCGATTTTTTTGTTGTAGGACAACTTTGTACGTCCATAAACATATTGTAGGAGAATTTAAATTGTCACATATAATTCACTATATTATAATTAGAGTGAGTAATCAGAAATTTCTATACAGTTTCTTTATAGGAGGGATGGAGAATGAGTGAACATAGGCCGTGGCTCGCTAATTACCCAGAGGAAATACCGGCTACCTTAACGTACAAGTCAGAACCTGTTCAAACCTATTTAACGAACGCAGCAAAGGAGTTTCCGAATAAAATGGCAATTCATTTTATGGGCAAGGAAATGAGCTATGAAACGTTACATGAACATGCCTGCAAGTTAGCTTCATATTTACAAAAGCTCGGGTTAGAAAAAGGTGACCGAGTTGCAATCATGCTCCCAAATTGCCCTCAAGCTGTTATTTCGTATTACGGAATTTTATTAGCTGGAGGTGTTGTGGTACCGACAAACCCATTGTACACAGAAAGAGAAATTGAATATCAAATGAAGGATTCTGGGGCAAAAGCCATTGTCACATTAGATATTTTATTTCCACGTGTTAGCAAAGTATTCTCACAAACTAAGTTGGAACACATAATTGTAACCGCTATCAAGGATTACTTACCCTTCCCAAAAAATCTCATTTATCCATTTATCCAAAAGAAACAATATGGAATTACCGTGTCTGTTAAGCATGAAGGATGTCATCACTTATTAACAGAAATTATTAAGCAGTCCAATCAAGAGCTAAAAAGCTTTTTAGTCGATTTTGACGAGGACCTTGCTATTATTCAATACACCGGTGGAACGACCGGAGCTCCAAAGGGAGTCATGCTTACCCATAGGAACCTTGTTTCGAATGCAGCGATGAGTAACGCTTGGTTATACAAATGCAGACGAGGAGAAGAAATCATCCTAGCCATTATTCCATTTTTCCATGTGTATGGCATGACTGCTGTCATGATTCTTTCCGTCATGCAAGGACAAAAAATGGTATTGCTTCCAAAGTTTGATCCGGAACAAACATTAAAGACGATCGAGAAACAACGGCCAACTTTATTTCCAGGAGCTCCGACCATCTATATCGGTTTGTTAAATCACCCAGACCTTTCTAAATATGACCTTTCTTCCATCGATTCATGTATCTCAGGCTCCGCTCCTCTTCCAGTAGAGGTACAGGAGAAATTTGAGGAAATAACGGGTGGAAAGTTAGTGGAAGGCTATGGGTTGACAGAATCTTCTCCAGTGACTCATTCAAATTTTTTATGGGACCGTCCGAGAATAAAAGGAAGTATTGGGGTGCCCTGGCCAGATACAGATGCGGTTATATTATCCTTTGAAACCGGAGAGGCCTTACCACCTGGTGAAATAGGTGAAATTGCTGTAAAGGGACCACAAGTCATGAAGGGATACTGGAACAAGCCTGAAGAGACCGAACAGGTGTTAAGAGATGGCTGGCTTCTTACAGGAGATTTAGGGTATATGAATGAAGAAGGCTATTTCTTTGTTGTTGACCGTAAAAAGGACATGATTATCGCGGGCGGATTTAATATATATCCAAGAGAAATAGAAGAAGTCATGTATGAGCATCCTAGTGTGCAAGAGGTTGTTGTTGCTGGAGTTCCAGACCCATATAGGGGGGAGACAGTAAAGGCATATATTGTATTAAAGGAAAGTGCTACTACTACTGAGGAAGAGCTGAATGCTTTTGCGAGAAAACATCTTGCCGCCTATAAGGTTCCTAGAATGTATGAATTTCGGCCAGAACTTCCAAAAACAGCAGTGGGGAAAATTTTGAGAAGGGCATTAGTTGAAGAAGAGAAAAAGAAAAGAGATGACGATCAACAGAAACAGGCTTAACTCTCCATAGCCGATTCGTCGGCTGTTTATTTTTGCGAAAGCAGGCTTGTACAGTCCATTTAGTTATGGCATGATAGTAGTGCAAATATATATGAAATTCTTGACAGAATGTCGTTTACAAACTATTATAAATTTATGAATGATGATTCATTCATAAATGCCATAACCTTCTTGAAAGGAGGGGAATGATTTTGAAGAAAGACAAACCAAAGTATCGACAGATTATTGATGCGGCTGTCATTGTGATAGCAGAGAATGGGTATCACCAAGCTCAAGTTTCTAAAATTGCCAAACAAGCAGGCGTTGCTGATGGCACCATTTATTTGTATTTTAAAAACAAAGAAGATATCCTCATTTCTCTTTTCCAAGAAAAAATGGGGGCTTTTATAGAAAAGATTGAGGAAAAGCTTGAGGGAAAGAAAAGTGCAGCAGAAAAATTATTACTTATGATTGAAATGCATTTCCAAATGCTATCAAAGGATCGTCATTTAGCGATTGTCACACAGCTAGAATTGCGACAATCGAATAAAGACCTTCGCTTAAAAATTAATGAAGTACTAAAAGGTTATTTACATGTTGTTGACAATATACTTATTGAGGGAAGAGATTCTGGTGAATTTTCAGAAAATCTCGAAATTCGCCTGGCAAGACAGATGATCTTTGGAACAATGGATGAAACAGTGACAACCTGGGTCATGAATGAACAAAAGTATGATTTAACAGCACTTGCAGAACCGATCCAAAAACTTTTAATTAATGGGTGTGGAAAGAGATAATCATTATTATATGAATGAGGGGGAGAACTTATGGGTTTTTTGCATTGGTCTCATGAAGAGTTCATTGCAACAATTAAAATTGAACGTCCTCCAGCAAATGCGTTATCATCTCAGGTGTTAAAAGAACTATCGGATATTCTTGATGAAATCGAATTTTATCAAGATATCCGAGTCATTGTATTGCGTGGGGAGGGAAGATTTTTCTCAGCAGGGGCAGATATTAAAGAGTTTACAACTATTTCAACCGGGGAGGATTTTGGCAATCTCTCCACTCTTGGTCAAGATTTGTTTGAACGAATGGAGCGCTATCCAAAACCAATTATTGCGGTAATCCATGGGGCTGCTTTAGGCGGGGGACTTGAGCTGGCAATGGCCTGTCACTTTCGATTAGTTACAGAGAATACAAAGCTGGGATTACCGGAACTTCAACTTGGATTAGTACCTGGTTTTGCAGGTTCGCAACGTTTGCCAAAATACGTTGGAACAGCTAAAGCAGCAGAAATGTTATTTACAAGTGAGCCGATTAGGGGAGTGGAAGCGGTTCAATGCGGACTAGCAAATCATGCCTTCGCTGAGGAAGAGCTATTAGAGAAATCATACAAAATCGCCAAAAAGATTGCTAAGAAAAGTCCTATAGCACTTAGCGCTGCGATTGAACTCCTTAATTATGGAAAAACAAATGAGTTTTATTCAGGGGTTAAAAAAGAAGTTGAGCTATTTGAAAAAGTGTTTCTATCTAAAGACGGGCAGGAAGGAATATCGGCGTTTCTCGAGAAAAGAGAGCCAAAGTTTACAGGGGAATGACAATAAACTCACAGCAGTTGCTAAGTGGGCTTCATTTTTCAAATAAATTTTCTTAATTTTTAGAACCAATTAAATGTTTAGATATATAGGAGGGGAACTTATGAATATCTATGTTTTGTTAAAGAGAACGTTTGATACGGAGGAGAAAATAACGATTGCTGGAGGAAGAATTAATGAGGACGGTGCCGAATTTATCATCAATCCGTATGATGAATATGCAGTTGAAGAAGCCATTCAAGTTCGTGATGCACATGGTGGTGAAGTAACAGTTATATCTGTTGGTAGTGAAGAATCGGAGAAACAGCTTCGGACAGCTTTAGCAATGGGAGCAGATAAAGCGGTACTTGTAAATATTGAAGATGATGTTGAAGCTTCTGACCAGTATACAACAGCCAAAATCATTGCCCAATACTTAAAAGATCAAGAAGTTGATTTAATTATCGCAGGGAATGTAGCTATTGATGGAGGTTCAGGTCAGGTCGGCCCACGTGTGGCAGAATTACTTGAAATCCCTTATGTAACAACTATTACTAATCTTGATATACAAGGGACAAAAGCGACGGTAGTTCGCGATGTTGAAGGCGATTCAGAAGTCATTGAGACCTGTCTTCCCCTATTAGTAACGGCACAACAAGGATTAAATGAACCAAGATATCCTTCTTTACCTGGAATTATGAAGGCGAAGAAAAAACCGTTAGAACAGTTAGAATTAGACGATCTTGACCTTGAAGAAGACGATGTTGAGGCTAAGACGAAGACAATTGAAATTTATCTACCACCTAAAAAAGAAGCTGGTAAAGTGTTAACGGGTGACTTGAACGATCAAGTTAAAGAGCTTGTAACTCTACTTCATACAGAAGCAAAGGTAGTGTAATCATTCTTTTCATACGAGCGGAATTAAATTTTGCAGGAGGGGAACTTGATGGCTAGAAAAGTGTTGGTTTTAGGGGAAGTTAGAGACGGAGCATTACGTAATGTGTCTTTTGAAGCATTGTCTGCGGGTAAGACAATTGCCGAAGGTGGAGAAGTGGTTGGTGTTTTAGTTGGAGAAAGTGTAAGCGCTTTAGGACAGGAGTTAATTCAGCATGGAGCTAGCCGTGTGGTAGTGGTTGAACATGCCGATCTTGCTCAATATACATCTGATGGTTTTTCACAAGCATTATTGGCCGTGATTGAAGATGAAAAGCCAGAGGGACTTGTGTTTGGACATACGGCATTAGGGAAGGACCTATCTCCAAGAATTGCTGGGAAACTGAATTCTGGATTAATCTCAGATGCAACAGCTATTGAAGTAGCTGGTGGAAATGTTGTATTTACTAGACCAATCTACTCTGGTAAAGCTTTTGAAAAGAAGATTGTGACGGACGGAGTTATTTTTGCAACCATCCGACCGAATAACATTGCTGCACTTCAAAAGGATGAATCACTTTCAGGAGAAGTCAATTCATTATCTGTCGATATAAAAGGTTTACGTACAATTATTAAAGAGGTTGTACGAAAAGCTAGTGAGGGTGTAGATTTATCAGAAGCAAAGGTTGTTATTGCGGGTGGACGTGGTGTGAAGAGCGAAGAAGGCTTTGAGCCTTTAAAAGAACTGGCTACCGTACTTGGAGGAGCAGTTGGAGCTTCAAGGGGTGCATGTGACGCAGAGTACTGTGATTACTCCTTACAAATTGGTCAAACAGGAAAAGTTGTGACACCGGACCTTTATATTGCTTGCGGAATTTCTGGAGCGATTCAGCATTTAGCTGGAATGTCTAACTCAAAGGTCATTGTGGCTATTAATAAAGACCCAGAAGCAAATATTTTTAAAGTGGCTGACTATGGAATTGTCGGAGATCTGTTTGAAGTGGTACCACTTTTAACAGAGGAATTTAAAAAAATGAAAATCAATGCGTAACGGGCAATGAGCGGTTTATAAGAGCCGCTCTTTCCTTTTTCATGCTGTCTCGACAAGAGAATATCGTTTCATAAAATGGGCAAATTACATAAGAAAACAGCTGCAAGACATATTATTAGCATCGACTGAAAAACGGTGATATACTGACGTTAGTATTTTACTACTAAAAGCAATCGAGACATATTTCTCGAAGCAATACTTAAGGAGGCATGAAAATGGCTATTTCAAATGCAACAGATCAAAACTTTTCAACAGAAACTGGTTCAGGCCTAGTGCTTGCAGATTTTTGGGCTCCATGGTGTGGTCCATGTAAGATGATTGCTCCTGTTCTTCAAGAGCTTGATTCAGAAATGGGAGACAAAGTCAAAATCGTTAAAATCGATGTTGACGAAAACCAAGAAACTGCAGCAAAGTTTGGAGTTATGAGCATCCCAACACTTCTTATCATGAAAGATGGCGAAGTAATTGATAAAGTTGTCGGCTTCCAACCGAAGGAAGCTTTAGAAGAGCGCTTAAACTCTCATCTATAAAATGTGTAAACCACTCGATCCTGAGTGGTTTTTTCTTTTCCAGTGGGCTCCTACTATATATCCCCTCAAAAAAACTTTATAATAAAATCAGAGTGTTTTGTAGTTGGAGGTGTACCTTTTGAATGAGATGATAAAAAATAAACTTGCTTTATTACCTGATCAACCTGGATGTTATTTGATGAAGGATCGGCAAGGGACAATTATATATGTTGGTAAAGCGAAAGTATTAAAAAATCGTGTCAGGTCGTACTTTACTGGATCTCACGATGGAAAAACGCAAAGGCTCGTTTCTGAAATTGAGGATTTTGAATATATCGTTACATCGTCCAATATTGAAGCACTAATTCTCGAGTTAAATTTAATAAAGAAACATGATCCTAAGTACAATGTGATGTTAAAGGACGATAAAACATATCCTTTTATTAAGTTAACTGCAGAAAGGCATCCACGCCTGATTACAACTCGTAAGGTCAAAAAGGACAAAGGGAAATATTTTGGTCCATACCCGAATGTGTCTGCTGCGAACGAAACAAAAAAGCTTTTGGATCGAATCTATCCTTTGAGAAAATGCTCAACATTGCCTGATAGAGTATGCTTATATTATCATCTTGGACAATGTTTGGCTCCTTGTGTAAAGGAAGTAAAAGAATCGACCTACAAAGAACTTGTAGAAGAAATTACAAAGTTTTTAAATGGTGGTTATAAGGACATTAAAAAGGACCTTACACTTAAGATGCAAGCTGCTGCAGAAGAGCTTGATTTCGAAAGAGCAAAGGATTTCCGCGATAAAATAGCCCATATAGAAGCAACAATGGAAAAACAAAAAATGACAACGACTGATTTTACTGACCGAGATGTGTTCGGCTATTCGGTTGATAAAGGGTGGATGTGTGTTCAAGTATTTTTTGTTCGCCAAGGCAAGCTCATTGAGAGAGACATTTCCATGTTCCCTATTTATGGAGAAGCAGAAGAAGAATTTTTAACGTTCTTAGGTCAATTCTACGATCAATCCAGTCATTTTAAACCAAAAGAGATACTTTTACGGGATGAAGTAGATCTAGAATTAGCGGAACAACTTCTACAAACAAAGGTATTGCAGCCGAAACGTGGACAGAAGAAGGACCTAGTTGAGTTAGCTACAAAAAATGCAAGCATTGCTCTAAAAGAAAAATTCTCTCTCGTGGAGCGAGATGAAGAGAGAACGATTAAAGCAGTCGAGCAACTTGGAGAGCAACTGGGAATTTATACTCCTCACCGAATTGAAGCTTTTGATAACTCAAATATCCAAGGAACAGACCCAGTATCGGCAATGGTTGTATTTATTGATGGGAAATCAGCAAAAAGAGAGTATCGAAAATACAAAATTAAGTCTGTTGAGGGTCCTGATGATTATGAATCGATGAGGGAAGTCACAAGACGCCGATATTCTCGTGTGCTTAAAGAAAACCTCCCACTTCCTGATCTAATTATGATAGATGGTGGAAAGGGACATGTAGAAGCGGTAAGAGATATTTTGGAAAATGAACTTGGTTTAGATATTCCGATAACTGGGCTCGTTAAAGATGATAAACATAGAACCTCACAGCTTTTATACGGGAAGCCATTAACAGTCGTGCCGCTTGAACGGAATAGCCAGGAATTTTATTTGCTTCAAAGAATTCAAGACGAAGTGCATCGTTTTGCCATCACGTTTCACAGGCAACTTCGAGGGAAAAATGTGTTTCAGTCGATTTTGGATGATGTACCGGGAATCGGTGAGAAAAGGAAGAAACAATTATTAAAAGCCTTTGGGTCGGTAAAAAAAATGAAGGAAGCAAACAAAGAGGACTTTTTATCTATTGGACTTCCACAAAATACAGTAGATCTGTTAATGAAAAAATTACAAGAATAGCATTGTCGTCACTAGGAGGCTGTGCTATAATTAGGAAAATTTTATATTAATCACTTAATCGTTAAGTGAAGGTAGAGGTGCGAGCACCAATAGTAACAGCTTTGAGAATACTGAGATTCGATGAGAAGCTGTGAAAGGGGATGTTCGCCGAAGTGGATAGGTCTCTGAATTGCCGTATCTGCTGGTCCTGTATTGAATAAATACTGGATTGTCAAGACAGTATGTCTTGGAGAGCTATCTCACTGTGTATAAGTCCGTATTTTTGTACGTTCATTCACGCAGCCATGAGATATCTCTCATGGCTTTTTTTGTATTTTCAAAAAAGGCACATGAAAGAGATGAAAAGAAAGTAGGGGTATATATGGGATTGGTTGTCCAAAAGTTTGGTGGTACATCGGTAGGAAATGTTGATCGTATTAAGCATGTAGCCGATCGAGTAATTGAAGAAAAGATGCGAGGGAACGACGTAGTGGTCGTTGTGTCTGCAATGGGGAAAGCAACAGACGAATTAGTGGGTCTAGCAAATCAAATCTCAAGCCGTCCAAGCAAACGTGAAATGGATATGCTTCTCACGACAGGTGAGCAAGTCACGATCGCATTATTGTCGATGGTGTTAATAGAAAAAGGCTATGAAGCAATATCCTTTACTGGTTGGCAAGCAGGAATTGAAACAGAGGCAGTTCATGGAAATGCTAGGATTTTACACATTAATACAACTAAAATTCAAACTGAGCTACATAAAGGGAAAATAGTAGTCGTAGCCGGCTTTCAAGGAATTGCGATTGATGGAGCGGTGTCAACTCTTGGTCGAGGTGGATCGGATACAACAGCAGTGGCATTAGCAGCCGCATTAAAAGCTGATAAATGCGATATTTATACCGATGTAACAGGTGTATTTACAACAGATCCACGTTATGTGAAAGAGGCAAGAAAGCTTAAGTCTGTTTCTTATGATGAAATGTTAGAGTTAGCTAACTTAGGTGCGGGAGTGTTACATCCAAGAGCCGTTGAATATGCAAAAAATTATGCGGTCCCACTTGAAGTACGGTCAAGTATGGAGCGAGAAAATGGAACGATAATTGAGGAGGAAGTATCAATGGAACAAAGTTTAGTTGTAAGAGGTGTTGCTTTTGAAGATGAAATTACGAGAGTAAGTGTTTTAGGCCTTCCAAATGGATTAACAAATCTGTCAACGATCTTCACCATCTTAGCAAAAAATCATTTGAACGTTGATATTATTATTCAAAGTATGACGAATGAATCAACGACAAACTTATCTTTTTCTATTAAGAGCACAGATTTAGAAGAAACTATGGCTGTTCTACAAGCTAATAAAGATTCCTTGAAATATGCAAGTATAGAAGCAGAACCAAACCTTGCAAAAGTATCGATTGTTGGTTCAGGGATGATTTCCAATCCTGGGGTTGCAGCAGAAATGTTTGAAGTACTAGCCGCAGGAGGGATTCAGGTAAAGATGGTAAGTACCTCTGAAATTAAGGTTTCTACAGTGATAGAGGAAGCTCAGATGCTGAAAGCAGTTGAAGCACTTCATGAAGCATTTGAGTTGTCTGGAAAATCTGTTAAAGCATAGAAGCAGTGCGGTAAGTTAAAAAATGAGACAAACTAAAAAGCTTTCATAAAAATATGAAAGCTTTTTAAGTACTATTCAATAGAATCTTTTCTATCCCAACGTACAGTGAAGGAAACCGTAGCGAGCTTTTTCTTCGGGTGTTCATAGGTTTCAGTAATTACCTGTTTTTGTTCTTCCATTTGTTGAGCCAAGAATCCTGCTTCCAATTGGAATTGACAGTCTGGATGCTCTTTAAAGCGATTTTTGATTAAGTCACTCGATAATTCAAACTCAAGCTCATTCTTTTTTTCAGATTTAATTTGTAGTGTGCCCCAACCTGCCTGTTGGAAAAAAGTAATAATTTCTTCGACCGACTGCAAAGGGTACTTTCTGGCTAAAGCCTTACCTGCCCAGTATAAAATAGAAGCTGTTTCTCTTCCAAGAATGTCTGGAAGAAGCACTTCTCTTAGTAATTCATATCCAAAGGCTGGAACAAGTGCAGGATCTGTGGCCGAAATAGGTTGTTCTAATTTCAATTCACTCAAAACATGTCCCCCACTTTCTATTATTCTATTATATACGTTTTCCGGGGAAATACGCATGAAAACAAAAAAAACTGATTTAAAAAATTTTTACATTAATTGTTATATCAATATAAAAGAAAGCGCTGTAAGATGTTTATACATAAGCATTAATAGTGATATCAATATATTAAAAATATTTTGTATATATAGAGCATTTTATGTATCCGTTTTCTTGACGCTCTTTCATGTTGGGAGTAAAATGAACATGTCACATAATTGTAAAAATTATTGTAAAAAAACGGATATTATTTTAGTCATTCCGTTTAATTTTTAAGGGGGGTTAAGTTCATGGCAGGAAACCGAGAGTTTTTTTATCGAAGATTACACTCGCTGCTTGGAGTCATTCCAGTTGGTCTATTTCTTGTGCAGCACCTTGTAGTCAATCATTTTGCAACTGGGGGGGAAGAATCATTTAACAAAGCGTCTCATTTTATGGAGAGTTTGCCGTTTCGATATGTATTAGAAACGTTCGTGATTTTTCTACCTTTATTATTCCACGCAATTTACGGGCTTTATATTGCGTTTACAGCAAAGAATAATACGAGTAATTATGGGTTTTTCCGCAATTGGATGTTCATGCTTCAGCGTATATCTGGAGTAGTAACACTAGTATTCGTAACATGGCATGTGTGGGAAACAAGAATTGCAGCAGCATTTGGTGCAGAGGTTAACTTCAATATGATGGAAAGCATTCTTTCGAATCCATTTATGCTCTGGTTCTATATCATCGGTGTGCTTTCAACCACCTTCCACTTTGCAAATGGACTATGGTCTTTCTTTGTAAGTTGGGGAATTACAGTTACACCACGTTCTCAACTTATTTCTACTTATGTTACATTAGGCGTTTTTATCGCCCTCTCCATAGTTGGTGTGCGCGCTATTATTGCATTTATTTAATTTAATAGGTTCTAATTTTTATAGAAACGAACGGGATATACTTTGATATTAGTTAGGGAGTGACTCACGATGGGTAAAGGAAA
Organism: Bacillus coreaensis; assembly: GCF_050586445.1. NCBI lineage: Bacteria > Bacillati > Bacillota > Bacilli > Caryophanales > Bacillaceae > Bacillus > Bacillus coreaensis. Next base: position 34,801 of record NZ_JBOCCY010000005.1, read on the forward strand.
GGTGATCGTAGTCGGCGGCGGTCTAGCTGGCTTAATGGCAACAATTAAAGTTGCGGAAGCAGGAAGTCCGGTCGAATTATTTTCATTAGTTCCAGTAAAACGTTCGCACTCTGTTTGTGCCCAAGGTGGTATTAACGGAGCGGTAAATACAAAAGGTGAAGGTGACTCTCCATGGGAGCACTTTGATGATACAGTATACGGCGGTGACTTTTTAGCGAACCAACCACCAGTTAAAGCAATGACAGAAGCCGCACCAGGAATAATCCATTTGCTTGATCGTATGGGCGTTATGTTCAACCGTACACCTGAAGGGCTTTTGGATTTCCGTCGCTTTGGTGGAACACAGCATCACCGTACCGCTTTTGCTGGTGCAACAACCGGGCAACAACTTCTATATGCACTAGATGAGCAAGTACGTCGCCACGAAGTAGCTGGTTTAGTTACTAAATATGAAGGATGGGAATTTCTTGGGTCTATTATTGACGATGAAGGGGTTTGCCGAGGAATTGTTGCTCAGAATCTCACATCAATGGAAATTAAGTCATTTGCAGCAGATGCTGTAATTTTGGCTACGGGTGGTCCTGGGATTATCTTTGGTAAGTCAACAAACTCAGTAATTAACACGGGCTCAGCAGCGTCCATTGCCTACCAACAAGGTGTGTATTATGCAAACGGAGAGTTCATACAAATTCATCCAACTGCGATTCCTGGTGACGATAAATTGAGACTTATGAGTGAATCCGCTCGTGGAGAAGGTGGACGAGTTTGGACGTATAAGGATGGAAAGCCATGGTATTTCTTAGAAGAGAAGTATCCAGCTTACGGAAATCTTGTTCCACGTGATATCGCCACTCGTGAAATCTTTCACGTCTGTGTTGATTTGAAGCTTGGTATTAATGGGGAAAACATGGTTTATCTGGATCTTTCTCATAAAGATCCAAAGGAACTAGACATTAAGCTTGGTGGTATTATCGAAATCTATGAAAAATTTATGGGTGACGATCCACGAAAAGTTCCTATGAAAATCTTCCCTGCTGTCCACTATTCTATGGGTGGTCTTTGGGTCGATTATGATCAAATGACTAATATTCCTGGGTTATTTGCTGCTGGAGAGTGTGATTATTCTCAGCATGGGGCAAATCGTCTTGGTGCGAACTCCCTGTTATCAGCTATTTATGGAGGCATGGTAGCAGGTCCAAAGGCGTTGGATTATATTAGCGGGTTAAGCAAGAACGTTGATTCTATTTCTTCTTCCCTCTTTGATCGTTATGTAAAAGAGGAAGAACAAAAGTGGAATAAGATCATGACTTTAGATGGTAATGAAAATGCTTATGTACTTCATAAAGAGCTGGGTGAGTGGATGACAGACAATGTAACTGTAGTTCGCCACAACGATAAACTATTAAAAACAGATGAAAAAATCGTAGAGCTACTAGAGCGCTATGAAAAAATTAATATTAACGATACAGCTAAGTGGAGCAACCAAGGTGCTATTTTTACACGTCAGCTTCAAAACATGCTTCAGCTAGCGAGAGTTATTACAATTGGTGCATACAACCGTAACGAGAGCCGCGGTGCCCACTATAAACCGGAATTCCCAGAGCGTAACGATGAGGAGTTCTTAAAGACAACCATGGCTCGATTTGTGGATGCGAAATCAGCACCACACTTCCATTATGAAGAGGTTGACACTGGTTTGATTGCTCCAAGAAAGAGAGACTACTCTAAGAAGAAAGGGGATAACTAAACATGTCTGAAAAAAGAACAGTCGTTTTTAAAATTACAAGACAGGATAGTCCTGACACGGCCCCTTACGAAGAAGAATTCGAGTTAGACTATCGTCCAAATATGAATGTCATTTCCGCACTCATGGAAATTCGTAGAAACCCAGTAAATAAGCAAGGAAAACATACTACTCCAATCACTTGGGATATGAACTGTTTAGAGGAAGTTTGTGGTGCTTGTTCGATGGTGATTAATGGAAAGCCTAGACAATCATGTACAGCACTAATTGATCAGTTAGAACAACCGATTCGTTTAGAACCAATGAGAACTTTCCCTGTTGTTCGTGATCTTCAGGTTGACCGCAGTCGTATGTTCGACTCTTTAAAGAAAGTGAAAGCTTGGATTCCGATTGATGGCACTTATGATCTTGGACCTGGTCCGCGTATGCCAGAAAGAAAACGTCAATGGGCATATGAGTTATCGAAATGTATGACATGCGGTGTTTGCTTAGAAGCTTGTCCAAATGTAAACAGTAAGTTAAACTTCATTGGTCCTGCTCCTCTTTCTCAAGTTCGATTATTTAATGCTCATCCTACAGGTGAGATGAATAAAGCAGAGCGTTTGGATGCAATCATGGGTGATGGTGGACTCGCGAATTGTGGGAATTCACAAAACTGTGTCCAGTCTTGTCCAAAGGGCATTCCTTTAACAACATCTATTGCTGCATTAAATAGAGATACAACGTTCCAAGCATTTAAAAACTTCTTTGGAAGCGATCAAGTATAAGAAGATTTATCTTTAGCCCCTTTGTATGTCAAAGGGGTTTTTCATTTGTCAAAAGAGAAGGTCACTTGTATAATCAAAGAATGAACAATCATTCATTTTTACCAATACAAGGGGGATTTTATGAAAAAGGTGAGCTATATCCACGATTTTGCTACTTGGGAACAAGGTTTCTCCTATTCTAACAAAATAAAAGTTCGCTTTTCAGAGACAGATATGTTTGGACATATGAACAATACGGTTCCATTTGCATATTTTGAAGAATCGAGAATTGAATTTTTTAAACATATTGGCATTATGCAGGATTGGGTGCAGAAAGAAAGTACAACGATTCCGATTGTTGCTGATCTACAGTGTGATTTTCTTAATCAGGTTTTTTTTGACGATATTCTTGATATTTTTGTGAAAATCGAATCAGTTGGGAACACATCTATTGACCTTCATTACTTAGGGAAAAAGCAAAACGGGGATGTATGTTTTGTTGGGAGAGGAACGATGGTGCAAATGTGTAAACGTACCGGAAAGGGAGTTCCTTGGACGGAAGAAACAAGGGGTCGATTTAGACAATCGAACAAAATTCTATCATAGTATTTTTCATAAAAATAAAAATGCTTTCTTTCAAGAATTATAGTCACTACAACCGCCTGTTGCACATAAGATATGGTGACTAAATATATACCCATCCCGCTGTTCATAGCTGGCGAAGGCAAGGAGGGTTACAATACTTGAAGGAGAATGAATATACTCACAAGCCGTTACTCACCAAACGTGAAAGAGAAGTGTTCGAACTGTTGGTACAAGACAAAACAACAAAAGAGATCGCGGGAGAACTTTTCATAAGTGAAAAAACGGTTCGTAACCACATTTCGAATGCCATGCAAAAGCTTGGTGTTAAGGGGCGATCACAAGCTGTTGTAGAGCTCCTTCGAATGGGAGAGCTAGAACTATAATTCTAGACCGGCTTTCATATTGGAAGCCGGTTTACAATTGTACCCAAATACATTCATAAAATACATTTCTATACTTCCTTCTTGAATTTTAGTGAGAAAAAGGTGAAAATAGTTTAAAAGGCTAGATATGATTATTATATAATCATGATCTGAACTCTCAAATAGGGGCTGTGTATTTATGAAAGTAGAAGAAACAAAAGAGATAGAGATCTTTGCTGATATTGAAAAAGATTTGCGTTATATTGCTGGAATTATCAAGCAAAAGGGTAGAGAAATTTTAAGTAACTATACCATTACTCCACCTCAGTTTGTTGCACTTCAGTGGTTATTTGAAGAAGGTGATATGACAATTGGTGAGCTTTCAAATAAAATGTTTCTTGCGTGTAGCACGACAACAGACCTTGTTGACAGAATGGAAAAAAACAAACTGGTTTTGCGTGTGAAGGATCCGAATGATCGCCGTGTGGTTCGTATTCACCTTTTAGAAGAAGGAGAACGAATTATTGACGAAGTGATAAAGAAGAGGCAGGTATACTTACAGGAGGTTTTAGTTAACTTTAATAGCGAAGAAGTGATTCTCCTGAAAAACAACTTAATGAAATTACATCAAGAAATGAAAGAAGAATGAGGCGAGATGTTTGAATCAACCGATCGGAGTTATTGACTCTGGAGTTGGCGGATTAACTGTTGCGAAGGAAATTATGCGCCAACTGCCAAATGAGCAGATTCTCTACGTAGGAGACACTGCAAGATGCCCGTACGGCCCGAGGAGCGGTGAAGAGGTAAAGAAATTCACATGGCAAATGACGAATTTTTTAGTGAACAAGGGAATTAAGTTGTTAGTAATTGCATGTAACACAGCGACTGCAGTTGCCCTAGAGGAAATTCAAAATGAACTTTCCATCCCAGTTATTGGTGTCATTTATCCAGGTGCTAGAACGGCTATTAAGGTAACAAAAAACCACCAAATTGGGGTTATTGGGACTGTCGGAACGATAAAGAGTAATGCATATGAAATGGCTTTGAAAACCATTAATAAAAAATCTAAGGTTACTAGTCTTGCTTGTCCGAAGTTTGTTCCTCTCGTTGAAAGTGGAGAAGTGGATGGACCAATTGTGAAAAAAGTGGTAGCCGAGACGTTGGCGCCTATTAAAAATAAAGGTCTCGATACATTGATCTTAGGCTGCACACACTATCCATTGCTTGAAAAGATTATTAAGAAAACAATGGGTCCGACTGTGTCTGTTATTAGCTCTGGTGAGGAAACGGCACGTGAGGTAAGTACCATTCTTTTTTATAATGGGTGGCTAACGCCGAATAGGGACGAGCCCCAGCATCAGTTTTATACGACTGGATCAAAGCCTATTTTTCAGCGAATCGCTACTAACTGGCTGCACGCAGGTGAATTGTCTGTAGAAACCATTAAACTATCTTAAAGCAAGTCTCCGTTCTGGAGGCTTTTTTTATTTTTTTCTAGTAATCGGTCTATTTTTTAAAAAGGCTCGTATACATGTAGTACAAACTGTCTTGGAGGGATTATGGATGTCAAAGCATAAAAGTACGACCATTGTATCAGCTGTCATTGTTTCGTCCGTTTTATTATCTGGATGTGGTTTATTAGGAGGAGAAAAAAAGGAACAAATCGATCCTCCAAAAACAGTCACATACACAGAAGATAATGGAACCGCGAAAGTAGTCGAAACGGCAGCCTCAGAAAAGAATAGCGAAGAAGTTGCGGAAAAAGGCGTTATGACTGAATTATATTTAGTAGATAAAAATGGCTATGTAGTACCGCAAACAATCGATCTTCCGAAAACGGAGTCAGTGGCCAAGCAGGCGGTAGAGTATCTTGTGCAGAATGGTCCAGTCACAGAAATGTTACCTAATGGGTTTGCAGCCGTTATCCCAGCTGACACGGCAGTATCTGTGGATATTAAGGATAAAGTAGCAACAGTTAACTTCTCAAAGGAATTTAAGAATTATAAGCCAGAAGACGAAATGAAAATTGTTCAGTCCATTACTTGGACGTTAACTCAATTTGATTCTATTGATAAGGTAAAATTAAAAATGAACGGGCATGAACTAACTGAGATGCCAGTGGGTGGTATGGCGCTATCTAAGAGTGGTTTAACAAGGGATAGCGGAATTAACATGGATACTTCAGAAGTTGTCGATATTACCAACACAAAAGCATTAACTGTGTATTATTTAGGAGGAGAAGAGGGCTCATACTACTATGTGCCAGTTACCAAGCGTATTAGTAATGACAAAAGCGATAATATTACAGCAGTAGTAGAAGAACTTGCCAAAGGACCAACTTATTCTTCTAATTTGTTAAGCGAGTTTGTTTCTGATGTTTCGCTTTTAGATAAGCCGGTTGTAGAGGACGGCAAAGTAACATTAAACTTTAACGAATCTATCTTAAATAGCTCAGAAGAGAAAATTGTTTCTGATCATATTCTAAATACACTCGTGCTTTCGTTAACAGAACAAAAAGGAATTGAGAGTATTGCTGTAACGGTGAATGGAAAGGCTGAACTTGTAAATGATAAGGGAGAAAAGCTTTCCGAGCCTGTGACGCGCCCAGAAAATGTGAATACAGGTAGTTTTTAATAAATTGTTTTTTGATATACTATATAATGACCAAGTTGAGGAGGCCGGTTATCCGCCTCTTCTTTATTTGGATTTCAACATTATAAAGTAGTCTTACAAAGGAGGAAATATTGTGAGGACTGATGGTCGTAAGGCATCTGAGATACGCCCTATACATATTGATACTGAATATCTTATTCATCCAGAAGGGTCCGTGCTAATTACTGTTGGTGATACGAAGGTAATTTGTACGGCTAGTATAGAGGAACGCGTCCCTCCTTTTATGAGAGGAGAAGGGAAAGGATGGATTACGGCTGAGTATTCCATGCTGCCAAGGGCAACGCAAACAAGAAACATACGTGAGTCATCAAAAGGCAAGGTTTCAGGAAGAACAATGGAAATTCAGAGGTTGATTGGTAGAGCACTAAGAGCAGTCGTTGATCTTGAAGCAATTGGTGAAAGAACCGTATGGATTGATTGTGATGTCATTCAAGCAGACGGTGGCACTAGGACTGCTTCCATAACAGGAGCGTTTGTTGCAATGGCCCACGCTCTGAATAAATTGCATAAAGATAGAAAACTTTCAAAGTATCCAGTGGTTGACTTTCTAGCAGCTACGAGTGTAGGGATACTTGAAAACAAGGAAATTGTACTTGATCTCAACTATATCGAAGACTCTGCGGCACAAGTTGATATGAATGTCGTAATGACAGGGAATGGTGAATTTGTTGAGCTCCAAGGAACGGGTGAAGAATCAACATTCTCTTACAATGAACTTCAGGATTTGTTGGAAATTGCTCAAAGTGGAATTACGGAGCTTTTTGAAGCACAAAAGAGTGTGTTAGGTGAAGCAGTTGTTGAGAAAATTGAGGATGCAAGGGTTAAAAAAGGTGCGAAGAAATGAAAGAAGTTATCATAGCAACAAAGAATAGTGGAAAGGCCAAAGAATTCGTAAGGATGTTTGAGCCTCTCGGGTTTCAAGTAAAAACTCTCCTTGATTATGAGGAGATTGAGGATATAGAAGAGAACGGAAAGACCTTTGAGGAAAATGCTATTATAAAGGCAGAAACGGTTTCAAAACAATTGAACCGTGCGGTTATTGCTGATGATTCAGGACTAGTTATTGATGCACTAGACGGGAAACCAGGTGTATACTCTGCTCGTTATGCGGGGGAACAAAAGAGCGATGAAGACAATATGACGAAAGTGTTAAGGGAATTAAATGGAGTTGAGCCCTCAAAGCGCACGGCGCGTTTTTATTGTGCGTTAGCACTTGCTGTCCCAGGTCAAGAAACAATCACAGTACATGGTACCTGTGAGGGTGTGATTTTAGATGAGAAGAGAGGGACTCATGGCTTTGGATATGACCCTATATTTTTTGTAAAAGAGAGAAATAGAGCGATGGCAGAGCTTTTACCTGAGGAAAAAAGTAAGATTAGCCATCGTGCTGTAGCCTTGAGTAATTTAGCAAAGCTACTACCAGAAGTGTTTAAGGGAGAGTAGTCTGATGTCAAAGGTGCTTATTGTAAGTGATAGTCACGGGTTAACGGAAGAGTTGAATGAATTAAAGAAGCGGCATAACGATGTCGAAAAATTTATTCATTGTGGTGATTCTGAGCTTTCAAAAAATGATGAGGCCATTGACCGATTCGTTGTAGTAAGGGGAAATTGTGATTACGAGTCGTTGTTTCATCATGATGAGATTATTGATTTTAAGGGAACGAAATTTCTAGTGACACATGGCCATTTATATAATGTAAAATCTACCTTACTGAATTTAAAATATAAAGCAGAAGAAGTGGATGCTAAGATTGTTTGCTTTGGCCATTCTCATCTATTAGGAATTGAAAAGATCGGTAACCGATTGTTCATAAATCCTGGTAGCTTACGGCTTCCAAGAGGGCGCAACGAGAGGACATATGTGGTTCTAAACTTTACAGAACAAGAAGTCGATTTTCATGTTTATGATTTTGACCATGGAGAAATAGAACAACTTCGACAAAGCTTTCAACTTCACAAATAACCACTTCCATCATATACTATTCAAAGGAGAGGAATCTCCTTTGAATAGTGAAATAATAATTTTAATTTAAAGTGTTGACTTTTTATAATAAGCCTAATATAATAAAAAATGTCCTTAAGAAAACATGTCCCAGTAGCTCAGCCGGATAGAGCATACGCCTTCTAAGCGTACGGTCGGGAGTTCGAATCTCTCCTGGGACGCCATTTACACACCAATAAATACATATTACGCTATAGAAAGTGACAATGTCATTTCTATAGCGTTTTTTTCTATTTTTATATAATTTTAATTGCCAATAATTTTTGTTAATTAGACAGTTCCTTTGTAAGGAATTGTCTTTTTTTATGTAAAGCATTGATGTACTGAAGTGAATCTTTTGTCAGAAAATATCACAATATTTCTAACAATTGTAACTAATTTTAACATTCTATATATTGAAAAAATTTATACATAATAGTATACTTTCTTTCAAGAAGGACGGATACTCAGTCTATTTTTTCTAAGGTAATCGGGAGGTGTGTTGATGTCAGATGTAAAATTGTTGGAGGTCAGTGGCTTAAAAACTTATTTTTACTTAGAAAATAAAGCAGTCGCAAAGGCCGTTGATGGAGTAGATTTTTATATCAGGCCTGGGGAAACCGTTGCTCTCGTTGGGGAATCAGGGAGTGGAAAGAGTATTACTTCCCTCTCCATTATGAAGTTAATTAATAAGCCAGGAAAAATTGAAGATGGCCGAATTTTTTTCGGCGGTAAGGATCTGGTGGGGCTTAACGACAAGCAAATGACAAATGTTCGTGGAAAGGAAATCGGTATGATCTTTCAGGAACCGATGACCGCCTTAAATCCTGTTTTTACTATTGGAAATCAAATTATAGAAACTCTTATTCGTCATAAAAAAATGACAAAAAATGAAGCGAGGTTACGAGCGATTGAGCTTCTAAAAGTCGTTGGTTTTCCGCGTGCAGAGGAAACGATGAAGGAGTATCCACACCAACTATCGGGTGGAATGCGTCAGCGTGCTATGATTGCGATTGCTATATCTTGTGATCCAAAGCTATTAATCGCGGATGAGCCGACAACTGCTCTCGATGTTACCATTCAAGCTCAAATTTTAGATTTGATGGATGAAATGAAAAAGAAATTTAACATGGCTGTATTATTAATTACGCACGATTTAGGTGTAGTAGCTGAATATGCGGACCGAATTATGGTGATGTATGGAGGCCAAATCGTTGAAGAAACAAACATTGAAAAACTGTTTCTGTCACCGAAACATCCGTATACAATGGGTCTACTTGATAGCTTGCCAAGTATAGAGAAGGAAGTTGATCGACTTGGAGCGATTAAAGGCACTGTTCCTCCAGCGCATCGCTTTCCTATTGGCTGCAGGTTCTCAGATCGATGTCCAAAGGTGATGAGCAAATGCCGGGATAAAAACCCTACTATATATGAAACGGATGCAGAGGAAAGTCACCGTGTCCGATGTTACCTGTATGAATAAGGGGGAGTGTGAAATTGTCAGTCATCGAAACAGAAACGAGGATACATACAGATCAAGATTACATACTTCAGGCAAAAAATATTAAGAAGTACTTTCCCATCAAGGGCGGAATCTTAAAACATACAATTGGACATGTCAAAGCGGTTGATGACGTTAGTCTTAGTGTATTAAGGGGAGAAACACTAGGCATCGTTGGTGAATCAGGCTCTGGAAAATCAACATTAGGTAGAGTTTTGCTTCGTTTGATGGATCCCACTGATGGACAAATCGTTTTTGAGGATCAAGATATAACCAAAATGAAATACCGGAAGCTACGACCAATTCGGAGAGATATGCAAATTGTATTTCAAGATCCCTTCGCCTCATTAAATCCAAAAATGAGCGTGTCCGAATTAATTGAAGAACCATTAATTGTTCAAACAAATTTAACAAAGGCAGAACGAAAAGAGAAGACAATTAGTCTCTTAGAAAAGGTTGGTCTTCGGTCAGAGGATCGATTAAAGTATCCACATGAGTTTTCTGGTGGACAAAGACAGCGTATAAGCATTGCAAGAGCACTAACCTTGAACCCGAAATTTGTTATTTGTGACGAGCCAGTCTCTGCATTGGACGTTTCGATACAAGCCCAGGTACTAAACTTGATGGCCGACTTACAGGACGAATTTAACTTAACTTATTTATTTATTGCCCATGACTTAAGCGTTGTAAAACACATTAGCGACAGAGTGGCTGTTATGTACCTAGGTCGCATTGCAGAAATAGCGCCGAAGAAGAACCTCTACGAAACTCCATTACATCCATACACACAAGCACTTCTATCAGCAGTTCCATCCACAGACATACTACACAAAAAGGAAAAAATCATTTTAAAAGGTGACTTACCAAGCCCTTCAAATCCTCCATCAGGCTGTACGTTTCGAACTCGTTGTCCGATGGTACATGAGAAATGCTCTGAGGTGCGCCCAGAGTTAACTGAGGTGGGGAATGGTCATCTAGTAGCCTGCCACCTTTATACAAGCAAATAAGTGCATTTTGTTATGCACTTAAGGAGGTGGTGTGCGCAATTCAACTGGTTGATTTAGACAGAAATGTTAATAATTATAAGAGGGGTGAATGGAATGAAGGCAAAGAAAAGTTGGTTGGTCATGCTAATGCTTGCACTAGTTTTTGGTGTACTTGCAGCATGCTCAGGAAACAACGAACCTGCTTCAACAGAAAATGAAGGATCGAGTGAAAAGGACCCGGTAAGTGGAGGTACAGTAGTTGGGGCAATGGATACGGCTCCTACAGGGTTATTTAACCCTATTTTTTACACAGAGGCCTATGAATCTAATATTTTATCATTTACGCACGAAGGGTTACTTACGCAGGATAAGAACCTTGATTTTATTCCGAACTTAGCGAAAGAGTGGACATTCAATGATGATCAAACAGAAGTAACATTTAAGTTAGATGAGAATGTAAAATGGCATGATGGGGAACCGTTTACTGCTAGTGACGTTGTATTTACTTATAAAACGATTGCGAGCCCAGGTTATATAGAAGCGGGCGGAGTTCGTACGCAATATGTTGAAAGATTGGTAGGTTATGAGGAATTTTCAACAGGAAAAACAACGGATTTCCAAGGGGTTGTTGCTGTTGATGATCATACAGTTACGTTTAAATTTGCTCAACCAAATGTGTTGGCACTATCTGATGCTAGCTTTATGATTATTCCAGAACATATTTTCAAAGATATTCCTGTTGCGGAAATTCCGGAAGCAGGTGCTTCGCGTAATCCTGGTGAAGTGATTGGTACTGGGCCATTCCAATTTAGTGAAATGGTACAAGGAGAGCAATATGTACTTAAGAAATTTGCCGATTATTGGCAGGGAGAGCCTAAGCTTGATAGCGTCATCTGGAAGGTAGTTGATCAAGCTGTTATCTTAGGTTTACTTGAAAACGGTGAAATTGATTTTGTTGCCGATCCAAACGGATTCCAAGCTGCAGACTATGAAACGGTTGATGCGCTTGAAAATGTTGAAATTATTGAGCAACCTGACTTTGGATACCAGACAATGGGGTTGATGCATAATCATCGTTCTAAGGAAGAATCAGAAGCTGGCACAATTAATCCAGCCAACTGGACAGTGAACGAAAATCTTAAAGACCAAAAAGTTCGTCAAGCGATTGCCTATGCAATTAACCGTCAAGGTTTAGTAGATGGCTTATTGTATGGACGCGGAATTGTTCAAAATTCACCAATTGCTACACAATTCTGGGCTTATGACGATACAACACCAAATCAATATGAGTTTGACCCTGAAAAGGCAAAAGCCCTATTAGATGAAGCTGGTTATAAGGATGTAAACGGAGATGGTTTCCGCGAGGATCCAAACGGCAAGGAATGGGTACTTAACCTGAACTATCCACTAGGTAACCAAATTCGTGAGCGTTCAGCTCCGATTATTGAAGAGTTCCTAGAAGAGGTGGGGATTAGCATCGACCTTCGCCAGCCGAAGGAAGCGGCAGCCTACTTTGAAGATTTAGAAAAGAACAGCCAAGACTGGGATTTATACTTAATTGGTTGGAGCTTGGATAGTACAGATCCAGATCCAAGTGGATTATGGTCATCTATGGCAGGTTACAACTATTCTCGCTGGAATAATCCTGAAGCAGATCAATTGCTAAAGGATGCATTCACTCCTCCAGATGCATTTGAACAAGATTATCGTAAACAAAAGTATAGTGAGTGGCAAGTTGAGTTCGGTGAAGATCTTCCTAGCGTGATCCTATATGCTGCAAATAGCTTATGGGCTCATAACAAACGTCTTCAAGGAATCGATGTACTTCCATACACGTTCTTAAACGATACTCATCTCTGGTCCGTAACGGAATAACAATTGTTGATAGAGAAAAGAGTGATCGGTAATCATGCCGCGCTCTTTTCTTATTCTGTAAGAATGGAGGGGGATACCAGTGTATAAGTATATAATTCGAAGATTACTAATTTTTATCCCTATGCTCTTTGTACTAACTATCTTCGTGTTTGGTCTAATACAAGCTGCTCCAGGTGACCCGATTACCGGGAAAAATTTCGATCCCAATATTGATCCAGAGGTTTTCGAAAGGCAAAAAGAGGCCCTTGGACTTAATGACCCCATTCACGTCCAATATTGGAATTGGGTAACAAAAGTTATGCAGGGGGACTTCGGAGAATCATATATTTTTAAAGGCCGGGACGTTTCTGATTTGATTGGAGAAAGAATTGGAAATACATTTTATTTAGGTATTTTCACGCTTCTTATTACGATTATTGTATCCATTCCGATCGGGATATACTCAGCCAAAAAGCCTTACTCTATCCTTGATTATGGTGCTACAACATTTGGATTTTTTGGCTTAGCTGTACCCAATTTCTTTTTTGGATTAGTTGCCATTTACGTATTTTCTATTAAACTTGGCTGGTTACCTTCACAAGGTTCTGTTTCAAGTCCAGGATTAACAGGCATAGAACTATTTCTTGATAAGCTACAACATTTAATCTTACCAGGATTAACACTAGGGTTAGCAGGGACAGCCTCTTACATGAGATTTATGCGTTCGGAAGTGCTAGATGTGTTAGCCAGCGACTATATTCGTACTGCTCTTGCTAAAGGGATGACTAATCGAAATGTATTGTACAAACATACTTTGCGTAATGCAATGATTCCGATTATTACTTTACTAGGTTTTGAAGTTGGGATCCTACTTAGCGGTGCAGTTATCACTGAAGGAGTATTTCAATATCCGGGAATTGGAACATTGTTCTTAAGTTCTATTGGAAATCGAGATTATCCTGTCATCATGGCCATTAATCTAATGTTAGGATTTTTCATTCTCCTCGGGAATTTATTAGCTGATATTTTCTACAGTATTGTTGACCCACGAATCCGCTACGATTGAGGTGAGTAAAATGGAACTAAAACAGCAGGAAGCGATGGATACAAAAATAGAGGTCCCTGTTAAACCAGATAAAGGAAATAGGCCTTTTCAAATCGCATTAAAACGATTCTTGAAAAATAAGCTTGCTGTTATGGGAGTCTTTGTGTTATTAGCGATCATTTTAGCTGTCACCTTTGCTCCATTGTTAACAGAGCACAGTCCTACCAAGTCAAATCTCTTATTAATTGAACGGCCCCCAAGTGAGGAGCATCCACTAGGAAACGATAGTTCAGGACGTGATAATCTATCGAGACTCCTGTATGGAGGGAGAATTTCACTTATTGTTGGTTTTAGTGCAATGATATTTACACTCATTATTGGAGTAACACTTGGTTCTATTGCTGGGTATTATGGTGGTAAGATTGATGCAATTATTATGCGTGCAGCTGATATGATGCTAGTATTACCTTTCCTCGTTCTTTGTTTAACGATTGTAGCCATATTGGAAAGAGTGAACGTTGGAATATTTGTAGCAATTATTGCCATCACTTCATGGCCAAACTTAACTAGAATTATTAGAGGTACATATTTATCGCTTCGAGAACAGGAATTTGTTTTGGGGGCTAAAGCGATTGGGGCAAGTGATTTTAGAATAATATTTAAGCATTTTATTCCGAATGCAATTGGTCCAATCGTGGTTAATGCGACATTAATGATGGCCACGTATATTATTATTGAATCGGGTCTTAGCTTTATTGGATTTGGAATTCCTCAGCCTACACCAACTTGGGGAAATATGATTTCTGAGGCCCAAAGTTTACGTATTTTACGAAACAGTCCGGAAGCATGGATACCGCCAGGGCTAGCAATCTTAACGACTGTTTTATGTATTAACTTTATAGGAGATGGTTTAAGAGACGCGTTTGATCCTAAAAGTAATAGAAGATAAATAAAGAGCCTACTGAATCATTCAGTAGGCTTCTTTCATTTTTTACTAGAGATGGAAAAAGAAATATGAAGTATTTTTTAAAAATTTTTTAAAATTAGAAATTGTTATTATATCAGCATTGTAAGCGGATACAACTAAATTGACTAATCTAAATTATCAAACAATTCGAAAAAATGGGGTTGACGAGTAAATAAAATGGGCGTAAGATAGTCCTCAAATATACAAATCATTTGTAATATTCAAAAGAAAAACAAAGGGTAAAAAGAGTTGTTTTTTCGAAAAAAATTTTTGTAATTATTTTATTCATTTAAAGTGGTTTAACTTAAATGCAAAGAGGTGTATTTCGTGTCTGAACAATGGATTTTTTTAAATGGCGAATATGTAACTAAAGAGAACGCCAAGATTTCAGTATACGATCATGGATTTTTATACGGAGACGGTATTTTTGAAGGAATTCGAGTCTACAACGGTAACGTTTTCCGAATGAAGGAACATATGGACCGACTTTACCGTTCAGCAAAGTCAATTATGTTGAATGTACCATACTCACAGGATGAATTCACAGATATTATCGTTGCTACTGTTGAGAAAAATAAAATTGAAGATGCTTATATTCGCGTCGTAGTTTCTAGAGGGGTTGGTGACCTCGGACTCGATCCAAATAAATGTGCTAAAGCGAATGTGGTTGTTATAGTGGAACCACTTTCGATCTTCCCGAAAGAATTATATGAAACAGGATTAGAAATTGTGACTGTTGCAACAAGAAGAAACAGACCTGATGTACTTAGTCCAAAAGTAAAATCACTAAATTATTTAAATAACGTGTTAGTTAGAATTGAAGCACATCTTGCTGGTGTTAGTGAAGCATTAATGCTTAATGACCAAGGGTATGTTGCTGAAGGATCTGCTGATAATGTGTTTATTATCCGAGATGGTTGTTTTTACACACCACCAGGATATATTGGGGCACTTGAAGGGATTACAAGAAACGCCGTTATTGATATTGTAAAAGAGTTAGGCTATGAACTAAAAGAAGAACCATTTACAAGACATGATGTTTACACTGCTGATGAAGTGTTCCTAACAGGAACAGCTGCAGAAGTCATTGCAGTAATTAAGGTAGATGGCAGAGTCATTGGCGAGGGTACTCCAGGTGCACTTACGAAGGAGTTATTAGTGAAATTTAGAGAACGCGTCGTATCTGAAGGTGTGAAAGTGTACTCTAAGGAAGCAACACCACATGTAAGCTAAGTAAATAGGGAAAAGCGTTGATAAGGAAAAGTAGTTTCAAGAAACATTCCTACAGAGAGCCGGGGTAGCTGGAAGCCGGTGGAAATGACTTGAAATGAACTCACCTTTGAGCACTGTCTTGAAAGTCTATAGTAAAGGCAGTCGAGTGTCAGACACTCGTTATCAAAACGATCCAATTGTGATCATGAGCGCACGCATTTGCGTGAACAAGGGTGGTACCGTGGATAGGTTTCTCAAGCCTTTCCATCCCTTTAGCCTAGGGTGTAGTAGGCAAAGTAGGGGATGGGGAGGCTTTTTATAATGTTAATTTGTTAGATTATCTAACAAGATTTGAAATAGGGAGGGTCAACAAATGTTGCAAGAAACTGCCTTTACAAAATTGAAGGCTGAAAACGAACCGATTAGTGGTGCAGAATTAATGCTTGAAGCACTAAAGAAGGAGCAAGTAGAGGTAATATTTGGATATCCTGGAGGGGCAGTTCTCCCAATTTACGATAAGCTCTATGATTCTAAGATTCTACACATACTCCCTCGCCATGAACAAGGTGGAATTCATGCAGCAGAAGGTTATTCTCGTGTAACAGGAAAACCGGGTGTTGTAATCGCGACATCAGGACCAGGAGCTACCAACATTATTACTGGATTAGCTGATGCGATGATGGACTCCTTACCATTAGTTGTCTTTACTGGTCAAGTAGCAACAGGAGTGATTGGTACAGATGCTTTCCAAGAGGCGGATATATTGGGAATTACGACTCCCATAACAAAATATAATTATCAGGTCCGTAGTATTGAAGATATTCCTAGAATTGTGAAAGAAGCATTCTACGTTGCTACAAGCGGACGTCCAGGGCCAGTATTAATCGATATTCCTAAAGATATCGCAGCTGGTATAGCAAATGTTCCTGAGGAGCAAGAAATTGTTCTACCAGGTTATCAACCTACTGTTCAACCAAATTATCTTCAGATTAGAAAGCTAACCGAAGCGGTCAGTAGAGCGAAGAAGCCCGTTATTTTAGCGGGTGCAGGAATTCTCTTTGCAGAAGGTTACGAAGAGTTGAAGCAATACGCTGAGCAACAAAATCTTCCAGTCGTACACACACTGTTAGGACTTGGAGGTTTTCCAGCTGAACATCCTTTATTCGCTGGACTCGCAGGTATGCATGGGTGTTATACCGCGAATATGGCACTATATGAATGTGATTTACTCATCAATATTGGAGCTAGATTTGATGACCGCCTAACAGGAAACCTGCAACATTTTGCTCCAAACGCAACAGTTGCACATATCGATATTGATCCTGCTGAAATCGGAAAAAATGTTCAGACACATATCCCGGTTGTAGCGGATGCAAAAGAAGCGTTAAAGCAACTAATTGCTCAAGAAGGGAAGCCTCCGGTTCACCAAGAATGGTTGGACACGCTAAATACTTGGAAAAAAGAGTACCCATACTTTTATAAGGAAGATGGTCGCTTAAAGCCACAAAAAGTGATGGAAATGCTTTATGAAAAAACAAAAGGTGAAGCGATTGTCGTAACAGACGTTGGTCAACACCAAATGTGGGCTGCTCAATACTATAAGTTTTCAAAGGCGAACCGTTGGGTAACTTCAGGTGGACTTGGAACAATGGGCTTTGGATTACCTGCAAGCATCGGTGCGCAATTGGCATCACCAGATTCGATTGTGTTATCGATCTCAGGTGATGGTGGATTCCAAATGTGTACGCAAGAATTGGCTGTTATAAGAGAACAAAATCTACCTGTTAAAATTATCATTCTTAATAATTCTTCGTTGGGAATGGTAAGACAGTGGCAAGAGATTTTCTATGAATCTCGTTACTCACACAGCAAATTCTCTGGCCAACCTGATTTCGTAAAGTTGGCTGATGCCTATGGAATCAAAGGGTATGTCATTGAAGATGTGGCACAAGCTGAAACAATTTTTAATGAAGTACTAACAAACAATGAGCCAGTATTACTAGACATTCGCATTGATCCAGACGAAAATGTCTATCCAATGATCGCTCCTGGTAAAGGACATCATGAAATGGTAGGTGTGAAACCGTGAAAAGAATTATAACTTTAACTGTAATGAATCGACCAGGTGTGTTAAATCGTATTACAAATCTCTTTTCAAAAAGAAATTATAATATCGAAAGCATTTCGGTAGGGTATTCTGAGCAGGAAGGAATATCTCGCATCACTTGTGTTGTTCATGTTGATAATGATGGTGTGCTTGAACAAATAACGAAACAGTTAAATAAGCAAATCGACGTAATCAAGGTCATGGATATCACAGAGCAATCTATTGTCGCAAGAGAGCTAGCATTAATTAAAGTAGTATCTAACTCTTCGACGAGAAATGAGATTTACTCCTTAATACAGCCGTTTCGAGCATCAGTCATTGACGTAAGCAAGGATAGCTTGGTTATTCAGCTGACTGGTGAATCAGATAAAGTCGAAGCGTTTATTGAATTAATTAAGCCATATGGAATTAAAGAATTAGCAAGAACAGGGACAACCGCTTTCCTAAGAGGGACACAAAAACCTTCTCAAGCGATAAAACCATATTCAATTGTCTAACTAAAAAAAACTTACTAATGAGAGGAAGAAATAAAAATGGCAAAAATGTACTATAACGGAGACGCAAATCAATCATATCTAAACGGGAAAAAGGTAGCAGTTATCGGATACGGTTCACAAGGTCATGCTCATGCACAAAATATGAGAGAGAGCGGTGTGGATGTTGTTATTGGATTAAGACAAGGTAAGTCATGGGAAAAGGCTGAAAAAGATGGTTTCAATGTATATCCAGTAGGAGAAGCAACAGCACAAGCAGATGTAGTTATGATTCTATTACCAGATGAAATGCAACCAAAAGTATATAAAGAAGAAATCGAACCAAATTTAACAAATCAAGCATTAATGTTTGCTCACGGTTTCAATGTTCACTTTAGCCAAATCGTACCACCAGCTACAAACGATGTACTATTAGTAGCTCCTAAGGGTCCAGGACACCTAGTAAGAAGAACATACGAGCAAGAAGCTGGAGTTCCTGCATTATTTGCTATCTATCAAGATGTAACAGGGAAAGCGACAGAGCTTGCTTTAGCATATGCATGGGCGATTGGATCACTAAGAGCTGGAGCTTTAGAAACAACATTCAAAGAAGAAACTGAAACAGATCTATTCGGAGAACAAGCGGTTCTTTGTGGAGGTTTAACTTCATTAGTTAAGGCTGGTTTTGAAACATTAGTTGAAGCAGGTTACCAACCTGAACTAGCATACTTTGAGTGCTTACACGAATTGAAGCTAATCGTTGATTTAATGTATGAAGGTGGAATGGAGAACATGCGTTATTCTATCTCTGACACAGCTCAATGGGGTGACTTCGTAAGTGGACCAAGAGTAGTTGACGCTCGCGTAAAAGAATCAATGAAGGAAGTTCTAAAAGACATTCAAGAAGGTAGATTTGCTAAAGGTTGGATCCTAGAAAACCAAGCGAATCGTCCAGAATTCAACGCAATCGTTCAGAAAGAAAATAGCCATTTAATCGAACAAGTTGGTCGCGAGTTACGTGCTATGATGCCTTTTGTCAATAAGGACAAAAAGAAAGAAGTGGTCGTTAGTGCGACGAATTAAAATATTTGATACAACATTAAGGGATGGGGAGCAATCTGCGGGAGTAAATTTAAACCAAACAGAAAAGCTCGAAATTGCAAGACAGCTGGAAAAACTTCAAGTCGATATTATCGAAGCAGGTTTTCCAGCTGCTTCTAAAGGTGATTTTACTTCAGTGCAACAAATTGCAAATACGATTAAAGACTGTTCTGTGACGGGGTTAGCAAGAGCAGTTACTTCAGATATTGATGCAGCATGGGAGGCATTGAAGAACGGTGTAGAACCAAGATTACACGTCTTCATTGCAACATCTCCTATTCACAGACAATACAAACTGAAGTTAAGTCAAGATGAAGTTGTTGAGAGAGCTGTACAAATGGTGAAATACGCTGCACAGAAGTTTCCTATTATTCAGTGGTCAGCGGAGGATGCTTGTCGTACTGAGTTACCTTTCTTAGCTCGAATCATTGAAGAAGTGATTCAAGCAGGGGCGAATGTCATTAACATTCCTGACACGGTTGGTTACATTACTCCGAAAGAGTATGGAGAAATTTTTCAATATTTGCACAACAATGTTCCTTCTATCCATAAAGTTTCGTTGTCGGCACATTGTCATGATGATCTAGGAATGGCTATTGCTAATTCCTTGGCTGCAGTTGAAAACGGTGCGACACAGGTCGAAGGAACCATCAATGGAATTGGTGAAAGAGCTGGGAATGCAGCACTTGAAGAATTAGCGGTAGCTCTTCATATACGCAAAGATTTTTATGATGCGGATACAAGACTACAATTGAAAGAAATTAGTCGTACTAGTAGTTTAATTAGTAAGCTTACCGGTATGGTTGTACCAGCAAATAAAGCAGTTGTTGGTAGAAATGCTTATGCGCATGAATCTGGAATTCATCAGGATGGCGTTCTAAAGGAAAAGTCAACGTATGAGATTATTTCTCCAGAACTTGTTGGCTTCCAATCTAACACATTAGTTCTTGGAAAACACTCAGGGAGACATGCTTTTAGAAACCGATTAGATGAACTAGGGTTATCAGTTGCAGATGAGGATGTCACTCAATTATTTACTGTCTTTAAAGAATTAGCTGATAGAAAAAAAGAGATGACAGACGAAGATCTTGCAGCGATTGTACTTGAGCAAAAGTTATCTAAAGATGAGCGTTTTTACGAGCTATTAGCGATCCAAGTGCAATATGGTACAAATCAAATACCAACAGCTACCGTTACGCTGTCAGGAAATCAAAATGAGATCATTCAAGAGGCTTGCACGGGAAGTGGCAGCATTGAAGCGTTATATAATACGTTGGAAAAATGTGTGAATGGCAGTGTCTATTTACTAGACTACCGAATCCAGTCTGTTGGAGCGGGTAGAGATGCATTGGCCCAAGTGTATGTAAAGCTTAAATTTAATGGAGAAGAAACAAGCGGTCGTGGATTGGCTCAAGATGTTCTTGAAGCATCTGCCAATGCATATTTAAATGCGGTGAATCGTGTGATATACATGACTGCAGTGACCGTTTAATAAATGTACATTTCAATGGAGGGGAAACAAGATGAAGAAGCAGATTGCAGTGCTACCCGGAGACGGAATTGGCAAAGAAGTAACTAAAGGTGCGGTGGATGTACTGCAGGCTATTGGTGATAGATTTGGTCATCAATTTGAATTTACGTATGGACATATTGGTGGAGTAGCTTATGAAGTAACAGGGAGTCCACTTCCAGATGAGACAGTTGAGCTATGTAAGCAAAGTGATGCTGTACTTTTAGGTGCGGTCGGAGGTCCAAAGTACGATGCTTTGCCTGTACATCTCCGTCCAGAGAGAGGATTACTTAAAATTCGTAAAGAACTTGACCTTTATGCGAACTTGCGCCCGACTACTTTTTATGCGAGTCTAGCTGATTCATCACCCCTTCGTAAAGAAATCATTCAAGATGTGGATATGTTAATGGTGCGTGAATTAACGGGTGGATTATACTTCGGTAAGCCGAGTGAGCGTCGTACAGTTGATGAAAAAGAAGCAGTTGTAGATACTCTTTTTTATAAACGTGAAGAAATGGTTAGGGTAATTGAATTAGCTTTCCAACTTGCGGATAAACGAGGGAAAAAGGTTACATCTGTTGATAAAGCAAATGTACTAGAATCAAGCAGAATGTGGAGAGAAGTAGCAGAGGAAGTGTCAAAACGCTATCCAGAGGTGAAGCTTGATCACATGCTTGTTGATAATGCAGCGATGCAATTAATTAAGAATCCAAAGAGTTTTGATGTTGTTGTTACTGAGAATTTATTTGGGGACATTTTAAGCGATGAAGCTTCTGTATTAACGGGATCTTTAGGAATGCTTCCATCAGCTAGTTTATCTGAAAATGGTCCTTACTTATATGAACCAATTCATGGATCTGCGCCTGATATTGAAGGGAAAAATATTGCGAATCCTTTAGCGGCTATTTTATCAGCAGCAATGATGCTTCGAGTATCGTTTGGCTTAGAAGAAGAAGCTGCGGCTATTGAAAATGCGGTGGATGAAGTATTGAATGCTGGATTGCGTACAAAGGATATTTTTTCAGAAGGAAAAAGAGCAGTGTCTACGTCAGAAATGGTAGCTGAAGTTAAGGCATGTATTTTAGGACATGAAACGATCTCAAGTATTATGGGTGCCTACGCATAAATTCTGGCTAACAACTAATATCTAAACGACACGGCCTATCGCGCCGTGTCTCTTTTAAAAAGGAGGTAAAATGATGGGAAAATCAATAATTGAAAAGATTTGGGATTACCATGTTGTACAAAAAGAAGAAGGGAAACCAGATTTACTATACATTGATTTACATTTAGTTCATGAAGTTACTTCTCCACAAGCATTTTCAGGACTAAGAATGAAAAATAGAAAGGTTCGTCGTCCGGATCGAACGTTTGCTACGATGGATCACAATGTGCCAACTGTAAATAGAAAGCAAATCAACGATGCGGTGGCAAAGAATCAAATGACGACACTTGAAAAAAATTGTCATGAGTTTGGTGTTCCTTTAGCTGATTTAGATAGCCCTGACCAAGGGATTGTCCATGTTATCGGTCCAGAACTAGGGTTGACTCAGCCAGGGATGACAATTGTGTGTGGAGATAGTCATACCTCCACACATGGAGCGTTTGGTGCATTAGCATTCGGAATTGGTACAAGCGAGGTGGAGCATGTCCTTGCCACACAAACTCTTTGGCAATCCAAGCCGAAAACTTTAAGG
Organism: Bacillus coreaensis; assembly: GCF_050586445.1. Lineage (NCBI taxonomy): Bacteria > Bacillati > Bacillota > Bacilli > Caryophanales > Bacillaceae > Bacillus > Bacillus coreaensis. The sequence goes on from NZ_JBOCCY010000005.1 coordinate 57,345, forward strand.
TTAGAAATTAACGGGAAACTTTCAAGCGGAGTTACAGCGAAAGATGTTATTCTTTATGTCCTTTCAAAATATGGAGTTCAGTTTGGTACAGGATACGTTATTGAGTATTGTGGAGAAGTAATTGAAAGTCTCTCAATGGAAGAAAGAATGACCATTTGTAATATGTCAATTGAAGGGGGAGCTAGAGCAGGGTTAGTAGCTCCAGATGAAACGACATTTTCTTATCTAAAGGGGAGAAAATTCGCTCCATCAAAAGAAGAGTTTGATAGATACGTAGAGCATTGGAGTGCTTTTACATCTGATAAGGATGCAAAGTATGATCGAGAAATTGTAATAGATGGTTCTGATATTTCACCAATGGTTAGCTGGGGGACTAATCCAGCAATGACAGCTAAAATAGAAGAATCTATTCCAACAGTTGCAGATTACGAGACAGAAATTGAGAAGAGTTCGCTTGAAAGAGCATTACATTATATGGGACTAAATCAAGGGCAAAAGATTGAAGAAATTAAAATTCAGCATGTCTTTATTGGATCTTGTACAAACTCAAGAATTGAAGATATACGTAAGGCAGCAGAGGTTGTTAAAGGACAAAAGGTACATCCGAGTGTACGTGCACTAGTCGTTCCAGGATCTCAAGGGGTTAAGCAGAGAGCGGAAGAGGAAGGATTACATCAAATCTTTATTGAGGCAGGATTTGAGTGGAGAGAATCTGGTTGTAGTATGTGCTTGAGCATGAACGATGATGTTGTTCCTCCTGGAGAGCACTGCGCATCTACTTCTAATCGTAACTTTGAAGGTAGACAAGGGGCAGGAGCTCGAACTCACCTTGTTAGTCCGGCAATGGCAGCAGCAGCTGCGTTACACGGCCATTTTGTTGATATCAGAAAATTAACTCCTGCAGAAGTACGATAAGGGGGGAGGAAAAATAATGTTTACTATTTTTGAAGGCGAAGCCGTAGCACTAGATCGTGCTCATGTAGATACAGATCAAATTATCCCAAAGCAATTTTTAAAAAGAATTGAGAAAACAGGATTTGGAAAATATTTATTTTTCGACTGGAGATATAACAGTGATGGCTCCGATAATCCTGAGTTTGAATTAAATCACCCGTCAAAGAAAAATGCTTCCATTCTAATTGCGAATGAGAACTTTGGATGTGGGTCATCAAGAGAGCATGCTCCATGGGCCCTACTAGATTATGGCTTTAAAGTAGTTATTGCACCATCATTTGCAGATATCTTCCACCAAAACTGCCTGAAAAACGGTATGCTTCCTATTGCATTAGAGGAAGAAAAAGTGAAGGTGTTATTAGAAAAAGGGAAAAACCCGAACTATAAATTAAAAATTGATTTAGAAAACCAAACAATAAGTGATGCTGAAGGTCTTTCAGAGTCTTTCGAGGTTTCTTCTTATTGGAAAAAGATGCTAATCAATGGCTGGGATGAAATTGAAATTACCCTTCAACTTGACGAGCAAATTGATACCTACGAAAAGAACCGAGCATTGTTAACAAAGTAAATAAATGGCCACAGCACTAGCTGTGGCCATTTATTATTTTGTTTTTATAAAAGATTCTGCTAAACTTACCTCAGGTTAAGAATAAGGGGAATGGTAGATGAAAAAAAGGGAACGGGCTCGTAAGGACGGAAACGTAGTGTTTTTCCCCAATTTAGAAAAGAGGCTTTTCGAAAAAGGGTTAGACTTTATTCAAAAAAAGCAATTTAGAGATGCATTACCTTATTTTGAAGAAGCAAAAGAACATGATCCGGAAAACAGTGATATTTGGTTTGCTTTAGTTCTGGCTTATTATGAGTCCGGTGCGTATGAAAAAGCAAGAGATTATACAGAAGAAATGCTTAGGATAGGAATTGGAGAGTATTTTCAAACGGTTGATATGCTTATAATGGTTCTTGTTCAGCTACAAGAATACAATCGTGTCGCACATACTTTAGAGGTGCTATTGGAGGAACATGAAGTTCCAGTTGAGAAATACGAACATTTTAGAAGACTGCTGGATTTTAGTAGAAGAATGGTTGATGCAGTAGAAGAAGAACTGTCGATAGAACCTGAATATGAAAAGGAACAAAGGCAAGTAGTTTCCCAATCGTTAAACTTATTCGACCCTAAGGATGAGAAGGAACTATTGTTACAAGTCGCAAATCTTGCTCATCAAAATATTCAACCTGTTTTAGAGGAAATACGTAACTACCTACTATCTAGTGAAGGCCAACCGTTTATTAAAACAATGCTCTTACATGTTCTTAAAGAACATCAATATCATGAGCAAGTAACGGTAACTAAGCTAAGCTCCTCAATGGAGGTAATCCCTAAGGATCTTTACGATTTGAGGGAGCATCAACAAAAAATAGAGGTCTCAAAGATTTTAGCGGAACAACTTGAACAAGAGAATCCCACGTTACTAGAACAAGCCATTAGTTTAATAGACCGTCATCTTTTTATATTGTACCCATTTCATTACCCTACGAGTGATATGAGAGCACTTGCTGCTGCTTATCATATGCTAGTTTTAATGTTTTTCGCACAGGACTATTCGATTGAGGAAATGTGTGATGTTTATCAATCATCTGAACAAGATATTGAAACATTATTACGATATATACAAGAAATTGAAGAATTTTCTTATCCTATTATTTAGTCTAGGATGTTGAAACGAATGCAACCTATGTTATAATGTAGTGGTTGTAATAACTGTATATTAAAAACAAGCTTACATATTCATCTAAATTAGTAACGAATGAAAATGTAAATAGATTTTGGAGGGAAAGTTCGTATGTCTGTGAAGTTTGAAAAACTAGAAGGGAACCAAGGGGTTCTTACAGTTGAAGTAGATGCAGCAAAGGTTAATGAAGGATTAGACGCTGCATTCAAAAAAGTAGTAACAAAAGTAAATGTACCTGGTTTCCGTAAAGGGAAAATGCCTCGTGCAATGTTTGAAAAGCGTTTTGGTGTGGAGTCATTATATCAAGATGCAATTGATATTCTTCTTCCAGAAGCATATTCAAACGCAGTTGAAGAATCTGGAATTGATCCAGTTGATCGTCCTGAAATCGATGTAGAACAAATCGAAAAAGGCAAAAGCTTTATCTTTAAGGCAACTGTTACAGTTAAGCCTGAAGTAAAACTTGGTGAGTACAAAGGACTTGAAGTAGAAAAAGTTGAAACTGAAGTTACTGACGAGGATGTTGCTAACGAGTTGAAAACTCTTCAAGAGCGTCAAGCTGAGCTTGTAGTAAAAGAAGAAGGCAAAGCTGAAAATGGAGATACAGTAGTAATGGACTTTGAAGGTTTCGTTGATGGTGAAGCTTTTGAAGGCGGAAAAGCTGAGAACTACTCACTTGAGTTAGGTTCAGGACAATTTATTCCTGGTTTCGAAGAGCAATTAGTAGGTCTAGCTGCTGGAGAAGAAAAAGATGTAGAAGTTTCTTTCCCAGAAGAATACCATGCTACTGAGCTTGCTGGAAAGCCTGCAGTGTTTAAAGTGACAATCCATGAAGTAAAAGGAAAAGAACTTCCTGAGCTTGATGATGAGTTCGCAAAAGATGTGGATGAAGAAGTTGAAACACTTGATGCGTTAAAAGAAAAGATTAAGAATCGTTTAGTAGATTCTAAAAAGCATGAAGCAGAGCACCACGTACGTGATACAGTTGTTGACAAAGCAGCTGCAAATGCTGAAATTGACATTCCTGCTGTAATGATCGATACAGAAGTTGATCGCATGATGCAAGAGTTCGAACAACGTTTACAAATGCAAGGTATGAACCTTGAATTATACTTCCAGTTCTCAGGCCAAGATGAAAATGCTCTTCGTGAGCAAATGAAAGAAGAAGGCGAAAAGCGTGTACGTGTAAGCCTAACTCTTGAGAAAATCGCGGCTGCAGAAAATCTTGAAGTTTCTGAAGAAGATGTAGATGCAGAATTAAATAAAATGGCTGAAATGTATAATATGACTGTTGATAACATTAAAGCTGCTTTAGGAAATGTAGATGGAATTAAAGGTGACCTTAAAGTTAGAAAAGCTGTTGAATTCTTAGTAGAAAACAGCAAAACGGTTTAAATCATATCATAAAAAATGAACAAGGCGCGATTGAATCGTGCCTTGTTTTATACAATTTACATACTTATAAAATTTATTAGCATGACATATACATAACAAATACAGAAAATGAAGTTTTTAAAGATTTAGTAAAAACTTCCGATTTAACTTTAGAATTTATGGTTAAGATTAACTAGTACATATTTATTTACTTTTGCAGATATGAAAATGTTTTCCTTTTCAAGAGTTATCATTTCCTGTCCACCTAGTAAATGTGATACAATGCAATACATAACTATTGATAACAATTGAATAAAGAATACTGTAAGTAAAGATAAAAACAATTATATCTGCAGCAATTTATGTGTTTTAGACGCTTTTCAAGGGGTGAAGAAATTGTTTAAATTTAATGATGAAAAAGGACAATTAAAGTGTTCCTTCTGTGGTAAAACACAAGACCAAGTTCGAAAACTAGTTGCAGGTCCAGGTGTGTATATATGTGACGAGTGTATCGAGTTATGTACTGAAATTGTGGAGGAAGAACTTGGAACAGAAGAGGAAGTAGAATTTAAGGATGTTCCGAAGCCAAAGGAAATCCGCGATATTTTAGATGAGTATGTAATCGGTCAGGACCAAGCAAAGAAAAACTTATCGGTTGCTGTTTACAATCATTACAAGCGTATCAATTCTAACAGCAAAATAGATGAAGTTGAGCTTTCGAAAAGTAATATAGCTATGATCGGACCTACGGGTAGCGGGAAAACGCTTCTTGCCCAGACATTAGCAAGAATATTAAATGTTCCTTTTGCTATTGCTGATGCAACATCACTTACTGAAGCTGGGTACGTAGGTGAAGATGTTGAAAATATCCTGCTAAAACTTATTCAAGCAGCTGACTATGATGTTGAAAAGGCTGAAAAAGGAATTATCTATATTGATGAAATCGATAAAATTGCTCGTAAATCTGAAAATCCATCAATTACTAGAGATGTTTCTGGTGAAGGAGTTCAGCAAGCTCTACTAAAAATCCTTGAAGGAACAGTGGCAAGTGTGCCACCTCAAGGCGGCAGAAAGCATCCGCATCAAGAGTTCATACAAATTGATACTACTAACATTTTATTTATTTGTGGTGGAGCATTTGATGGTATCGAACCAATTATTAAAAGACGTTTGGGTCAAAAGGTAATCGGGTTTGGATCAGATGTGAAGAAGAAAGAAGTAGAAGATAAAGATCTTCTTTCTAAGGTATTACCAGAGGATCTTTTACGCTTCGGATTAATTCCTGAATTTATTGGTCGTCTTCCAGTTATCGCAAGTCTAGCGCCATTAGATGAAGATGCATTAATTGAGATTTTAACAAAGCCAAAAAATGCTCTTGTGAAACAATATCAAAAGATGCTTGAACTAGACGATGTAGAGCTAGATTTCGAAGAGGATGCTCTTAAGGAAATCGCGAAAAAAGCTATTGAACGTAAAACGGGTGCTCGTGGACTTCGTTCTATCATTGAAGGAATTATGCTTGACGTAATGTTTGATCTTCCTTCAAGAGAAGATATTACCAAGTGTGTCATTACGAAAGAAACAGTAGTTGATAATGGTGTACCAAAATTAATCCTTATAGATGGTAGTATTCTTGAAGAAGAACGTAAAACATCTGCATAAAATATATTAGAACCGTAGCTAATGACTACGGTTCTTTTTTTGCTCTCAAAAGTAAAATACGTCAATCTTTGTTTATTCCCTTCTGCAGAAGGAGATACTAGCTTATAACTACTACGAAAAGTGCAGGAGGGAATGCAATGAGTTGGACGGGTATTGCCTTATTTATTCAGTTGTTTTTTGGCATCGTTATCGGACTCTATTTTTGGAACTTATTAAGAAGTCAACGGACACAAAAGGTGTCCATTGATAGGGAATCAAAAAAAGAAATGGACCAATTAAGAAAAATGAGATCCATTTCATTAACCGAGCCACTTTCAGAGCGTGTGAGACCGAGTACTTTTGATGATATTGTTGGTCAAGAAGACGGAATCAAATCGTTAAAAGCTGCACTATGTGGTCCAAATCCTCAACATGTGATCATTTATGGACCACCTGGAGTAGGAAAAACGGCAGCAGCTAGACTCGTTTTAGAGGAAGCAAAGAAAAATGCCAAATCTCCATTCCAATCTTCTTCTGTGTTTATTGAGTTAGATGCAACGACAGCTAGGTTTGATGAGAGAGGGATTGCTGATCCTCTTATCGGATCTGTCCATGACCCTATTTATCAGGGTGCAGGAGCAATGGGACAAGCTGGAATTCCGCAACCAAAGCAAGGAGCAGTAACAAATGCGCATGGTGGTGTATTATTCATTGATGAAATTGGAGAACTTCATTCGATTCAAATGAATAAGCTTTTAAAAGTACTAGAGGATCGCAAAGTATTTTTAGAGAGTGCGTATTATAGTGAAGAGAATACGCAAATACCAACGCATATTCATGATATATTTAAGAATGGATTACCAGCAGATTTTCGTTTAATTGGTGCTACAACGAGAACACCAAGTGAGATTCCTCCTGCGATTCGCTCTAGATGTATGGAGGTATTCTTCAGGGAGCTAAGTAGGGAAGAAATCTCTTCCATTGCAGAAAAGGCTGCAGAAAAGGTTAAGTTGAAAATTGGTGAAAAAGGAATTGCAACTCTAGCATCTTATGCTAGAAATGGTCGAGAGGCAGTAAATATGATCCAAATATCTGCTGGTCTTGCAATTACTGAGGATAGAGATTTTATAAAGGATGAAGACATTGAGTGGGTGATTCAATCCAGTCAGTTAACACCAAGAATGGAACAAAAAATTATGTCCTCTTCCACCATTGGACTTGTAAATGGACTAGCAGTGTACGGACCAAACTCTGGAGCATTGCTTGAAATCGAAGTAACGGTTATTCCTACAAAAGAAAAAGGTTCCATAAACATAACAGGCATAGTTGAGGAAGAAAGCATAGGTGGGCAAGGAAAATCAATAAGAAGAAAAAGTATGGCAAAAGGTTCAATTGAGAATGTTATAACTGTACTTCGTTCAATGGGAGTCCCTGCTGATGAATTTGATATACACGTCAACTTTCCAGGTGGAGTTCCGATTGATGGACCGTCTGCAGGGATTGCGATGGCAACAGGTATTTACTCAGCTATATACAAGCACCCAATTGACCATACGGTTGCTATGACGGGTGAAATTAGTATTCATGGAAATGTAAAGCCTATTGGCGGAGTATATCCAAAGGTAAAAGCTGCGAAAAAGGCTGGAGCTAGTAAAGTAATTATTCCCAAAGAGAATATCCAATCGATGCTTTACGAGATTAAAGATATTGAGATCATCCCAGTCAGCCATTTGTCTGAGGTGTTCGAACATGCTCTATTAAAGGAATACGCAAATGAAGAAGTAATCACAGCATCCATGCAAATACCGAAAAAAGAGAGTATTTAGTGGAATGAACAATAGAACTTCGGTTTGCAGTTTTGAGGAGCCGGAGTTTTTTGTTGGAAGCCAACGCTTTCATGATCATTATGATTGTTGCTTGTAATTAGACACTACAGGTTAAATACGATAGAATTGTACAAAGAATTCCTTTATTAAAAGAGGGAAAGAAAGCATTTGGAGGTGCAAGGTAATGGCGAAAAAGACAGAAATCATTGTCCCCCTCCTGCCACTTCGAGGTTTACTTGTTTATCCGACTATGGTTTTACACTTGGATGTCGGAAGAGAAAAATCAGTTCAAGCTCTCGAGAAGGCAATGGTAGATGACAGTTTAATCTTTTTAACAACACAGAAGGAGGTTTCGATTGACGAACCTCTAGAAGATGACTTGTATAAGATGGGAACACTTACGAAAGTCAAGCAAATGCTCAAGCTTCCAAACGGTACGATACGAGTACTTGTTGAAGGCTTAAAGCGAGCAGAGATTACTTCTTTTTTTGATGAAGACGATCACTACTCTGTTGAAATAAAAACATACGAGGATCCAGTTGAAAAAGATGCGGAATCACAAGCATTAATGAGAACAATGCTTGATTATTTTGAGCAGTACATAAAGATGTCTAAGAAAATCTCAGCAGAAACCTTCTCGACTGTAACGGATATAGAGGAACCGGGTAGAATGGCTGACATCATTTCTTCACATCTTCCTTTAAAACTAAAGGAAAAGCAGGAGATTCTAGAAACAATCGATGTGAAGGAAAGAATACAGAAGATCGTAGACATCATTCATAATGAAAAAGAAGTATTGAACCTAGAGAAAAAAATTGGCCAAAGAGTAAAAAAATCAATGGAGCGCACTCAAAAGGAATATTACTTGCGCGAACAGATGAAGGCCATTCAAAAAGAGCTAGGTGATAAAGAAGGTAAGACAGGAGAAGTAAGCGATCTTACTGAAAAAATCGAACAAGCTGGGATGCCAGAGCATGTAAAAGCAACAGCCCTGAAGGAGCTAGAAAGATATGAAAAGGTTCCTTCGAGCTCTGCAGAAAGTGCCGTTATCCGTAACTATATCGAATGGCTTTTAGCAATTCCTTGGTCGAAGGCAACGGAAGATGACCTAGATATTCATAAGGCGGAAAAAGTATTAAATAATGACCACTACGGTCTCGAGAAAGTGAAGGAAAGGGTTCTTGAGTACTTAGCTGTTCAGCAAATGACTAACTCATTGAAAGGGCCTATTCTTTGTTTGGCTGGTCCTCCGGGTGTTGGAAAAACAAGCTTAGCCCGTTCGATTGCGACGTCATTGAATAGAAATTTTGTGAGAATTTCTCTCGGTGGAGTAAGAGATGAGTCTGAAATTAGAGGTCACAGACGTACGTATGTAGGGGCAATGCCTGGTAGAATTATTCAAGGAATGAAAAAAGCAGGAACGATTAACCCTGTCTTCCTACTCGATGAAATCGATAAGATGTCAAGTGATTTCCGTGGTGATCCATCAGCAGCTATGCTTGAGGTGCTTGATCCTGAACAGAATCACAACTTCAGTGATCACTATATTGAGGAAACATATGACTTATCCAAAGTAATGTTTATTGCCACTGCAAATAATTTAGCAACCATTCCTGGTCCGCTTAGAGATCGAATGGAAATTATTACGATTGCTGGGTATACAGAGCTTGAGAAGATTCATATTGCAAAGGATCACTTGCTACCAAAACAAACAAAGGAGCATGGTCTAACGAAAACTCAGTTACAAATTCGAGAAGATGGCATTCAAAAAATCGTCCGTTACTACACTAGAGAAGCTGGTGTAAGAAGTCTAGAACGACAGTTAGCGACCATTTGCAGAAAAACAGCTAAGATTATCGTTTCAGGTGAAAAGAAAAAAGTCATTGTTTCTGAAAAAAATGTAGATGAATTTTTAGGAAAGCCAACCTTCCGCTATGGTCAAGCAGAACTTGAAGATCAAGTAGGAGTGGCAACTGGTCTTGCTTATACAACCGTGGGTGGAGATACCCTTCAAATTGAAGTATCATTGTCTCCCGGAAAAGGGAAGCTCATACTAACAGGGAAGCTTGGCGATGTGATGAAGGAGTCTGCCCAAGCAGCATTTAGTTATATTCGTTCAAAAGCTGAGGAACTTGGAATTGATCCAGACTTTCATGAGAAAAATGATATCCATATCCATGTCCCAGAAGGAGCGGTTCCGAAGGATGGACCTTCTGCAGGAATTACAATGGCAACGGCATTGGTCTCCGCTCTCACAGGGCGTGCCATCCGTAAAGAAGTAGGTATGACAGGTGAAATTACATTACGTGGTCGAGTCCTACCAATTGGGGGCCTAAAGGAGAAATCGTTAAGTGCTCATCGAGCGGGATTAACTAAAATTATTTGTCCAAAGGATAATGAAAGAGATATCGATGATATTCCTGAAAGTGTTCGTGAAGAATTACAGTTTGTTCTCGTGTCACATCTTGACCAAGTTTTAGAGCATGCTTTGACTGGCGGTGCCACTAGATGAAAGTAACAAGCTCTGAAATCGTCATTAGTGCTGTTAAGCCAGATCAGTACCCAGTTGAACCAATTCCTGAATTTGCCTTAGCTGGTCGCTCTAATGTAGGGAAATCATCATTTATTAACAAAATGCTCAACCGGAAAGGGTTAGCACGAATTTCTTCAAAGCCTGGTAAAACACAAACACTGAACTTTTATATCGTTAATGAAGTCCTTCATTTTGTAGACGTACCAGGATACGGCTATGCAAAGGTTTCAAAAAAGGAACGGGAAGCATGGGGGAAAATGCTTGAAACGTATTTAACGATGAGAGAGCAGCTTAAAGCTGTGTTATTAATTGTTGATTTACGTCACCCTCCAACGGCAGATGATATTATGATGTATGATTTCTTAAAGCATTACGAAATTCCATGCATTGTAATTGCCACAAAAGCTGATAAAATTTCTAAAACAAAAAGAGCACAGCATTTAAAAATCACAAAAGAAAAGCTCGAATTACACCCACATGATACAATCATTCAATTTTCTTCTGAAACAGGAGAAGGAAAAGATAAAGCGTGGGCAACCATTGAAAGCTATATGTAGAGCAAAACCGTCAGAACAAAATGTCTGACGGTTTTTTATGATAGTTATTTTTTTCGGATAAAGAGTAAGTAAAAGCCAATTATCACCAACACTACCGGCCAAGACTTCCAAGCAATCGATACGGTGTTTTCGAGAATACCAAGCCATGCGGTGAATTTATCGTAAAACAAAAGTAATAACGCAAGTATAAGAAATAATATCCCTTGGAAGAGTCCCGATCGGACCTTCTGGTAACGTAGTAAGAATCCAAGGGCAATAATGAGGATAAACGTTCCAATATGATTTGGCCATAATTGGAGATGGTTAATGATATGGAAATGCAGACCAAAGCCTGTAAGGATAACACCGGGCAGGATAGCCTCGTAATCCTTTGCCCCATAGCCTTGAGAGAGAAAGGAGACTCCAACGATTACCAGCAATGTTGGCCATGTGTAAAACTGTTGGAAAAGAGCGATGTTCGCCTGTTGTAAAAAGAAATAAACACCAAAACCGATAAGGATGATTCCAGGAAAGATTCGTTGATTTTTCATTAGCACCACTTCCAGTAAGGATTACTTGATAATCATTCTAATTTTTGTTAATGTACATATGGAGGCTTGTCGTAATATGACGAGCAAGCAAGGTTTACCAAATAATTATAATAGCATATTTGCATCACAGTTGATTAATTTTTGTTCACATTTTATTCAAATATAGTCATATTTCATTTTAATCTACAAAAATGGAACATGGTATAATTACTACTAGCAAACATGCAAATATTCTGGGGGGTGTATTTCGGTATGCATATATTAGTGATCGGTCTTAATTATAAAACTGCCCCTGTTGAAATTCGTGAGCGTTTGACATTTAACCCTGCACAACTAGGGGAAGCAATGAACGCTCTTAAAGAAAAAAAGAGTGTGTTAGAAAATGTAATTGTCTCTACTTGTAACCGAACAGAAATCTATGCGGTTGTTGATCAACTACACACTGGCAGATATTATATAAAAGAATTTCTTTCAGAATGGTTTTCGATTGAGCAAAGCGAATTTTCACCATATTTATTTATATACGAACATGACGGTGCAATGGAACACTTATTTAGTGTAACATGCGGATTGAACTCAATGGTATTAGGCGAGACACAAATTCTTGGTCAAGTTCGTACAAGCTTTTTATTAGCTCAAGAAAATGCAGCAGTTGGTACAGTATTTAACCAGTTATTCAAGCAAGCAGTAACCTTAGCTAAAAAAGCACATTCAGAGACAGATATTGGTGCAAATGCGGTATCAGTAAGTTATGCAGCGGTTGAACTAGCCAAGAAAATCTTTGGTTCCTTAAATAAAAAGCATGTGTTAATTCTTGGTGCAGGTAAGATGGGGGAACTTGCCATACAGCATCTACATGCAAATGGAGCAAGCAAGGTAACTGTTATTAATCGTACGTATGAAAAGGCTCAGAATTTAGCTGAGCGTTTCGAAGGTGAAGCTAAAACACTAGAAGAGCTTCAGTGTTCTTTAATTGATGCAGATATTTTAATAAGTTCAACAGGTGCAAAAGAATTTGTTATTACAAAAGATATGATGACTCAAGTAGAAAAGCTGCGTAAAGGAAAGCCTTTATTCATGGTTGATATTGCGGTACCACGTGACTTGGACCCAGCATTAGCTGAGCTTGAGAGTGTCTTCTTATATGATATAGATGATTTGGAAGGAATCGTTGAAGCGAACCTTCAAGAACGAAAACGTGCTGCTACACAAATTATGATGATGATTGAAGCAGAAATCGTTGAGTTTAAACAATGGCTAAATTTACTAGGGGTTGTCCCTATTATTTCTGCTTTACGTGAAAAAGCACTTACGATTCAATCCGGGACAATGGAAAGCTTAGAACGAAAGCTTCCTCATCTGTCTGAACGTGAATTTAAAGTATTAAATAAACATACGAAAAGTATTATTAATCAAATGCTTAAGGACCCAATCCTTCAAGCGAAGGAATTAGCGGCTCGAAAAGATTCAGAACAAGCGTTAGATTTGTTCGTGAAGATCTTTAACATTGATGAACTTGTAAAAGAGCAACAAGTTCCGAGAGAAGCGGAGCCAAATCGAGTGGTTCTAACAAACCCACAGCCTTCCTTTCAATCATAAAAGAGGAGAAGCGAATGTTTGACTACTATATGACAAGGCTGCATGAGCTGACCGTTGTCCTGTATGCTTTGAGTGTGCTCTTATATTTTATTGATTTCTTACACCATAACCGGAAGGCAAATCGTGTTGCCTTCTGGTTACTTGCATTTGTGTGGTTACTTCAAACGATGTTTTTATTTTTGTATATGCTAAAAACCGGCCGTTTCCCGGTACTTACCATATTTGAAGGGCTCTATTTTTATGCTTGGGTGTTAATTACTTTATCATTAGGAATCAATCGGTTACTTCGTGTTGATTTCATTGTGTTTTTTACAAATGTTTTGGGGTTTATCATTCTAGCTATTCATACGTTTGCACCAGTACAATTTGAATCTCATGTGATGGCCGAGCAGCTCATCTCAGAGCTTTTGTTGATTCATATAACACTTGCGATTCTTTCTTATGGCGCTTTTTCTCTTTCTTTTGTTTTCTCTTTTCTTTATTTGATTCAATACAATTTACTAAAGAAAAAGAAGTGGGGAGCTAGGCTGCTAAGAATTACTGATTTATCCAAGCTTGAGCATATGTCATATGTTTTAAATGTCATTGGTGTGCCTATGCTAATGCTAGCAGTCATTTTAGGAATTCAATGGGCATACTTGAAAATTCCTGAAATGTTTTGGTTAGATGCAAAGGTAATTGGCTCTTTCGGTGTACTGATTGCCTATAGCATTTATTTATACTTACGTGTTAGTAAGGAGCTGTACGGAAGGTCATTGGCTCTTTGGAATATTGCTTCATTCTTAATTGTTTTGATCAATTTCTTTTTAATCGGCAACTTATCATCCTTCCACTTTTGGTACACATAAGGATACATACATAGGAGGTTTACATGCGGAAAATTATAGTTGGCTCCAGACGAAGTAAGCTTGCACTTACACAAACAAACTGGGTGATTGAGCAGTTGAAGAAATTAGACCCATCCTTTGAATTTGAAGTAAAAGAAATTGTTACGAAGGGGGATAAAATCCTTGATGTAACACTATCTAAAGTTGGTGGAAAAGGGTTATTTGTTAAGGAAATTGAGCAGGCAATGCTTGATGAAGAAATAGATATGGCGGTACATAGTATGAAAGACATGCCAGCTGTCTTGCCGGAAGGTCTAATTATTGGTTGTATTCCATTTCGTGAGGATCATCGAGATGCACTTATCTCTAAAAACCACACGCCTATTAAAGAATTAAAGCCTGGTTCTGTTGTAGGCACAAGCAGTCTTCGTCGCAGTGCACAGCTTCTTGCGATCAGACCAGATCTTGAAATAAAGTGGATACGAGGAAATATTGATACACGATTAGCAAAATTAGAAACGGGAGAATATGACGCAATCATCTTAGCTGCTGCAGGCCTTTCCAGAATGGGATGGGCAAGTGAGGTAGTTTCAGAGTTTATTGATGATGAAGTATGTATCCCAGCAGTTGGTCAAGGTGCACTATCGATAGAATGCCGTGAAAGCGATGAGCAACTACTTAACTTATTATCTCGTTTTACTTGTATGAAAACCAAACAAGCGGTAACTGCCGAGAGAGCGTTTCTTCAAAAGATGGAAGGTGGATGTCAGGTCCCAATTGCGGGGTATGCAAAAGTTGAAGAAAACGGTGATATCTCTCTTACAGGGCTTGTTGCAACTCCAGATGGAAAAACTATCTTAAAGGAATCAGCTAGTGGACAAGATCCTGAAAAGTTAGGGGAGCTAGTGGCAGATGCATTAATTGCTAACGGAGGAAAAGCCTTAATTGACGCGGTGAAAGTGGAGCTTGATAGTGAATGAGTGATGACTACTCTCTCAATGGAATGAAGGTTCTTGTTCCGCGAGGAAAAAAGCATGCAAAACCATTTTCAGATTTAGTCAAGAAATATGGGGGGATTCCAGTGGAAATCCCTCTTATTTCCTTTCGACCAGTTGCTTCAGACAATCTGGCTATCTTCCTGCGTAAGAAACTACATAAATATGATTGGATCATTTTTACTAGTAATGTGACTGTAGAAACATTCTTTTCTTTTGACATCAACCCGACCGTCCTCGAGCATATACAGATTGCCGCTATTGGTGAAAAAACGGAGGAAGCCTTAGTTAGAAAAGGAGTAACTGTTGCCTTTAAGCCAAAAGAATATGTAGCTGAAGCTTTTGTTGAAGAATTCTCACCGCGTATAAACGCAAGGACGAATGTTCTAATTCCTAAAGGAAACTTAGCTAGAGAACTTATTTCTACTACCCTTGAAAAAAAGGGAGCCCATGTGGATGAACTAGTCATTTATGAAACGTTTTTTCCTGACAGCAGTCGGGATGCTTTAGTGAAGGCGTTAACAGAAAAGAAGATAGATATCATAAGTTTTACTAGTCCTTCGACAGTTGATCATTTTATGGCTGTTGTGAAAGAGATGAATATATTGTCTACTATTGATCATTGTCTTTTTATGTGTATTGGGCCTATTACTTTTCAACGGGCTAATGCGTTAGGATTACGTGTGGACGCCATGCCAGATACATATACAATTGATCATATGCTACAAAGTATGATGAAAATAATAAGAAAGAGGGAGAACAAATGAATCATTCATTTTCACGTCACCGTCGTTTACGAACTACAGCAATTTTGCGCACAATGGTTCGCGAAAACCATTTGCACCTTGAAGATTTGGTATATCCAATTTTTGTAGTAGAAGGTGAAAATATAAAAAATGCCATTCTATCTATGCCAGGAGTTTTTCAGCTATCATTGGATCAATTAAAAACTGAAATGGATGAAGTAGCAGCACTTGGGATTACGTCTGTCCTTTTATTTGGAATCCCAAATGAAAAAGATGAGTGCGGTACGGGTGCTTTCCATGATCATGGAATTGTACAGGAAGCGACTCGAGTCATAAAAGAACAGTATCCTGAAATTGTTGTTATTGCTGATACATGCTTGTGTGAATACACTAGTCATGGTCACTGTGGAGTAATTGAAGGTGGGAAAGTATTAAATGATCCATCATTGAAATTATTAGCAGATACAGCAGTTAGCCAAGCAAAAGCTGGAGCGGATATTATAGCTCCTTCAAATATGATGGACGGATTTGTTGCGGCTATAAGAGCAGGCTTAGATGAGGCCGGCTTTGAGGATATCCCAATTATGTCTTACGCTGTTAAATATGCTTCTTCTTTTTATGGACCATTTCGTGAAGCGGCTGAAAGCACACCTCAATTTGGAGATCGTAAAACGTATCAAATGGATCCAGCTAATCGAATGGAAGGCTTAAGAGAAGCGAATTCAGATGTACAGGAAGGAGCAGACTTCCTTATTGTGAAGCCTGGAATGCCATACCTGGATATTGTACGTGATATAAAGAATAATTTTCACTTGCCTGTCGTTGTCTATAATGTGAGTGGAGAATATTCAATGGTTAAAGCGGCTGCTCAGAACGGGTGGATTGATGAAAAGAATATTGTAATGGAAATGCTAACAGGTATGAAAAGAGCAGGTGCGGACCTTATTATCACTTATCATGCCAAAGATGCAGCAAGATGGTTAAAAGAAAACTAATATTTGATGAAACGAGGGATTCCTATGCGCTCTTATTCTAAATCTATTGAAGCTTTTGCTGAAGCAAAAACACTTATGCCTGGTGGTGTAAACAGTCCTGTTCGAGCGTTTAAATCGGTTAAAATGGATCCGATTTTTATGGAGAGAGGAAAAGGCTCGAAAATTTATGATATAGATGGAAACGAATATATTGACTATGTTTTGTCTTGGGGACCTTTAATCTTGGGGCATGCAAATGATCGTGTGGTTGAAGCGATTAAAAAGGTGGCAGAACTTGGTACAAGCTTTGGTGCTCCTAGTTTGATTGAAACGAAACTAGCTAAATTAGTAAAAGAAAGAGTTCCGTCTATTGAAATCGTTCGTATGGTTTCTTCAGGAACGGAAGCTACTATGAGTGCTCTGCGACTAGCTCGTGGATATACAGGGAGAAATAAAATCTTAAAATTTGAAGGTTGTTACCATGGTCACGGTGATTCTCTGTTAATAAAAGCAGGATCTGGGGTGGCGACATTAGGTCTTCCTGATAGCCCAGGTGTTCCAGAAGGGGTCGCAAAAAATACGATTACGGTTCCGTATAATGATTTGGAAAGTGTTCGCTATGCATTTGAGCAATTCGGCGATGATATTGCTGGAATCATAGTAGAGCCTGTTGCAGGAAATATGGGAGTTGTTCTACCTCAACCAGGATTTTTAGAGGGCCTTAGAGATATTACTACTCAATATGGGGCACTTTTAATATTTGATGAAGTAATGACCGGGTTTAGAGTTGGATATAACTGTGCACAAGGATATTTTGGGATTACTCCAGATTTAACTTGTCTTGGAAAAGTTATTGGTGGTGGGCTTCCTGTTGGAGCCTACGGAGGAAGAGCAGAAATTATGGAGCAAATCGCACCAAGTGGGCCAATATACCAGGCTGGAACCCTTTCTGGTAATCCTCTTGCTATGACAGCAGGATTAGAAACACTAAGTCAGCTAACACCAGATCATTATGAGGAGTTTGCGCGTAAAGCAGCATTACTTGAAGAGGGAATAAGAGCAGCTGCAGAAAAACACGATATTCCTCACACCATTAACCGTGTGGGTTCGATGGTTGGATTTTTCTTTACAAACGAAGCTGTTACAAACTACGAGCAAGCCAAAACATCAAATCTTGATTATTTCGCTACTTATTATCAAGAAATGGCAAACCAGGGAGTATTCTTACCACCTTCTCAATTTGAAGGAATGTTCCTTTCAACAGCTCATAGTAACGAAGATATTGAAAAAACAATCAAAGCCATTGAAATTGCCTTTTCTAAGCTAAGATAAATATAAGGATAGAGACTCTTTTGGGTCTCTTTTTTTTGTAAACACACACTTAGCGATTACTTTTATTCATAAAAATATTCACTAGTTCATAGAGTGATAATGACATAGTGATTAAACGTATAGGATATGAAGGGAGGAGTCGCTTTGTCTCAGGGTAACGAGTCGTGCTTGCGATTTTCATTAGAAGAATCGGTGTGGTTTCAAAAGGGACAGGAAGTAGAGGAGTTAGTTTCTATTTCACTTGACCCAAATATTACGATTCATGAAAACGAACAATATGTCACCATTCAAGGTGCATTAGAATTAACAGGGGAATATCAGCGTTACAATGATGGCACTAATGAGGAGGAGGATTTGTTTACTGCTCCGAAGTTCGTTCATCATGTGGAGGAGAGGGAAGAGGGACTTTATGAGTTTTCACACCGTTTTCCGGTAGATATAACCATTCCTAATAACCGTATTCAAAGCATTGATGACATCCATGTTGAAGTGGAAAGCTTTGATTATCTTTTCCAAGAAAGAAGCTGTATGAAGCTAACTGCCGATTTAACGATTACGGGTCTTTATGGTGATCAGCAACACAAACCAGTACATGAAGATGCAGAAGTGGAGGAAGTTCAACTTGAGGTTGCTTACCGAGAAGCAACCGTTGATGAGATAGATGAAAATGTTGAATTATCTAATGAGCTTCGTACAGAACTACAAGAGGAACCAACGATTTTGGAACATGAGTATGAACCGTTCGCTGTGGAAGCGAGAAAATCAGCAGATGACACAGAGGAAAAAGTGGTTTCAATAAATAAAGCGGTTGATCTTTTTGAAGCACCACAACTTCCTGTGAACGAAGCAAAGGAGCCTGAAATTACTTTTTCAGCAGCTCGAAGTGAAGGACCTCAAGAGCTTGCAGAAGAAATTGTTGAGGAGGCACCAGAGGTTGAGCTTCAGCCTCTACCAGAAGCCGAACTTCAGCCACAACCAGTGACAGAAATTCAACCACAAGCAGAAAGCCAGCCAGAAACGGAAGAAGAATCTTCTTCTTCACCTCCTCAACCTAAGATTAAGAAAAAGAAATCTTCAAAAAAGGGGATGTCTTTAACCGAGTTTTTTGCTCGAAAAGAGGAGACGGAAGACCTAACAAAACTTCGTGTAGCCATTGTTCAAAGCGGAGAAACGGTCGAACAATTAGCGGGACGTTACGAAGTACCTGTACAACAATTACTTAAGGTAAACCATCTTGAGTTAAATCAAGATATATACGAAGGGCAAGTACTTTATATACCTATTCCTATTGCCCATAAATAGAAGAACAACCATTGGGCAGGTGAAAACTCCTGCCCTTGTTGTTTTTAATGGAAGGGTTGAGCCTCCTTGTCGAATGTTAATTATTTGCAGCAAATGGAGCCGGTGTTAAAAAATTACGGCGTAAAGCCACACTTTATTGAGAGATTTGGGAAAATATATCGTGTTTATAGTGATAAAGGAGTATTTGCTCTAAAAAAGATAGCTCCTAAACACGGAACCGATTTTATTAGGCATATCCAATATCTCTATCAGAAAGGATACAATCGGATTGTCCCTGTTTATCCAACAGTTGATGGACGCTATGCGGTTTTGCATAATCAAGCGTTATATTACCTTATGCCATGGTTACCCAATGAGGAAAAAGAAAACAGGAATGAAAGAAATCAACAGCTCTTTCGGGAGCTAGCAAGGCTTCATACATTGTCCCTTCATGAAGTGACCATTGATCCCAAAGAAAAAGAGGAACATTATACGTCTCTTTCATCACTTTGGGATAAAGAGACGGAATTTATTGAAGGCTATATTGAAGCGTGTGAAGGAAAACAATATATGTCCCCTACCGAACTTTTGTTTTGCTTGTATTACAATGACATTCGTCAAGCACTAACATATTCCAAAAACAAGCTAAAAGAATGGTTCGAGCTAACAAAGGAAGAAACGAAGGCTAGGGCGGTAGTGGTTCATGGTAAGATCTCTTCTGAGCATTTTCTCTATGACGATAGAGGTTATGGATACTTTATTAATCTTGAAGGCAGCAGAGAAGGAGCTGCTATTCATGATATTTTACCTTTTTTATCAAGACTGTTAAATACCTTTCCAAAGCGTTGCGATGACTGCATAGACTGGTTATATGTGTATTTAAAGTACTTTCCATTAAAAGATGACGAAATGCTTTTATTATTAGGGTATTTTGCTCACCCTGGCCCCGTGTTAAGGGTGGTAGAAGAGTATTATAAATCAAAAGAACATAATGAAAGAAAATTCGTTCAAAGGCTACAGAAACAATTTTGGTTATTAAAAAATTCTGAGTACGTTGTCATGCGTATTGAGGAAATTGAAAGACAAAAAAAACAAGCTGCAGCAGCAGCTCAAAGTAACGAGGGAGCCCAAAGTTAATGGGCTCCCTAAATAAATTCAAAGTGAAATGCAATAGCTAGAGCAATGAGTATGGCTAGAAACAATACATCAAATGTTGTTGGAAGAAAAATGGTTCGAATTCCTTGAAAGATGCAAAAAGGGAGAATGAATTGTCTGCATACGCCTCTCACAGTCCTTAACCATGGTGGTAATGTATAAGGATTATACCTTCTTTTCACACCAATCCCTCCTATGTTCATAAAGTAAAACCATAGACGATAGTAAAAAAATGCTTCTTCCATTACTCTATGTATGGTTATAAAAAAATATGGGTATCCTTATTGACGTTAACATACTTTTTTATGTAGTATATGGAGTATAAAATGAAGATTCACATCTTTAAACTTACATAATTGAATACTGAAATCTGCTTTGAAAGGGAAGAGTAGGTTGGTTACTCGCTTTAAGAGAGGGAAACTCGCGTCTGAAAGGTTTTCTAAGCGTTCCAATTGAAGGTCGCCCTTGAGCATCTTTTACGAACAGCTATGCTTTGTAGTGAAAGACGGGAAGTCCGTTATCTATTTTAAGAGCCAATCATGGTTGTTTATTGATTGGAAAAAAGGTGGTACCGCGAAGCAAACTCCATTCGTCCTTTTTAGACGATTGGAGTTTTTTTGTATTTAGCTTAGGAGGGAACAAAATGGAAACAAATGAATTAACAATGCCAACCAAATATGACCCAAATACGATTGAACGTGGTCGATACGATTGGTGGCTAAAGGGAAAATACTTTCAAGCACTTAATGACCAAGAGAAAGAGCCATATACAATCGTTATTCCACCACCAAACGTAACAGGAAAGCTACACTTAGGGCATGCTTGGGATACCACCTTGCAGGATATTCTTACGAGAATGAAACGTATGCAAGGGTATGATGTATTGTGGTTGCCAGGAATGGACCACGCTGGTATTGCAACACAAGCAAAGGTAGAAGAAAAGCTCCGTGCCGAAGGAAAAAGTCGATATGATCTTGGTCGTGAGGCATTTGTAGAAGAAACTTGGAAGTGGAAAGAAGAGTATGCGAGTCATATTCGTGAGCAGTGGTCAAAGTTAGGTCTAGGTCTTGACTACAGCAGAGAGCGTTTCACGCTGGATGAAGGCTTGTCGAAAGCAGTAAGAGAGGTTTTCGTTTCTTTATATAAAAAGGGTCTTATCTACAGAGGAGAGTATATAATCAATTGGGATCCAGCAACAAAAACAGCGCTTTCTGATATTGAAGTTATTTATAAGGATGTTCAAGGTGCTTTCTACCATATGAAATATCCTTTAAGTGACGGCTCAGGATTCATTGAAGTGGCAACCACAAGACCAGAAACCATGCTTGGTGACACGGCAGTTGCTGTTCATCCTGAGGATGAGAGATATAAGGACTTGATTGGTAAAACAGTTATTTTGCCAATTGTTGGTCGTGAAATCCCGATCGTTGGTGATGACTATGTAGATATGGAATTTGGTTCAGGCGCAGTGAAAATAACTCCGGCACATGACCCGAATGACTTTGAAATTGGAAATAGACATCATCTTGAACGTGTACTTGTGATGAACGAAGACGGTACGATGAATGCGAATGCTGGTAAATACCAAGGGTTAGACCGTTTCGAGTGTCGTAAGCAAATTGTTAAAGATCTTCAAGCAGATGACGTATTATTTAAAATTGAAGAGCATTTGCACTCAGTTGGGCACTCAGAAAGAAGTGGTGCAGTTGTTGAGCCATATTTATCAACACAGTGGTTCGTTAAAATGCAACCTTTAGCAGATGAAGCAATTGCCTTACAAAAAAAAGAAGATAAAGTGAATTTTGTTCCTGACCGATTTGAGAACACGTACCTGCGCTGGATGGAAAACATTCGTGACTGGTGTATTTCTCGCCAGCTTTGGTGGGGCCACCGTATTCCAGCGTGGTATCACAAACAAACAGGAGAGGTGCTCGTTGATCATGAGCCTCCTGCAGATATTGAAAACTGGGAACAGGATAAGGACGTATTAGATACATGGTTCAGTTCTGCTCTTTGGCCGTTTTCAACGATGGGCTGGCCAGATATCGAATCAAGTGATTACAAGCGTTACTATCCAACCGGATGTCTTGTAACTGGTTACGATATTATCTTTTTCTGGGTATCTAGAATGATCTTCCAAGGCTTGGAATTCACAGGAGAACGCCCATTTAAAGATGTCCTTATTCACGGACTTGTTCGAGATGCGGAAGGACGGAAAATGAGTAAGTCACTTGGAAATGGTGTGGACCCGATGGAAGTAATTGATAAGTATGGAGCAGACTCATTGCGTTATTTCTTATCAACCGGTAGCTCTCCAGGGCAAGATTTACGTTATAGCACGGAAAAGGTAGAAGCAACTTGGAACTTTGCTAATAAAATCTGGAATGCCTCGCGTTTTGCTTTAATGAATATGGACGGTTTAACATATGAACAAATTGACTTAAGTGGTGAAAAGTCTGTAGCGGATAAATGGATTTTAACAAGACTGAATGAAACCATTGAAACCGTAACAAGACTATCAGATCGATATGAATTTGGTGAGGTAGGTCGTGTTCTATACAACTTCATTTGGGATGACTTCTGTGATTGGTATATCGAAATGGCGAAGCTTCCACTTTATGGTGAGGATGAAGCGGCAAAATTAACAACAAGATCTATATTAGCTTATGTACTTGATCAAACGATGAGGCTTCTACACCCCTTCATGCCTTTTATCACAGAAGAAATCTGGCAGAACCTTCCTCATAAAGGAGAGTCAATTACGGTTGCATCATGGCCAGTAGTAAGTGAGGAATTAAATGATCATCAAGCTGCTTCTGATATGAAGCTGTTGGTTGAGATTATTCGTTCTGTTCGAAATATCCGTGCGGAAGTAAATACTCCGCTAAGCAAAAAAATCAACATGATTGTAAAAGGTAAAGACGACATGATCTCTGCTGTGTTGGAAAAGAACCGTGCATATATTGAGCGTTTCTGTAATCCTGCAGAATTAGTCATTGGGACGGTAGTTGATGAGCCAGAGAAGGCGATGACAGCTGTTGTAACAGGAGCAGAAATTATTCTTCCACTAGCTGGACTAATAAATATAGAGGAAGAAATTGCTCGACTAGGAAAGGAATACGCTAAGCTTACCCAAGAGGTAGAACGTGTTCAAAAGAAACTCAGCAATGAAGGTTTTGTAAAGAAGGCTCCTGAAAAAGTAATTAATGAAGAGCGTGCAAAAGAGAAAGACTACATGGAAAAACGAGCACTTGTAGAAACACGTTTAAATGAATTAAAAGGACTATAATATTTAGTGGGACGAATCTAAAATAGATTCGTCCCACTAAATTATGAAAGGTGAACCATCATGTTTTTGACCTATGAAGAAGCAGTGGCATGGATTCATGCTAGATTAAGGCTCGGAATCAAGCCGGGGCTTACAAGAATGGAATGGATGATGGACAGGCTTGGTCATCCAGAAAAACATTTTCACTCCGTACATATTGGGGGGACGAACGGAAAAGGTTCGACTGTTACATTTTTGAGATCCATTTTAGAAGAACAGGGCTATACGATTGGCACCTTTACTTCCCCATATTTTGAGCAATTTAACGAACGAATTAGTGTAAATGGAAAGCCTATTTCTAACGATGATATTGTTCGTTTAGTCAATATAATAAAACCTTTAAGTGATGAACTTGAGCAAACGGAACTAGGGGCACCAACGGAATTTGAGGTCATTACAGCTATGTCACTCTATTATTTTGGTGAGTTGTGCTCGGTTGATCTGGTACTATATGAGGTCGGGCTAGGTGGACGGTTTGACTCAACAAATATTATAAATCCGGTTCTGTCGATAATTACTAGCATTGGTCTTGACCATACTGCCATCTTAGGTGAGACCCATGAGAAAATTGCATTTGAAAAAGCTGGAATTATTAAGCCGCATGTACCTATTATTACAGCTGTACACCAAACAGAGGCCTTACAAGTAATAAAAAAGAAAGCATTGAAAGAGAATGCAGATTGTTTTGTATTAGGGGAAGACTTTCATGTTCACAACCATCAGTCATTAACAAATGGTGAAGAGTTTGATTGGAAGATGGCTGATAAAAACTGGCCTTCAATTCAAACGACGATGATAGGTAAACATCAAATCGAAAATGCTTCTTTAGCGATTATGGCTGCTCAGCTATTAAATGATACGAAGCAATTTGTCATTGATTTCACATCTATTATAAAGGGCATAAAAAAAGCCTATTGGCCAGGGAGATTTGAAGTAGTAAGTAATGACCCGACGATTATTATTGATGGAGCTCATAACGAAGAGGGAATTCACACATTGGTCCGTGAAGCGAAGAAACGCTACAGTGATAAGGAAATCCATATCGTTTTTGCGGCGTTAAGAGATAAAAAGCTAGATGGAATGATTCAAGAGTTAGATGGAATCGCTTCTCAAATTACCTTCGTATCCTTTGATTTTCCACGTGCAGCAACCAGCAAGGAACTCTATTCGATTAGTTTGTCTGAAAATAAAAAAGAAAACATGGATTGGGAGCTAAGTATTGAAGAGAACTTACTCCATCTAAGGGAGAATCAAGTGCTTATTATTACGGGGTCGCTATATTTCTTAGCAGAGGTTAAACCCAAATTACTAAAGCTACTAGAATCAATGTAAAATAAACTATGACAAATATCTGAATCTTTGATAAACTTAACGTAAATGTAAGTCTTTTCACCCATTAATAAAGGAGGAGGAAGGAATTGGATCCAAAAGCAAAGAAAATTATTTGGATATCTTGGCTATCAATTGTACCAATTGGGCTCTATTTAACATATTCCTTTTTCCCACCATTAATTAGTGGGGTAGATTTAGATCTATTAGCTTTTCTTTTGCTAATCTCTTTCGTTGCATCTGTCCCAATGGTTGTAAATAATACTCCTATTTTTCTTATTCAATGGGTATCATTGGCGGTTTTTCTAACATTTGGATTATTTTATGAAATGATTCTTGTGCAATTTGGTATCATTGTCCTTTTAATTAAACTTCGTGTCACGAAACAGCAATTATATCGTTTTCCTCTTAATTCACTTATGTTTTTTATTTGCTCGTTATTTAGTGGAGTGATTTATTATGCTTTAGGTGGCGTTCATGGCATTGCTTTGGTAGAGAATCCGAAGCTGCTACTGATTGCGATTACTTATGCAGTCGTAAATTACGCTCTCAATCAGTTGATTCTATCGGGTATAAGATATGCTTTGTTTAAGCAAAAACAGCAGTACTTTGGTAAGGATTTTATCTGGGAGACTATTACATCTACCCTTACTTTGCCTATAGGGCTAGTTCTATACACGTTATATATCGAGGTGGGCGTTGTGGCTCTATTATTTGTTGGAGTCCCGTTTGCTAGTTTATCGATCATATTAAACCTCTACTACTCCACAGAAAAGGTGAATAGTTATCTCCAAAAAGCGGCAGAAATTGGACATGAGCTTGCTGAAAGACTTGATGTGGACGGAGTATTAGGACTCTTTTTACAAAAATTAAAAACCCTGCTTCCAGTAGATGAAGCATTTGTGTTTGATAAAGAGAATGGTCAATTGCACATCATTCGGATGGAGAGAAACCATGAAGAGTTTCGATCCTTCAATACCATGAAACCTTTAAAAAAAGGAGAAGGAATTGGTGGGAAGGTTTGGGCAGATAAGAATGCTCTTATTTTCTCGAGCAGCAAAGAGTGGAAACCTATAACAAAGGAACCGGTTTCTCTGAATATGGAGAGTGTACTTTGCGTTCCTATTGTTAAAAGCAACGAGGCGGTTGGAATCTTATTGCTAGCTTCTTCTGAAAAAAGGGCGTACGAAAAATCACAGCTAATGATTCTTGAAATTTTATGCTCTTATTTAGCGGTAGCGGTGGAGAATGCGAGACATTATGAGAAGACAAAAGAAATTAGTGAGCGGTGCGCACTTACTAATCTGTACAACTATCGATACTTAGATAATGAGCTGCAAGTAGAGTACGCGAAGTTGATGGCTACTGAAAGAAAGAAAATTTCTCTTATTTTGTTAGATATCGATCATTTTAAGTCAGTAAATGACACATATGGGCACCAAAGTGGGAATGAAATTTTAAGAGAATTAGCTGGTCGATTAGAGAATTTAGTCGAAAAAAAGGGAACGGTTGCGAGATATGGTGGAGAGGAATTTACGATACTTTTACCTGATGTAGATAAGCAAGAGGCTCTCAAACTGGCTGAGCTTGTACGATTAACGATAGCTAATTGGCCATTTACCCTTGAACAACATATTTCGGAGAAAAATAAAAAGCTACTAGTAAACATTACAGCATCAATTGGAGTAGCCACATCCCCGGATGATGCGGAAGATCCTCAATCATTAATACGACACGCGGACCGTGCATTATATGTAGGTGCGAAGCGTGCGGGAAGAAATAGAGTAGCTCAATACGTAAAATAAAATAGAAATTACAAAAATAACCAAGAAATTTGGCGAAATCATTCCATGACAAGACGACAAAAGTCTTGTTATTTTTTTTGTACTCTATGATAGGATGAAACAAGCACTCATCTTCGAAGGAGGCAAATGTAGTGGAAAACCAGAAAAAAAATACTATCACGATTAAAATTGATGGTAAATCAAGAATGTATCAAGAGAATAAGCAAAATCTAAAACCAGAAAAAATGACTTCTAGTAAAACTTTTGTCGAAGATGATGGTCGAAAACTAGAATTCAATAAACGACCAGTAGAAAAGGGACATATAAAGGAACCGAATTATGAGGAAGTGGCAGCGGCTTCTGCTGAAAAGAATGAAGAAGACTTTGACTGGATTCTCCCAGAAACTAGCGAGGAACCAGAACTAGAGGAGTACAAGATTGCTAGCTATACTAGTAAACCCAATAAGGGAAAGAGCGTGATCAAGGCCCTTAAGAAAAATAAAAATAATCTATCTCCTTCTATTTTCTTTGCCCTCTTTTTTGCCGTAATCATTGGAATGAGCTTTGGATTTATCCTCTTAAGACTTGTCATAAGTGACCAGACGCTTGGAGGACAAGAAGTAGTTACGACGGTTCCCCCTACGGAACAACAAAGCGAACAGGCGAATGTAGTAAGTTATACATTACCGGTTGTTTCTACTTTTGTTGTCCAAGAAAGTGCCTATTCTTCTGTTGAAGCAGCAAATGAAGGCAAGAAAGTTCTTGATCAAAAAGAAATTCCCTCTTCAGTCGTTACTACAGATAGAAGTTATCTGTTTGTTGGCATTGGTGTAACGAAAGAAAGTGGTAAAGCAATTGGTGAAGGTTTAATGGAAAAAGGCATCGACGATATATATGCAAAAGAAATACAAGTCGGTGGCATTCAGCTAAACGAAATCACCAGTACGGAACAAAAGTTACTAGAACAGGCATCACAATTATATGCACCACTAGTGACAATTAGTACAAGTCTCACACTTGAACAATCCATTCCTGAAGACGCATCAAATACTGTCACACAAATGAAAGTCGAGTGGGATAAAATTGATAGTAATGAAATTAAAAGTGAAAGATTTATTCAGATCAAAGAGGAAATAGATAAAGCAATAACTGTAGCTATAAATCCATCAAAAGAGAAGAGTGCTGAGCTTCAGCAGCATTTATTAAGCTTTTTGTCCTTATACCAATCAGAAAAATAAAAATATCGACATTTTCGGATATTTTCCGGGAAATGGCGAAAAAATAGCAGAGTCTTGTCAATCCATTGACAAGCTCTGTTTTTTTTTAGAAAAAAGGTCAGTTAATAAATGACTGGCATTCTATTTTTTGTTACGATAAAAAGGTATCTCCCCTATGATCCAAATAAAAAGGTAAGGTGATCTTATGCAAAGCCTCATTTTAGCCTCTTCCTCTCCTCGACGAAAGGAACTGTTATCCATTCTTCAAATCCCGTTTGAGGTTAAAGCAAGTGATGTGGATGAAACCTTTCATTCTGAACTTGCACCACAAGAAGTAGTTATTAATTTAGCAGAGCGTAAGGCAAAGCATGTGTCAAAAAATGATTCTTCAGCTATCGTCATTGGTGCAGACACGATCGTTGTTGTGGCAGGTGAAATTTTAGGGAAACCTAATAACCCAACCGAAGCTTTTGAGATGTTAAGGAAATTATCTGGTTCGACACATTCTGTATACACAGGAGTTGCGATTGTATCGGCTGTTCGAACAACGACTTTTTATGAAAAGACGGATGTAACATTCTGGGAGTTAACTGACGAAGAAATTCACTCCTATATAAGTACCGGTGAACCGTACGATAAGGCAGGAAGCTACGGTATTCAGGGATTCGGTAGCACTTTAGTGAAACGAATTTCAGGTGATTATTTTACGGTCGTTGGATTACCGATAGCACGTCTTGTCCGCGAATTAAAACCTTTTAGGTGATGAAGGTTCTAAGTCGCCCTCCCAAAAAACTAGGAGGTACGAAATGCGAACAGAAGCTATGATGATTAAGGACTATCCCCATGAAGACCGTCCCCGGGAGCGCTTTGTAAAAAGCGGTCCAGAAAGCCTTTCAAACCATGAACTTCTTGCTCTTCTTTTGAGAACGGGAACAAAAGAAGAGTCTGTTCTTCAATTGGCCAATCGACTATTAAATCATTTTGAAGGACTTAGGCTTCTAAAAGAAGCGACCTTAGATGAAATGACCCAAATTAAAGGGATTGGGATGGCTAAAGCTATTCAAGTACTTGCTGCCGTAGAAATAGGGAGGCGAATAACAAACTTGAATTATGATGATCGGTATGTCATTCGTTCACCTGAAGATGGTGCTAAGTATGTCATGCAGGATATGAGATTCCTTAGTCAAGAACATTTTGTATGTCTATATCTTAATACAAAAAATCAAGTCCTCCATAAAAAAACAGTCTTTATTGGGAGCTTAAATGCTTCCATCGTTCATCCTCGCGAGTTGTACAAGGAAGCTATAAAACGTTCTGCAGCTTCTGTAATATGTGCACATAATCATCCATCAGGAGTGCGCCTGTATGGTGCCGCATAATAGCATTCTAAAAGAATTAGAACTCCTTACATGGTTCTATGGTCAGCATCTTACCTGAAAGGGAAACCTGTAAAGGGAAAAAAGCATGATGTGAAAAGGGAAAGAGACGATTTGCTATCATATCGAGTCAGTTTCTCAGACCAAGTGATGTATGGTAAAGGCTAGACTGCTTGAATCCTAGGCGAAGGAGCGAAGGGTACGCCGTTACTTATGATAGCTAACAGGTAACGAGGACAATATCGTAGGAGTTCTCCTGACTTTTTACGATTGTAAGGATTGTCCTTCTATACTCTATAAAGAGTAAAACGTCAAAAGGGGTACCTAACCATCACGTTCTATTATGTTGCATAATTCAGGGATTGCCTAAGTGCAACAAAGGTTGTATATGGTAACGGAGTCACCATAGTACTCAACGTTTACCTGTAATGGGTTTAGCAAGGGGAAGGGTGACAGGCTACAATTCGTTCATTTGAAAGGTGTCATGAACATGGCAAAAAATCCATTTCAACAATTAGACGTTTTGAAAATGGCTATACAAAAAGGGAAACAAATTACGGATTGCTATCGTCTTATGTATAAGAAGGATTTATGGATAAGGGCACAAAAACAATTATATGATCTGAAAAATTCAACTGATTTTCCTATGTTAGAAATCGATGAAATCATCTTAAATCTAAAAAAGGGAATGTTCCGTTTCGATAATCATAGGGACAAGTTACAGGATTCAATTTCTCCATCTTATAGAGAGTTAATGGTCCTTGAGGTAATCAAGGTAATTCTTACAACCATATTTAAAGAAACTCACTATAATAAGGATGAACTGAATCAATCTCTCAAAGAAGTAAAAAGAAATTGGAGTGACCAAACCTGGTTGATTTTAGGAAATATAAATCATAAAGAGTCTCCTTTTTGGTACCATCAGCTCCTGAAAAATATTGAAAATAAGGTAAGTGACCGACGTTTCTTCCTCCTCCTTCATAATGCAATATTTTCAGGATTAATCGATAAAGAAACTACAAACAAAGGTACATCTCTTAAATCAATACTTTACTCTATTTATTTTCAAGAAGTGGATTTATTATTGAAAATGAAATTGAATAAGGGGAAAATTGCAAATACTACCTTAGGAACGTTCAAGTATTTCGAAGAGTTTGAACAGTTCTTCATGACATTTAAAGGTTCAAAAGACGAAGCAGTCCAGGTTTTTAATGAGGTACAACGAGCTTTTAGCTTGAAACTTTTATATGAAAACAAAGAATATTCCTTGACCCTTTCCAATCTCAAGGAATCTGCTTTTTTATGTGGATATGAGATGATTTCGTGTAGGAAAACTAACACTCTTCTTTTTAAGATTCCTTTCGTTACATTAAAGAGACTATCAAAAAAATACGGAAAGATGGAAGATTTTCTCCCTATACCTCGACCGGCATTAATCAACCTCTCGGAACGTCAAATTATGCGGGTGTATCATTTTGAATTAATAAAGGTAGTTATGATGTATAGAGGAGCAAGTAATTGGCATGACCTCTCTAAACTATTCTCCTTAGCTAGAGGCAGTTTTATCAGAACGATAGCAAGGAAAAGAAAGTGTTCAGTTAACAAAGTTAGTCTAGAAATGAAATCGTATCAACAAGGTGATCTTTGTATAAAAGTGAAAGTGGAAGGAGAAGTTGAACGCTTATATCCATTTATTAAATTATCTGAGTTTTCCTTTTTGAGATATTAAGCCTTGTAGCTGGCGAGCCGTATACGCTAAAAGGTGTACGTACGGTTCTGTGGGAGGAGAGAAGAAACCAGTAACTGTTATTTGGCGCTTTTCTCCTACCCTACGATCCTACTCCTAGCAAGGAGGACATTGAGGTTACGAAAAGACTAGCAGAATGTGGGAAAATATTAGGCATAGAAATTCTTGACCATTTGATTATTGGGGAAAATAAATTTGTCAGTTTAAAGGAAAAAGGCTATTTATGACACTATGAATTTATTTGACGATGCGATATAATAAGCTTTATGATTTTTTTGCAATAAAACACTAAGATGAATTCATAATAAATAGCTTTGACTAGCAAAAGTGAATTTCCATATTGGACAAACCATTAGACGGATGACTTTATTCGACGATTTGGATGAGAAAGGGAGATACTTCATGTTTGGAATAGGAACAAGAGATCTTGGGATTGATTTAGGAACAGCAAATACACTTGTGTATGTGAAAGGAAAAGGGATTGTTGTAAGGGAGCCTTCTGTTGTTGCGCTGCAAACAGATACCAAACATATTGTAGCAGTAGGGAACGACGCGAAAAATATGATTGGCCGTACACCAGGTAATGTGGTAGCTCTTAGACCAATGAAAGATGGTGTTATCGCTGATTATGAAACAACTGCAACGATGATGAAATATTACATAAATCAAGCAAACAAAAGCAAGGGACTCTTTTCAGGCAAACCTTATGTAATGGTATGTGTACCATCAGGTATAACGGCTGTAGAACAGAGAGCAGTGATTGATGCAACTCGTCAAGCTGGTGCTAGGGATGCATACCCGATAGAAGAACCGTTTGCAGCTGCAATTGGAGCAAATCTCCCTGTATGGGAGCCTACAGGAAGTATGGTTGTCGACATCGGAGGCGGGACAACTGAGGTTGCTATTATCTCATTGGGCGGTATCGTGACTAGTCAGTCCATTCGCATTGCTGGAGATGAAATGGATGAAGCAATTATTAATTATATTCGAAAAACGTACAACCTTCTGATCGGTGATCGTACAGCAGAAACGATTAAAGTGGAAATTGGAAGTGCGGGTGACCCTGAAGGCATTGAGAATATGGAAATACGTGGTCGTGATTTGTTAACAGGACTACCGAAAACGATTGAAATTAGAGCGGAGGAAATCTCGAAAGCTCTTCATGATACGGTATATGCAATCGTTGATGCGGTTAAGGTTACATTGGAAAAAACTCCACCAGAACTTGCTGCAGATATTATGGATCGTGGGATTGTCCTTACAGGCGGAGGTGCGCTTCTTCGTAATTTAGACCGAGTGATTAGCGAAGAAACCAATATGCCAGTACTCATTGCTGAAAACCCACTTGATTGTGTGGCAATAGGTACAGGAAAAGCTCTTGATCATATTCATCTCTTTAAAAATAAAGCTTCAGAAACACGATAAGCAAATGATCTTTCCCTCACTCCCTAAGGAGTGAGGGAATACCCCTGTGTGGGAAAATATTTTCACTTGAGGTGTAAGACATGCCACAATTTTTATCAAATAAACGCCTTATCATATTACTAGTTAGCATCATTATTCTCGTGGCATTAATCGGTTTTTCAATAAGAGAGCGAGAGAAGTTAACATGGCCTGAACAATTTATTAAAGATACGACAGGATGGGTACAATCGGCCTTTTCGCGTCCTGCTAATTATGTAGCAGGTTTCTTTGAGAATGTTAGAGACTTGCAAAATACATATGAAGAGAACAAGGAATTAAAAGCTAGACTAGACGAGTTAGTTCAGCTTGAGGTAGATGTTCAAACACTAGCAAAAGAGAATAAAGAGTTAAGAGAGATTCTAGATAATAAGGAAGATCTAAGCGCATTTGATCCTGTGCAGGCCATCGTTGTTGGTAGAAACCCTGAAAGATGGCATGAACTACTCGTTATTAATAAGGGGAAACAAGAAGGTATCCAACAAAATATGGCGGTTATCACTGCAAATGGGCTCATTGGAAAGGTGAAAAGCACGAGTCAATTCACCTCGACCATTCAGCTATTAAGTGCAAATGACCCAACAAATCGAATTTCTGCAAAAATAATAGGTGAAACAGAAACTTATGGGACCATTGAAGGATATGATGAGGAAAGGAAACTCCTTAAACTTAAGAGGCTTCCGTATGATGCGAAAATAGAGAAAGACCAGATTGTTACTACTTCCGGACTAGGTGGAGTTTTTCCAAAGAATTTACCTGTTGGTAAAGTGGTTGAAGTCGTTCCAGATGAATTTGGATTAAACCAAACTGCGTATATAGAGCCAGGTGCCGATTTTTATGATATTCGTCACGTTATGGTTGTTACAGTTAAGACGAATACACCAGATTTAAGTGATATTTCTAGTGAAGAGGAGGAGGAATTGTGAAAAAACTCCTTCTTCCTATTTTTGTATTGTTTTTTTTCATTCTAGAGAGTTTGTTTGTCGAGCTCTTTTCTCCACAGCTTTTTAATAGTGATCGTATCATCGTCCCTCATTTTCTTTTAGTGGTTCTATTGTTTTTAACTGTTTATGGTGGAAAGAAACAGGGGATCCTGTATGCGGCTATTTTTGGGCTGCTCTTTGATATTGTCTATACAGAAGTGATTGGGATATATTTCTTTTTGTATCCACTGATCGCTTATTTTGTTTCAAAGACGATGCAGCTTATACATAATCATCTTGTTGTAGTTTCATTAACCAGCATGGTGGGAATCATTCTACTTGAACTAGGTGTGTATGAGTTAAATTTTTTATTAAAAGTGACTGAAATGGATTTTCAAACTTTCTTACAGGAGAGGCTTTATCCAACCTTGATATTAAATTTAGCATTTACGATTTTGGTTTCCTTTCTCCTAAAACGACAGTTTGATAAATATGCAGAGGAACTTAGAAATGAATAAAAAATCGATGCGATCAAAAAAGGATTTCTGGGGCTTAAGGTCGAAATAATATAAAGATATATGTCAGCTTGTTTCGTATTGAGCTTATTCTTAAGTTTGCTTAACATCGAGGGATGCTTTTCTATTGAGGTGACCAACTTAACATGAAGAAGACACAAAATGTGCTAATAAAAGGAACAAAGGATGGTTTAACGTTACACTTAGATGATCTTTGCTCTTATGAAGAATTAAAGAGAGAATTAGATTCCAAATTAACTGAAAATTCGTTAGCTAATAAGGATCGTCCTTTAATATCTGTTCGAGTTCAAGTAGGTAACCGATACTTGACAGAAGATCAGCAAGAAGAAATTAAAAATTTAATACGTCAAAAAAAGAATTTAGTCGTTGAATTAATTCAATCAAATGTAATGACAAGGGAAGAAGCCGAGCTAGCAATAGCAGCAAATGAGATCATCCCAGTAGCTAAAGTTATTCGTTCAGGGCAAGTACTAGAAGCACCAGGTGATCTGCTCTTAGTGGGAGATGTGAATCCTGGTGGGACCGTTCGAGCAGGCGGAAATATCTTTATTATGGGAGCGCTAAAGGGAATTGCTCACGCAGGATGCTTTGGAAACTCAAATGCTGTCGTTGTCGCCTCAGTGATGAATCCTTCACAAATCAGAATTAGTCATTGCATTAACCGTTCTCCAGATTATGGAACAGATAAAGAGAAACGGGTAATGGAATGTGCCTATATTGATGAAAACGATCACATTATTATTGATAGATTACAAGTATTATCTCAGCTAAGACCAAACTTAACGAAGCTGGAAGGGGGACGCTAAAATGGGACAAGCCATTGTTGTAACTTCGGGAAAAGGTGGAGTAGGGAAAACGACTACTTCTGCAAATATTGGAACAGCACTAGCCTTACAAGGGAAGCGTGTCTGCCTTGTTGATACAGATATCGGATTGAGAAACTTAGACGTTGTGATGGGTCTTGAAAACCGAATCATTTATGATTTAGTTGACGTCGTGGAAGGCCGCTGTAAGATTCATCAAGCGTTAGTTAAAGATAAGAGATTTGACGACCTACTATACTTACTTCCAGCTGCACAAACAAGTGATAAAACGGCAGTTCAGCCTGAACAAATGAAAACATTGATTAACAATTTGAAACAGGACTATGACTATATCATTATTGACTGTCCAGCGGGAATTGAACAAGGTTATAAAAATGCAGTTGCAGGTGCGGATAAAGCTATTGTTGTAACCACACCAGAGGTTTCAGCTGTAAGGGATGCCGACAGAATCATTGGACTTCTAGAAAAGGAAGAAAATGTGGAGGCACCAAAACTAGTAATCAATCGTATCCGCAGTCATATGATGAAAAATGGAGATATGCTTGATGTAGACGAAATCACAGCACACCTATCCATTGATTTAATCGGAATAGTCGCAGATGATGATGAAGTTATTAAAGCATCTAATCATGGTGAACCAATCGCTCTTAATCCTAACTCAAAAGCATCGATCGCCTATCGAAATATTGCACGCCGAATATTAGGAGAATCAATACCACTCCAACAGCTTGATGATAGTGATAAAGGTGTATTTACAAAAATTAAAAAATTTTTTGGTGTTAAGTAAAACCGAGATTGTTTCTCGGTTTTTTTATTTGGTTTCTTAGTACGTGTAAATGAATTGTATTGTCATAGGTTTGTCCTTTTGCACATAAACTTGTACAAAACGTAAAAGGAATGGTGGGGAAACCATGGGGTCAAGACCGGATGATATTCGTAAACGTATTGCAAAGCGAAAGAGGGAAAGGGACAGGCTTACACAAACCGTTGCTCATTCAAGGCTGTTGCTGCCAGAAACGGAAGAAACGCACGGATATGATCGGATTCCCACATATGAAAGTGGGAAAGGAGAAGAGCTTCATCCTCTATTTCGAAAGGAAGTATTTATTTTTAAAATTCTAGCCTCTACTATTTTGGTGTTCTTAGTAGCGATTATTTTTAGAAATAATGACGCTAGATTTGAAAGTGTTAGAGAATTTGTGTCGATAAACATGGAAAAGGACTTTCAATTTACGACAGTATCAAACTGGTATGAAGATCAGTTTGGAAAGCCTCTTGCACTATTGCCGTTTACCAATAATGAATCAGAGGAAATGAATCAGGAGTCGGAGCCATATGCCCTACCAGCGTCAGGGAAGATTCTAGAGGAATTTGGTGAAGACGGACAAAAGGTAACCATTGAAACACCTAAAGGTGCGGCTGTTACCGCGATGGGTGGTGGTATGGTTGAATTTGCTGGTGTGAAAGAGGGATTTGGGAAAACGGTTATTGTCCAGCACAGTGATAAGAGTGAGACTTGGTATGGAAATCTTGATGATATTTCAGTTAATCTTTATGAATACATCGAAAAAGGAAAAGAAATTGGAACAGCGATGGATAGTGATGATGGCGAAAAAGGTTCCTTTTACTTTGCCTTAAAAGAAGGAAATGAATTTATAGATCCTTTCCAGGTGATTCAGGTTGAATAAAATGATTGAGCTTTTTTCAAAAATTCATATTCATCCACTTTTGTGGGTAGTCGTGGCTTTGTCTGTATTAACTGGTCACTTTTATGAACTCCTTCTACTCTTAATCATTATCTTTATACATGAGCTAGGTCATGGGGTAGCTGCTTCTTATTTTTCATGGAGAATTAAAAAAATCACGTTGCTACCTTTTGGTGGTGTGGCAGAGATGGACGAACACGGAAACAGGCCTCTAAGAGAAGAAGCGATCGTCGTACTTTCTGGTCCTATACAACACATTTGGCTTGTTGCTATTGCCTATCTGCTTCATCAGGTTGGACTTTTGAATGATCATTTATTTTCCATGTTTATACAGTATAATGTAATGATATTTTTATTTAATCTGCTTCCTATTTGGCCATTAGACGGTGGGAAGTTCATTTTTTTATGGCTTTCTATCAATAAGCCCTTTCCAATCGCATTCAAACAAACACTTCTCCTCTCTTTCTATGTTTTATTATTATTTAGTGCTGTCATTATGGTCACAGAACCTTTAAATCTTAATGTTTGGATCATCATCTCGTTTCTTTTGTTTTCTTTGTATTATGAATGGAAGCAAAGAAGATATGTGTTTGTTCGGTTTTTACTTGAACGCTATTATGGGAAAAAGGATACCTTTGGAACACTCATTCCCATAAAGGTGGAAGAGGATGAGCTAATTATTCATGTACTTGAAAAATTTCAAAGAGGCTGTAAGCATCCAATAATCATTGAGAATGATGGACAGGAGAAAAGATTGCTTGATGAAAACGAATTGTTACATGCTTACTTTGCAGATAAACTTTTGATGGCAAGAATGAAGGATTTGCTTTATGAATATTGAACTATGATAATAAAGGTGACGTATTGATAAAGTGAGGAATAGATGTTGGATAAGATTATTGTGAATTATATAGGTAGAGAAAAACGCTATGCGATACTCAAGGATCAAAGAGTTGAGAAGCTGTATATAGAACAACCAAAGCAGCAGTCGCTCGTTGGTAATATATATTTAGGTACAGTAACGAAAGTCATGCCAGGGTTACATGCTGCTTTTGTTGATATTGGTGAAGAAAAGCAAGGGTTCTTACATAGAGATAAGCTCGTTACATTTCTATCATCAAAAGATGAAAAAACGGTAAAAGAGACCAAAGCGATTGGATCATTTGTCCATCAAGGGGAGAGACTTCTTGTTCAGGTGGAAAAAGATGCAAGCGGTGATAAAGGACCACGTTTAACAGGGATTGTTGAAATTAATGGAAAGAATATTGTGTATCTGCCAAATGGCTATTATGTGGCTGTCTCAAGAAAAATAGAAGATTCACAGCAAAGAGAAAGCTGGCGTCAAATAGGACATGAACTGAAAGAAGAGCATGAAGGGCTCATTTTTCGTACATCATGTTCGGATGCAAAAAAAGAGGAAATTGAAACAGAGCTTCACCATTTACGAAGTCGGTATCATGAACTCATAAAATCTTTGAAGATGGTAAAGAAACCGATGGTTGTTCATGAAAGTGAGCACTTTATTAAGGAACTTAGGGAAGAATGTAAAAAAATGAAGTCTGCCACCATTGTGATTGACGACATTAGCCTAAGGGATAAACTATTAGCAGGTGGTTCTGATGATCTAGTATGTGAAATTATATATTTTCATGAGAAACAAAATATATTTTCCGCATACGGGATTGAAGACTCAGTTGAAAAAGCATTAAGACGTGTCGTTTGGCTGTCAAACGGTGCATATATAGTGATTGATGAAACGGAAGCTCTTACCATTATTGATGTGAATACAGGAAAGTATTCAGGGAAAAATCATCTTCAAGATACCGTTCTGAAGACAAATGAGCTTGCAGCAGAAGAGATTGCACGTCAATTAAGAATAAGGGACATTGGTGGAATTATTCTTATTGATTTTATTGATATGAAGAATATAAGTGACCAAGAAATGGTTCAAAAGAAACTGGAAAGAGCTTTGCAAAAGGATCATAAACGAACAAATATTGTTGGATTTACTCAGCTAGGTATCATGCAGCTTACTAGGAAAAAAACAAAAGTAGCACTTTCTGAAGGTTTAACTGAAAAATGTAAGGTCTGTGATGGGACGGGAAGTGTGTTAAGTGCAGAAACGCTTGCTTTCAAGTTGGAACGAGAGCTTTGGGAGCTAAGAGGGACTGATTACGAGTCTGTTACCATTGAAACTACGGAAGAAGTAAAAAATGTGTTTTCAGGTTTGGAAGGAAAACATCTGAAGAGAATGGAAGAATCAATCCATGTATCGCTTCGTTTTGTTATCATATCGAACCATAAACCTTTCTATAAAATTACGAAGATCATCTAACGGTGAGCTTTTTTGTATTGACAATAAGAGTTAAAATATGATAATATCGTTTATGTTATGTTTGTAGCACCCGTGCTACAACCGCGCAGATCAGGTTATAAGTCTTTCGTTAGAAAAGCGCCTGTGATGGCGAGTCTTAGTTTATAAGGAGGTGCAGTTCATGTACGCAATTATTGAAACAGGCGGAAAGCAAGTAAAGGTAGAAGAAGGACAAACTATCTACATTGAAAAGCTAAACGCTGAAGCAGGCGAAACTGTTACATTTGACAAGGTTTTATTCGTTGGTGGAGAAAGCGTAAAGGTAGGAAGCCCAGTTGTTGAGGGTGCTACGGTTACAGCTAAAGTTGAAAAGCAAGGTCGCGCTAAGAAGATCATTGTTTTCAAGTACAAGGCGAAGAAGAACCAACGCAAAAAGCAAGGTCATCGTCAACCATACACAAAAGTTGTCATTGAAAAAATCAACGCATAAGGCGGTCTAAGATGATTCAAACGACGATTTATCGTACTGAATCTGGACACATAAAGTCGTTTACATTGAGTGGTCATGCTCTCTTTGCTAACCGAGGGGACGATATCGTCTGTGCCGGTGTCTCTGCCGTTTCATTCGGTGCTATTAACTCAGTTATTGCGTTAACAGGTGTTGAACCCGAAATTGAGCAAGGAGATGGTGGCTTTCTCCGCTGTGTGATTCCGACTAATCTCTCTACGGACATACAGGAGAAGGTACAGCTATTGCTTGAAGGCATGGTCGTGTCATTACAAACGATTGAGAGAGATTACGGGAAATATGTAAAAATTACCTTCAAAAAGTAGGAGGTGGAACAATAATGTTAAGATTAGATCTTCAGTTTTTCGCTTCTAAAAAGGGAGTAGGTTCTACAAAGAACGGTCGTGATTCACATGCTAAGCGCCTTGGTGCTAAGCGTGCAGATGGTCAATTCGTATCTGGTGGTTCAATCCTTTACCGTCAACGTGGCACAAAGATTTATCCAGGTGTGAACGTTGGTAAGGGTGGAGATGACACTCTATTCGCGAAAGTGGACGGAGTAGTTAAATTCGAACGCCTAGGACGTGACCGTAAGCAAGTGAGCGTATACCCTGTAGCTCAAGAAGCTTAATTCTTTTAGAAAAAACTCTAACCTTTAGGTTAGAGTTTTTTTAATCATAAAGCTATTACCAAGGTTTTCTTTTTTGCTATACTAAAAACAAGCAGTTTTCTGACTGATAACGAATTGGTACAGGAGTGCATGACATGAATAAGGATTGGACGACGGTTGAGTTGCTGAGTCACTCTCGTCACGATTGGTTAAATAAAGTACAGCTCATAAAAGGTAACTTATCTTTACATAAATACGACAGGGTAAACGAAAT
The DNA here is from genome assembly GCF_050586445.1 of Bacillus coreaensis. NCBI lineage: Bacteria > Bacillati > Bacillota > Bacilli > Caryophanales > Bacillaceae > Bacillus > Bacillus coreaensis. The sequence continues at coordinate 97,336 of NZ_JBOCCY010000005.1, forward strand.
CATTCAGGAAATTGTTATTGAGGCACAAAATGAGGCTCGTCTCTCTCAATTACATACACCACAGCTTGCTGCCCTCTTTCTTACCTGCAACTGGAACAACTTCTCTTTTCAGGTAGATTATGAAGTGCTCGAGGCATCTACCGACAACCAAAACATAATTAATGACACTGTTGCTTTGAACTGGATAACCTTATTTTTTGAGTGTTTACAGCAAACGGTTCAGGAGTTTGCTGAGAATCATCTATCAATCACGATCGACAGACAACAAAAGGCAGCCTGTTTCTTTTTTGATTTTAGAGGAATAATAAAAAATAGGACAGGACTTGTAGAATTTTTTGAAAGAAAAGAAACATTAATAGAAGTAATCGTTCATGAATGTTCGGAACAGGAATTTTCGTTACAGGTATTCTTACCATATGAGGAATAATTGGATCATTCGATTCTCGTCATGTGATGACAACTTCTATCAGGCTCATTACTATAGAGCAACAACATAGGACAGACGGGAGGATTTACGATGTTTGTAGATCAGGTAAAGATATACGTAAAGGGTGGAGACGGTGGAAACGGGATGGTAGCATTCCGCCGTGAAAAATATGTACCAAAGGGTGGACCTGCTGGAGGTGACGGCGGGAAAGGTGCAGATGTGGTTTTTGAGGTTGAAGAAGGCTTACGAACGCTAATGGATTTTAGATACCAAAGGCATTTTAAAGCTCCCCGTGGTGAGCATGGGATGTCCAAAAATCAGCATGGTAAAAATTCGAAAGATATGATTGTTAAAGTACCACCAGGGACTGTCGTAAAAGATGCAGAAACAAATGAAATTATTGGCGATTTAGTTGAACATGGACAACGTGCAATTATTGCTAGAGGTGGTCGAGGCGGTAGAGGAAATTCGCGATTCGCTACACCTGCTAATCCAGCACCTGAATTATCTGAACATGGTGAACCAGGGCAGGAAAGAGATGTAATTCTCGAGCTCAAGCTTCTAGCTGATGTTGGATTGGTGGGCTTCCCTAGCGTTGGAAAGTCAACATTACTGTCTGTCGTTTCTTCTGCAAAACCGAAAATTGCTGAGTATCATTTTACAACGATTGTTCCGAACCTTGGAATGGTCGAGACAGAAGATGGAAGAAGCTTTGTAATGGCTGATCTGCCTGGACTAATTGAAGGCGCTCATTCCGGTGTAGGGCTTGGTCATCAGTTTCTGCGACATATTGAAAGAACAAGGGTGATCGTTCATGTAATTGATATGGCTGCAACAGAAGGAAGAGATCCTTATGAGGATTACGTAACGATCAATAAGGAGTTGCAGGAGTATAATTTACGTTTAACTGAAAGACCACAGATCATCGTAGCCAATAAGATGGATATGCCAGAAGCTGAAGAAAATTTGAAATCCTTTAAAGAAAAATTAACAGATGAATATCCCATCTTCCCAATATCAGCAATTACGCGCCAGGGACTTAGAGATTTACTTTTTGCGGTTGCTGACAAAATTGAACAAACTCCTGAATTTCCACTTCATGAAGAAGAGCTTGAGAGTACTGGAATACACCGCGTGCTTTACAAACATGAAGCAGAGCAGACAGAGTTCGTGATTTCGAGAGATCCGGATGGAGCCTTTGTTGTTTCAGGACATGCAGTGGAACGATTGTTTAAGATGACTGATTTCTCTAGAGACGAGTCGATCAAACGATTTGCTCGCCAGCTACGCGGTATGGGAGTCGATGAAGCGTTAAGAGAAAGAGGAGCAAAAAATGGTGATACAGTAAGACTTATGGATTATGAATTCGAATTTTTAGATTAGTATTTCGTAGCGCTTTACCTGGGGGTGGGGGAAATGAAAGAAGAAGATATATTAGACAAGAAGTTTTACTTAGTGCGTGAAGATGTGCTACCTGAAGCGATGAAAAAAACTCTCGATGCAAAGGAAATGCTTGAACGTGGGAAGGTTGAGTCTGTGTGGGATGCGGTTCAAAAGGTCGACTTAAGCCGCAGTGCCTTTTACAAATATAGAGACACAGTCTTTCCTTTCCACACGATTGTCAAAGAACGGCTAATAACCTTGTTTTTTCATCTCGAAGATCGTTCGGGTACGCTTTCACAGCTGCTTGGTGTGGTAGCATCATCTGGTTGTAACGTATTGACTATTCATCAGACAATCCCACTTCAAGGTAGGGCCAACGTAACGCTATCTTTAAATACGACGGATATGGCTATTGAGATTGAAGAACTGCTTGCACGATTACGTAGGATGGAATTTGTAGAAAAGGTTGAAGTACTAGGGTCAGGAGCATAATTGCTTCAGCCCTGTTTTTCATTTGTATACTTATTTTGTTTAAAGTGATAAAGTGATAAAAAGAGAGATATGGATTGTGGTACAAAGGAGAGAGAAGATTGAAAGTAGCATTTTTAGGACCAAGAGCCACGTTTACTGATTTAGTGACAAGAGAAATGTTTCCTCACGAGGAGCGAATTCCTTATGCCACAATTCCGGATTGCTTAGATGCAGTAATGGAGGAAGAAGTTGACGTTACGGTTGTTCCGCTTGAAAATACGTTAGAAGGATCGGTAAATATTACATTGGATTATTTAATTCATGAAATTAACTTACCGATTATTGCTGAGGTTACAACTCCAGTAAAGCAGCATTTACTTGTACATCCATCTGTGAAAGAGAGATGGCAGGAGGTAACAAAAGTATTAAGCCATCCGCATGCCATTGCTCAATGTCATAAGTTCCTTCACGGATCATTAAAAGGCGTACCTTGTGAGAATGCAACGAGCACAGCTGCTGCAGCGAAGTATATTATCGAACATCCGGATGAAAACGTAGCCGCTATTGCGAATCAACTAGCTGCTCTAGAATATGGACTAGCTGTTGCAAAAGATAATATTCACGACTACGACTTTAACCATACAAGATTTATCGTTCTATCAAAGAAAAACATCCCACTTCAGCCAAAAACCATTGATATCAAAGGTTATAAAACGACAGTAATGGTCACATTACCTACGGACCGGTCAGGTGCTTTACATCAAGTGCTATCTGCTTTTGCATGGAGAAAATTAAATTTATCAAAAATCGAGTCTCGTCCAATGAAGACGGGACTTGGAAATTATTTTTTTATCATTGATATTGAGGAAAAGATGGACGAAGTTCTGATCCCAGGTGCAATTGCCGAACTAGAAGCGCTAGGTTGTAGTGTATCGGTGCTTGGCAGCTATCCGTATTATCATGAAATTGGATAAAAAGAAAAGCGGAAGCGCCTTGCTAAGCCCCGACAAGCATAAGACGAATCACGCAGGAAGGCCTGCCTTCTGGAGAGATTTGGCTTATGACCCCGAGGGGCTAGGCGCTGGAGCTGGACAAAAAACCTAGTTGCTTTAACGAGCAACTAGGTTTTTTTATTTTCGATCAATGAGAAAACCAGCTTTGTCCAGTGCTTCTTCGACTTGATCAAGGATTTGTTCAGATGGAGCGGAGATGGTGTGAATATGAATGCCTCCTGTTAACTCTGAGAGGTAGGAGGATTTGGTTGATTGCATCTTTTCTAAGAATTGCTTTACTTCTCTACGATTTGACACCATGATGGATGCCGTCAAATCACCATATATTGGATGTTCAATTCTTACATCTTTAACAGTAACTCCATGATCAACGAGCAAATTTAGTTCTTCTTCTGCTTGCTCAGGTGGATGTGAACAGGCAATGGTTCGGTAAATAGGAGCATCGTTCACTTGATTGGAGAGATATAAATAGCCCTGGCTCGTGGCCATAATTGGCTCACCTTTTGCCTTTAAAAGTGTAATGTCCCCAACAATTACTTGTCTGCTAACATTTGTTCTTGTTGAGAGTTCCCCTCCAGTAATCGGTGCACCACTTGATTTAAGCCATTCAAGAATGAGCTCACGACGGTTTTCTCCTAATATCTTTTTCTCACTCATTTTAAACGTCTCCCTTATTGTCAACACTACGGTTATTTTACCATACTTGTTATTTGATTATCACGCTGTGGTGCTTCTTGGATAATTGCAATAATGGTTTGAGCCAATCCTTTCACATCCGCTTCAGTTGTATGAACCCCGAACGATATACGGATGAACTCTTTTGCTGACTTATCATTTATCCCTAGTGCAAGCATCGTTTTGGAGGGGGTAGTCCGTCCCACTTGGCAGGCACTTCCAGTAGAGATTGCGTACCCTTTACGGTTAGCCTCTAGCATTACCCATTGACCTTCAAGTCCTTTTATTCGAAGACCTAGGATGGATGGTAGCTGGTCATCTACATTTCCATGAATAATGAGTTCATCTCTTACGTCCATTAGATGGAATAGAAACTCTTTACGTAATGATTTCATGTGGTCATGATGATGAGTTAAGTTTCCTATATGTTTACTAGCGGCTGTAACCATGCTAACAATGGCAGGAATATTCACTGTTCCTGGTCTCATTCCACGCTCATGTGACGTATTTGGATAATATGAATCAAATGGAATGGATGGTGAAACATATAGTGCACCAATCCCTTTAGGTCCATATATTTTATGACCTGAAATCGCAAGGCTATCTACGAATGGAGAAATCGTTTTTACATCCAACTTCCCAAAGGATTGTACACAGTCACTGTGTAGGAGAATGCCATTTTCCTTACAAACCGCACCAATTTCATTTAGTGGCTGTATCGTTCCAATCTCAGAATTAACATGTTGGATACAAGCAAGTACGGTATCACCACGAATAGCGGATTGAAACTCCTGCACATCAATCCTTCCATTATCCATTAAGGGCAATTCAGTTATCTCATAACCTTTTAACATTTTTAAGGAGGAATGGATAGAGGAATGTTCAGCAATATTCGTAATAATATGCTTTCCTTTTTTTGATGATTGCGATAAAAGCGATTGAATTGCAAGAAAATTCCCTTCAGAACCTCCGCTGGTAAAATAAACTCCTTCTTTCTTTACACCTAGTAATCTTGCAATCTCCTCTCTGCAGCCTTCAAGTAAGGTGGATGCACGACTCCCTATATCATGTAGGCTTTGAGAATTTCCATAATACTCAGTTGATGCTTTAACAAATGCTGACGCAGCTTCAGGGTCCAGTGGACAAGTTGCGGCATAATCAAAATATTTCATTTTCATCCCCCAAACTACTATATTTCCTTCATAAAACACTTGTCATAATTGTAATTGTATGTAAATATAAGTGTCAAGACACCTGTAAAATACGGATGGTGATAAAATGATACACTCCGATGTTTTAATTATTGGAAGTGGAGTGGCTGCTTTGCAATTGGCAAAGAAGCTTAGCTGTGATATGAATGTGATTATTCTCACAAAGTCAGAAGTGACAGATGGAAATTCAAATCTTGCTCAGGGTGGCATAGCTGCTGCAATAGCTATGGAAGACCATCCGGACAAACATTATCTTGATTCGTTGGAGGCAGGAAGGTACACGAATGATCGTGAGCTAGTGAAAGAAATGACAGCAATGGCTCCAGACCTAATAAAAGAAATGGTTTGTGATGGATGTACCTTTGACCGAGCAAAAGATGGCGGTTTACTGCTTGGATTGGAAGGTGCACATAGTCATCATCGAATTGTTCATAGCGGTGGCGATGCAACAGGGAAAAATGTAATGAATTATTTATTAAAGGAAACGATGCACATACAAATAATCGAAGAAATGGTTGTTTATGAGTTGTTGGTTATAGATGGAAAGTGTATCGGGGTAAAAGCTAAAAATAAACATGGAGAGACAAAAGTTTTTCTTGCAAACCATGTTGTTCTAGCAACAGGAGGACTTGGTCAAATTTATAGTTTTACTTCTAATGCAGAAACAGTAGTCGGGGATGGAATTGCACTAGCATACCGTGCAGGTGCGGAAGTAGCAGATTTAGAATTTATTCAATTCCACCCAACTCTTTTGTTTATTGAAGGGAAGTGTCAAGGACTAGTCTCGGAGGCAGTTCGCGGCGAAGGGGCATTTTTAACTTTACAGGATGGAACAAGAATTATGAAAAATGTACATCCCATGGAAGACCTAGCACCAAGACATATTGTGTCACAAACCATATTTGATTATTTGCAAGCAGGTGAGCAAGTATTTTTAGATATTCGTAAGATAAAAGATTTTACTGAAAAATTCCCAACCATAACAAAAATGTGTGAGGAGAATCAAGTGAATCTTTCAAAAGGTCTTATTCCGGTTGTGCCAGGCTGCCATTTTTTAATGGGCGGCGTGAAAACCGATCATTATGGACGTACAAGTGTTCATAACCTATATGCAATTGGCGAGGTAGCTTGCACAGGAATACACGGTGCCAACCGATTAGCTAGTAACTCCTTATTAGAAGGTCTTTTTTTCGGGAAGAGGCTTGCCGGTTTAATTAATCATGAAGGAAAACAGGATTCATCTTTATCTTCCTTTTTCGAAAGAAGTTCAGGGGAGGTGAGAGCAATGTCTCTACCGGATAAGACAGTTATACAGGCAAATATGATGAAACATGCAGGGATTGTAAGAAATAAGAAAGCTCTACAACAGCATTTAGCTTGGCTAGAGAGCTTCCAAATACAAGAGCTGATTAGTTATTCAATCGATGAAAAATCAAAGGAAGACATCCAAGTGATTTTTATGTTAATAACCGCTTGGTTAGTTACGAAATCAGCACTTCTTCGACAAGAGAGCCGAGGTGGGCATTTCCGTGAGGATTTTCCATTCGAAGATAGCGGCTGGTTAGAGAAGAAAATCATTTTAAAACATGAACAGGAGCAGGGATATTCCTATGAACAAACTAAAGCTGCGTTTACAAATTGAGCAATTTTTCCTGGAGGATATTGGGGAGAGAGATACAACAAGTGAGCTGATTTTTGGCGATGATGAGCAAGGGGAACTTGTGTTTATTGCGAAAGAGAATGGCATATTCTGTGGGGAAGAGATCATCCGAACTGGATTCACCCTTCTAGATACTGATGTGGTTTTTGATCTGGAAGTAAGGGATGGAGAACGGTTTGAAAAAGGCCAGAAGTTAGTAACCATAACTGGTCAAGTAACTACGTTATTAAAGGGGGAAAGAGTGGTACTTAACCTCGTTCAGCGAATGAGTGGAATTGCTACTCGAACTAAAGAAGCTGTAAATATAGTGGATTCTACTTCTACTAGAATTGTAGATACTCGAAAAACGACACCAGGTCTTCGAATGCTTGAAAAATATGCGGTTCGATGTGGTGGAGGTTTTAACCACCGCTTTGGTTTATACGATGGAGTAATGATTAAAGACAATCATATTGCTTTTGCAGGATCCATTTCAAAAGCGGTGGAAAAAGTAAAATCCAATTTAGGACATATGGTTAAAATTGAAGTGGAAATTGAATCGAAAGAGCAGCTTCTAGAGGCGATTGAAGCTGGTGCTGATGTAATTATGTTTGATAATCGTACACCTGATGAAATCAAAGAGTGGATCACTTTAGTTCCAAACGGAATCGTAACGGAAGCTTCTGGTGGTATTACGTTAGAGAACCTGTATACGTACAAGCATACGGGAGTCAATGTTATTTCATTAGGCTTTTTAACACATACGATTCAATCAATAGATATTAGTGCGAAAGTACATGTGAAGTAAGAGAGAGAGAGGATGAAATGGGATGAATTTATTTGAAGTGGTTGAAAAAAATAAGCTTTTGCCTGATCGATACAAAGAACTTACGAAGGATGAAATGGAAGACCGAGTTCGAGCCATTAAAGAAAGATTAGGAAACAAACTATATATCCCTGGGCATCATTATCAAAAAGATGAAGTAATCCAATTTGCAGATGATACGGGAGATTCATTAAAGCTTGCCCAGCTTTCTGCAGAGAATCAAGAAGCGGAATATATTGTGTTTTGCGGCGTTCACTTTATGGCAGAAACGGCGGATATTTTAACCAATGATATACAAAAAGTGATACTGCCTGATATGCGAGCTGGGTGTTCAATGGCAGATATGGCCGATATTTACCAAACGGAAAGGGCATGGGCAGAGCTACAGGCTGTATTTGATGATACCATTCTTCCCTTAACCTATGTGAATTCCACTGCGGCCATTAAGTCTTTTGTTGGAAAACATGGTGGGGCAACAGTTACTTCGTCCAATGCTGAACATATGGTCAAATGGGCGTTTACCCAAAAGGATCGGATTTTATTTCTTCCTGACCAGCATTTAGGGAGAAATACCGCTTTTAATTTAGGAGTACCGTTAGACAAAATGGCGGTTTGGGATCCTATCTCCAATACTTTACAATACGAAGGAGATATAGAAGAAGTAAAGGTGATTTTATGGAAGGGGCATTGCTCTGTTCATGAGAACTTTACCGTTCAAAACATTGCGGATATACGTTCTAATAACCCTGATATGAAAATTATTGTTCACCCAGAGTGTAAACGTGAGGTAGTGGAGTTATCTGACTTAGCTGGTTCGACGAATTATATTATTCAGCAAATTGAGGCATCATCTCCCGGTTCTGCTTGGGCGATTGGAACGGAGATGAATTTAGTGAATCGAATTATTCAGGAACATCCAGATAAACAAATCGTATCTTTAAACCCGCATATGTGTCCGTGTCTCACCATGAATCGTATTGATTTACCCCATTTGTTATGGGCGTTGGAAAGTATAGAACAAGATGAACTCCATAATGTCATTAAGGTTGAGGCTGAAATTGCGGAGTATGCAAAGCTTGCTCTAACAAGAATGCTCGACCAATCCTAAAAAGCTATAGACCTCCAATCATTTGGAGGTTTTTTTGTGAGAAAAAAGGGGACAATTCATATTCTTTTTGAAAAATTCATAAGTTTTTATGTAGATTGTTAGCAATTTGCCCACTCCGACATACAATATATGGACTTACGCATAGGAGGGAAATCAGAGTGAAAATCCATATCGTACAGAAAGGGGATACTCTTTGGAAGATCGCCAAGAAGTACGGCGTGAATTTTGAAGAGCTGAAAAAAATGAATACGCAGCTCAGTAACCCTGATATGATCATGCCCGGTATGAAAATCAAAGTACCAACCGGTGGTGGAATGATAAAGAAAGAAGCACCTATCACTGGAAAGCCGGAAGCGAAAATAAATATGGGTACAAAAAAAGAGATGCCTAAAGAACAGCCAATTGCTCTTGCACCAAAAGAAGCGCCTAAAAAAGAAATGCCGATTGAACAACCGCCAAAGATGGAGGAGCAAATCGAACCAATTGCTGAGGCTCCAAAGAAGCCGTTCAAGCCTAAAATGCCACAGCCAATGATGCCTGAAATTGATATAAACAACTATTATATGATGAATATGGCGAATTTATCTGTACAACCGCAACAACCTGCAAAGCCAGTACCGAAGCCACCGAAACCAGTTAAAGCAGAGGTAAATCCAAAACAAGTGGCACCTGCCGAATTTAAATCTCAACCAGCACCACAATTTCCAATGCAACCCAAACAGCTTCCAGCGGAAATGAAGCCTTTACCAGAGGTAAAACCATTGTCGGAAGTGAAGCCAATTAAAGGTGTGAAACCACTGCCAGAGGCCAATACTGACGTTCCAAACTATACTCAAGGAGGGGGTTACGAACCCATGAATCCAATGAATCCAATGTACCCACAAAATTTCTTTCCTTATCCACAAGCTAATCCAGGATTTGGTCAGCCAACAGGTTTTGCTCCTCAAGCACCATATCCTCAGGTTCAAGGTGCAATGACAGGTGCGCCTGCAATGCCAACTATGCCGTATGGAATGATGCCAGGAGTTCCGGGAATGGGCATGCAACCGTTCGATGATGAATCATCATCGTTTATGCCGCAAATGCCAATGATGCCAGGTCAAGTGATGGGTGCGCAGGATGCCCAAATGCCGATGATGCCAGGTCAAGTGATGGGTGCGCAGGATGCCCAAATGCCGATGATGCCAAGTCAAGTGATGGGTGCGCAGGATGCCCAAATGCCATTAATGCCAACAGAAGTTGCTGGAGTTCAAGATACTCCAATGTACCAAGCTCCAATGTATCCTTATCCACCATATCCTGCACCATTATTTCCTTGTGGACCAGTAATGCCTGGACCAGGATACTACCCACCAGGTTATCCATCTATGGGTATGCCACAACAAATGCCATATAGCCCAATGCCACAAGTGCAAGGGGTAATGGATCAAATGGAATCACCGAGTATGGGCAATCACCAAATGCCTTTAACACCAAATTATCCAGCTCCAGCCGTACAAGGCGTACAGGATGATTGTGGATGTGGAGGGCCTGCTATGACCCCTTATGGAATGGGATCAGGCTTTGCCCCAGGAATGCCACCAGTGTATGCTCCATCCTACGGGCAACCCATGGCACAGCCGCCATATATGAATCCCTATGGGTACGGACCATCAGCATTTGGAATGCCAAGAGGTCAAAATACAAACGATGGAAATGAAGAATAATATTAGTGGAGACGATTTAACTCTAAATCGTCTCTTCTCCTATTTACAGGAAGAGCTCGTCACTCCAATTGAATCCATTCAACCAATAAGGAAGAATGTTTATCTGCTACAAACGAGTAATCAACTTGTTATTTTAAAGGGGTTTAGTCATTTAAGAAAACTCCAGATCCAAAACGCTTTTGCTTCATCTTTAAGACAAGAAGGGTTTCAGTACTCATACATTTTTCAAAACCTCGAAAAGGAATCACCACTTTACTTAGACGGTACGTATTACGGATGTCTTGAGCACATACCACTATCCTCCAGCAGTCCTTTTTCTTATGAGTCGAAAGAAGAAAGAAAAGATGGGCTTCGTCTCCTTGAAGAATTTCATCAGACTACAGGTAAGCTTTCAAGAAGGTATCAAACGGTACTAAAAGAATATAATCTTATATTGAAATGGAGAGAACGTGCAGCTCGTTTTATTAATAATTTATCCATTATTAAATTTTTTGTGCAGCAAGAAATACTAAATGAAATGATGGAATGGGCCGATTTTTCCTTAAAGGGACTTGAGTTAGAAAATTCATTTTTGAACAACCATGATCAAGTGATTCTTCATGGCGATTTAGCACACCACAACTTTATTCGTGGTATAGACTCAGAACTATATATCATTGATTTCGACTTAGTTTCAATCGGTAGTCCAGCTTGTGATTACTTACAATATTGCAATCGTATCCTGCCGAGTCTTGAATGGTCTTTACATGATCTTACTGAATACGAACAAATAGAACCATTTTTAAATAATCGTGGATTTTTGTATGCTTTAATATTTCCAACAGATATCTTTCGGGAATGGAATCGACTTATTAAAGCTCGTCAATATTCAAGTACATTTCAAGTAAGACAGGTACTGGATCTTACTGTACGGCAATTTTTTGATCGGCAAAGCTTTGTAGAGCAGGTAAAGCTTTTACTTGAAGAGTAATTGGTCGTAACTGTCAGGATTAAAAAGCTAAAACCCTCACACCCTATAAATGAGCATGATCATGCTCTCAAATAAGCGGAGGGGGTTATTCGCTTGAGTAAAAAACTTGTTTTACTTCCAATCACTGCTGCCTTAACCTTTAGTTTAGCTGGTTGTAGCCAGGATGAAGCAACCAATGGTAATCAGGAAATAAGCCAACCATTTGGATACTACTCGAATGAAAATCATAACGGTGGTGGAAATGCAAGGATTTACAATGAAAATGATGGTCCATTGGTAGAAATAATGGATCACTCTCTCGGTGAGGAAGGACAGAGAAGCAGAGAGAATCGAAGACAGCATTTAATGCAAAAAGATGATGCGGGTAATCCTGCTAATCCTACAGTCCCTCGAGCTAAACAGGATAAAAATTTCTTTGAGAAAGATAACCGTTATAGTCATGCTGATGCCAATTATCATGGGCATTTAGATGATCAAACCCGTAAAGCAAGAAGCTCCTATTACACAGCGTATGAAGGAGATTTAGCAGAAAAAATAGGTGATGTTACGGCGAAGGTTCCCAATGTGGAAGATGTTCGTTCCGTGGTATATGGGAGCAATGTATTAATCGCAGTTGATTTAACAAACTACGATCGTGATGTGGAAACAAAGGCAGATATCACAAGAGCGGTTCAACCCTATCTTAGAGGAAGATCGGTACAGGTAGTGACGGATGAAGGAACATTTAGCAGGATCAGAAATATTGATAATGACTTGCGTGATGGTGGTCCACGCGAGACCATTGATGCAGATATAAAAGGAATGTTTCGAACATTAAAGGCCCGAATTCAGGGAAAAGAATAGGATTTCGAAAGAGTTGATCCAAATGATCAACTCTTTCGTGCGTTAATGGGCATAAATTTGAAAAAAATGGTCATTATATAAATGAAATCATGAAATTAGCTCTTTATTGTAACTTTCAAACGAGGTGATCATTATGAGAACCAAATGGCTCGGTTGTTTAGGGATATTTCTTCTCGTATTCGTTTTTCATACAAACTATGTCCTAGCTGAAGATTCAAAAACTACACCAAGATTAGAACCCATTGAAGTCAGGGTGATTCTTGAACGAGTGTATTTAGACGGAGAAGTTAGTGAGGAGCAAATGGAGGAGAAGATTTGGTCAATGGAACAGTTTTGGTCAAAATATGATCAATGGCAGGTCGTGGATATGGATGACCAATCTGTCGTGTTCCGTAAGCATGTAGACGACATTTCTCCACTATTAAAAGCTAATGGCTACTTCGGAATTACAGACGATGGTGTACTAACGATCTATTATGGAAAACCACAAAAATATAATATTATTCAATCCTTTTTTCAATTGGATATTGGAAAATTAGAAAGTACGAGACATGAAGAACTAAAGGAAGGAATACCGATTAGGAATAAAGATCGGTATGTCGAAGTTCTTGAAACGTTTAAAAATTATACTGTTCAGGAAAAACAAGCGAATTAAAGGAACCGGAATCGGTTCCTTTTTGCATTTTTCATCTTACATTTAGAGGCATATACTAACATATTTGTGATACAATGAGGTACAGCAAAATTAGAGGAGTTTTAGTGACATGTATGATTACATAAAAGGAACGGTCGAATTTATTGGACCTGAATATATTGTTGTAGAGGCAGGAGGCATTGGATACCAAGTATCTACGCCAAACCCTTTCAGCTTTTCAAAACATATTAACCAAGCGATGCGAATTTTTACTTATCATTATGTAAGAGAAGATTTGATCGCTTTATACGGTTTTTCATCAAGGGAAGAAAAAATTCTCTTCACCAAGCTCCTGAATGTATCGGGAATTGGGCCAAAAGGAGCGTTAGCCATATTAGCGTCTGGCGTACCAGAACAAGTGGTTCAAGCAATTGAAGATGAGGATGAAGCTTTTTTAGTGAAATTCCCAGGGGTAGGAAAGAAAACAGCAAGACAAATGATCTTAGACTTGAAGGGGAAACTTCAACAAGCACTTCCAGATTATTATCCTAATTTATTTAATGAAGAAGTACATGTGGAACAACCGAAGAATTCAAATCTGGCACTTGAAGAAGCGATGTTAGCATTATTATCGCTTGGTTATTCTGAAAAAGAAATAAAGAAAATTACACCGAAGCTTGAAGTGGAAACACTAGAAACAGAGCAATATATTAAAAAAGCTCTGCAGCTTCTTTTAAAATAGAGTTGGAAAAAGGGTGAGTGAGTATTGGACGATCGGATTATTTCTGGTGAGGCAGATGTTCAAGATTTATCATTCGAACAAAGCTTACGCCCGTTAACATTAAAACAATATATCGGTCAAACGAAAGTAAAAGAGAATTTAGAAATATTTATTGAGGCTGCTAAAATACGTCAAGAAACGCTTGATCATGTTCTCTTATACGGACCCCCAGGATTAGGGAAAACGACATTAGCAACCATTATTGCTAATGAAATGGGAGTTAATATCCGTACAACAGCAGGCCCAGCAATTGAAAGGCCAGGAGATCTAGCGGCCATTTTAACAGCACTTGAACCTGGTGATATATTATTTATCGATGAAATTCACCGACTTCCAAGAGCTATAGAAGAAGTATTATATCCAGCCATGGAAGATTTTTGTCTTGACATCGTGATTGGAAAAGGGGCAACTGCGAGGTCTGTAAGACTTGATTTACCACCATTTACACTTGTTGGTGCCACAACTAGAGCAGGTTCTCTTTCAGCTCCACTTCGGGATCGATTTGGAGTTTTAAGCAGATTAGAATATTATAAAGAAGATCAGCTGATGGATATCGTATTACGAACAGGTGAAGTGTTCCAAGTAGAAATTACAAAAGATGCGGCTTTAGAAATTGCCAAGCGTTCAAGAGGGACACCGCGTATTGCGAATCGCCTGCTCAGACGAGTTAGAGATTTTGCTCAAGTTAAAGGCAATGGAATGATTGACCTTTCATTAGCCGTTTACTCCTTACAACTTCTTCAGGTAGACCCATTAGGTTTGGATCATATTGATCATAAACTATTAAAGGGTATCATCGAGAAGTTTAGAGGAGGACCTGTTGGATTAGATACAATTGCAGCAACAATTGGAGAGGAATCACATACGATTGAGGATGTATATGAACCGTATTTACTTCAAATAGGATTTCTTCAAAGAACTCCAAGAGGACGAATTGTTACGAATCTCGTTTATAAGCATTTTAATATGGAGGTACCAACAGAATGACTGGTGTTCCAAAGATTCTTATGACAATAGGGGCAATCATTTTTGTTATGGGCTTTCTCATGCAGTTTATACAAATCGGTAGGCTTCCAGGCGATATTATTGTGAAAAAGGGAAACACGACTGTGTATTTCCCTATTGTTACCTCTATTCTTGTTAGTATTATTTTATCTGCAATTTTTTACTTTTTAGGGAAATTTCGTTAATATAAGTAGTGTTTAAGAAGGGTGAAACAGCATGAAAGTAGACTTATTTGATTTTCATTTACCAGAGGAACTCATTGCACAAACGCCATTAGAGGAACGAACAAGCAGTAGACTAATGGTATTAGACAAGGAAAATGGAAAGTTAAAGCATACTATATTTAAAAATATAGTAGAGTACATTAGGCCAGGAGATTGCCTAGTTTTAAATGATACGAGAGTCTTGCCTGCGAGATTATTCGGTGAAAAAAAGGAAACGGGTGCCAAGATTGAAGTATTACTTCTAAAGCAGTTGGATGGAGATCGTTGGGAAACTTTAGTAAAGCCAGCGAAAAGGGTAAAAGAAGGTACAGTTATTTCATTTGGAAATGGACTTTTAACGGCCCTGTGTGTAGGGGAATCCGAGCACGGAGGTAGAACGCTTGAATTTAACTATGAAGGTATTTTTTATGAGGTATTAGAGCAATTAGGTGAAATGCCACTGCCCCCTTACATAAAAGAACAATTAGAGGATCGCGAACGATATCAAACCGTATTTGCTAAGGAACGTGGTTCCGCTGCAGCTCCCACTGCGGGTCTTCATTTCACAGAAGAGCTTTTAGAAGAAATTCGCTCACGTGGGGTTCATATCGCCTTTATTACACTCCATGTTGGATTAGGGACATTCCGACCTGTCAGTGTAGACGATATTTTAGAACATGATATGCATGCCGAGTTCTATCAGATGTCAGAAGGAACCGCTCGATTACTAAATGATGTAAAAAATCAAGGTGGACGAATCATTTCAGTTGGAACTACCTCCACAAGAACATTAGAGACGATCGCATCGAAACATAACGGCGAGTTTGTCGCTGAAAGTGGATGGACCGATATTTTTATTTTTCCTGGATATACATTTCAAGGAATTGATGGAATGATAACAAATTTCCATCTTCCAAAATCCACATTAATCATGCTTGTAAGTGCACTTGCAGGAAGAGAAAATGTCATTCACGCATATGAAACAGCAGTAACCGAAAAGTATCGTTTCTTTAGTTTTGGCGATGCGATGCTTATTGTTTAATTACTTACTAGGAGTTGACTATTTTTGACGGCTATTCGATACGAATTAATAAAGACATGTAAACAGACAGGGGCAAGATTAGGCAGAGTACACACACCACATGGCTCATTTGACACACCTGTCTTTATGCCGGTAGGAACACTTGCAACGGTAAAAACGATGTCACCAGAAGAACTTGTTCAGATGGGGGCAGGGATTATTTTAAGTAATACTTATCATCTATGGCTTCGACCTGGACATGAGATTATTAAAGAGGCTGGTGGGCTACACAAGTTTATGAACTGGGATCGGGCCATTTTAACTGACTCTGGTGGATTCCAAGTATTTTCTCTAAGTAAGTTTCGCCAGATTGAGGAAGAGGGAGTTCATTTCAGAAATCATTTAAACGGCGACAAGCTCTTCTTATCACCAGAAAAAGCAATGGAAATTCAAAATGCATTAGGCTCGGATATCATGATGGCCTTTGATGAATGTCCACCATTCCCTGCTACGTATGAGTATATGCAGAAATCGGTCGAACGTACATCGCGTTGGGCAGAAAGATGCTTAAGTGCGCATCAACGTCCAGAGGATCAAGGACTATTCGGTATTGTACAAGGTGGGGAATACGAGGAACTTCGGAAACAAAGTGCACGTGACCTTGTTTCTCTCGACTTCCCAGGATATGCAGTTGGTGGTCTATCTGTTGGTGAACCGAAGGATATTATGAATCGAGTTCTAGAGTTCACAACCCCTCTATTACCATCGAATAAGCCAAGATATTTAATGGGAGTAGGTTCTCCAGATTCTCTAATCGATGGGGCTATTCGAGGAATTGATATGTTTGATTGTGTTTTACCAACTAGAATAGCTAGAAACGGAACATTGATGACGAGTGAAGGTAGATTGGTTGTAAAGAATGCGAAGTATGCAAGAGATTTTGGACCACTTGATCCAAATTGTGATTGCTACACTTGCAAAAACTATTCTCGTGCCTATATTCGTCACTTGATTCGTTGTGATGAAACGTTCGGAATAAGACTTACAACTTACCATAACTTATATTTTCTGTTAAAATTAATGGAGAATGTCAGACAAGCAATCCGAGAAGATCGCTTAGGGGACTTCAGAGAAGAATTTTTTGAACAGTATGGCTTTAATCAGCCGAATGCAAAAAACTTCTAAATTGATAAGACATTGAAAGGAGGTTAGACAATGGAAGGACTATTAGGTACATTAGGTCCATTAATCCTAATGTTTGCATTATTTTACTTCCTGTTAATTCGTCCACAGCAAAAGCGTCAAAAGGCGGTTTCGAAAATGCAAAGCGACCTGAAAAAAGGGGATAAAATCGTGACGATTGGTGGCCTACACGGAACAGTCGATGCATTAGACGAAGGCAAGGTAGTTATTAAATGTGGTGATGGAAGTCGTCTTACATACGACCGCGCTGCTATTAGAGAAGTGCTTGAATCTAGCTCTGTAGCAAATGCATAACACATAAAAAGAGGCAGACCTTAACGGGTTTGCCTCTTTTATTGCGTATTATGCAGTTCTTTTAGATGTGGTACTTATATTAACACCTAAAATTCCACCCATCATGGCTGTTAAAATATAGCAAACATGATAAACGATTTCTTCAAAAGAAAACAAACTATCCATTCCTAAAAATTGGAATAAAAAAATGATTGTGGTGTAAACAATGCCAGTGAGGCCTCCAACTAGCCAGCCTTTTTGTTTCCCTTTTCCCCCTGATACGAACCCACCAAAAAACAAAGTGATAAATGAAACACCAGTAATAACAAATTGTAATGAAGATTCGCTAGTTGGTGTAAATCGGAGAATTAAGGAAAATATAACCGAACTAACAATTGCAAATAAAAATACAGTTATGACCCCGTATAGTACGGCATTGCCAAAATTTTTCGATTCTTCGATTGGACCCCTCTCCCTTCTAATACTTTTGCAGTAATTGCTTAGTACAAGCATATTCATGAGTTTTTCTAAATAGAATCACATTTTGTTCATGTTTTCTGCAGATTTGCAAACAATAAAAAGGAATGAACTTAAAGGGAGCGGTTCTTTTGGATCAATATTTTTTAATTGTTATTCGTACAATTCTCTTATACGGAGTGATTTCTATTATTTTTCGACTAATGGGGAAGAGAGAGCTTGGAGAGTTAAACGTATTAGATTTGGTTGTCTATATTATGATCGCAGAGATAGCGGTCGTCGGCATCGAAAAGCCAGAAGAAACAATAGTGAATAATATTTTGCCGATGGCTGTACTCATGATTATTCAAATCACCTTGGCCTTTTTTTCCTTAAAAAGTAAAAAGATTAGAGATATGTTAGACGGAAAGCCTTCCATCATAATTAACAACGGAAAAATCGATGAACATGAAATGAGAAAACAACGCTACAATTTCGATGATCTACTTTTGCAGCTAAGAGATAAGGATATTCGTAATATTGCTGATGTAGAATTTGCGATACTTGAAACATCAGGAAAGCTATCTGTTTATGAGAAAAGCCAAAATAAAGGGGGAATTACCATCCCGTTAATATTGGATGGGGAGGTTCAAGAAAGTAATTTACAACGTATAGAGAAAAATAAATTTTGGCTTCTTCAGGAACTAAAGAAACTGGGATATACTCAAGTAAAAGAAATTTCCTTTTGCAGCTATCAAGATGGGAAATTTTTTGTAGATATGATAGATGCAAAAAAGAGGTGAGCAATCGATCACCTCTTTTTTAACGCAAAATTAGTTTTGACAACACATTCCCAATGAAAGGCACTCGGATCATTTCTTCTCTTTTAATTTGCCCAGCAATGATAATAAGTAGTGTATAGGAGATAGTAATGGCCGCACAGCTTACGATCACGTTAAGTGATAATGGCAAGTCCCCTTTGAAGTAATTATAGGAGGATAAACCAGCCCATCCAGAAACGCCCATACTAGCAAAAGTTAGTAAATAATCCCAAATATAAAAGGTGAAAGAAATTTTCTTTAGAACCGTTGCAAAATGGAGGAGAGTCACCACTAAAAAGCCGAATACAATCCCTAACGCTGCCCCTTTAATACCAAAGCTTGGCTGACTAGCTAATAAAAATATAACAGCTGTTTTTACAACAGACCCAAAGAGCGAGTTAATCATAGCGGCCCTTGCTAGATCCAGTGCTTGCAGAGTAGCTTGTAATGGTCCTTGATAGTAATAGAAGAGGAAGAATGGTGCCATGATTTGAATAAAGTACGCTCCGCTAGAAGATCCATACATGACCTCCATAAGGGGTTCAGCTAAAACATAGAGTATCACAACCGATAATCCACCTGTCAAAAAAGCAAAGCGTAGTGCTTGTTGTAGTCGATATTCAATCAGCTTTTTATTATTCTGCGAATTTGCCTCACTGATTGCCGGAACGAGCGACGTGGACAGCGATAAAGTAATAAACGATGGCAAGAGTAAAAGCGGCATAGCAAAGCCTGTTAATGCTCCATATTGCTTTGTTGCAGTAATGGCGGCAACACCAGCAATAGCTAAGCTATGTGAGACGACTATCGGTTCAAAAAACCACGCAATGGAACCAATCATCCTACTTCCTAACGTTGGTAAAGCAACGCCCATCAGTTCATGAAATGTTGATTTTCCTTCTTGCACATGCTTGAAAAATTTCTTTCTAACTCGAAATTGTTTCTTGAGCTTAAATGAAGTAACCAGATAAATCAATGAGATAAGCTCTCCAATTACAGATGCAACCATGGCTCCTGCTGCTGCGTATTCTACTCCATATGGCATAAACATACTTGTTAATACCGCAATCAATGTGATTCTAGCCGCTTGTTCGATCACTTGTGAAATAGCAGAAGGTTTCATATTTTGTCTGCCTTGGAAATATCCTCTTAGCACAGAAGAAAGTGCAACGATCGGTATGATTGGAGCAATCGCGAGCAATGGTAAATGTGTGCGTGGATCTGTAAAAAGAGTTTCTGATAAGTACGGTGCAAGTATAAATAGAGCAGGAGTAAAGATGAGGGATAAAGTAAAGGTTGTTGCCAAAGAAACAATAAGTATTTGTTTTATTTTCTTTGTATCACCTTTCGCCTCTGCTTCTGCTATATTTTTTGAAATAGCCACCGGTAGGCCTAGTTGTGTGAGAGTGACAACAAGAATAAGTGTCGGAAAGGCCATCATATATAATCCAACACCTTCTTCGCCTATAAACCTTGCAATCACAATCCTATTAATAAAACCAAGAACTCTTGTCACAAAGCCGGCAACTAACAAAATTATTGTTCCTTTTAAAAACTTTGACATCTCGCTACCTGCCTTCTCAAAATAGGTATAATCATATACAATTAACTATATGCACCTATGTGGACAAAGCATGACAAGGTCTTATAAATTTCTCTATATTTTATACTCTAGTATTAGGAGGCGGCTCGATATGGAAATCGGCCATAATTACGATCGTTTTCGTAAAGAAGTACACCCAGCATTAATTAGTAAGATGGAAGAATTTTTTCTTCTTGGATATGGGAAGATTAGTCAAGATAGTCTTTGGGAGTTCTTAAGTAAGAAGAAGTGGAGAAAACCGAAGGAGGACGTTAAGATCTATGAGTTAGTCTCAGATATTCTTTCTGTAAATGTAGGAGAATATATGAATTACGCGACTGTTGAAGCATTTAAGTCGGATGAATTTTCACTTGCGAATGAGGAAGAAAGAAGGGAACTATTGAAATAAGTACATACTTGTCCATAAATTGACACAATTTCCTAACTGTTTCATAATATTAGAATAGAAAAAACAAGCAGGTATCATGGTGTTACCTTGCCTGGGTTACAATGTTAAGGAGGATTTATACATAATGGTCAAACGCAGTAGAATTGTGGCCTTTTTGTTATTGCTGCTTCTTTTTGCAAGTACAATTGGGACAACTACGAATAGTATTTTAAAAAATATAAAACTAGGATTGGACCTTCAAGGAGGATTTGAAGTCCTCTACGAAGTGGAACCTGCTAAAAAAGGGCAAAAAATTGACCAGGAAGTTTTAAATAGTACGGTAGAGGCATTAGATAATCGAATTAACGTACTTGGGGTAAGTGAGCCGGTCATTCAAATTGAAGGTGATAATCGGATTCGTGTTCAGCTTGCCGGTGTATCTGACCAGGACCAAGCTCGTGAAATTCTTTCGACAGAGGCGAATTTAACGTTCCGAAATGCTAATGATGAAATCATGATGGATGGTACGGATTTAGTTGAGGGTGGTGCGAAGCAAACCTTTGATGAAAACAACCAACCGAGCATCTCTTTACAGTTAAAGAGTGCGGATAAATTTCGAGAAGTGACACAAGAAATTGTTGGAATGGCTCCTCAAAATCAATTAATTATCTGGTTAGATTTTGAAGAAGGGGAAGATTCTTACCAAGCAGAACTTGCCAAGGAAGAACCAAAATTTCTGTCCAATCCAAATGTAAATCAAGTGTTTAATCAAGATACCGTTTCCATTGTCGGGAATTTTGAATTAGAAGAAGCAAAGACGTTGGCTTCTTTGTTAAATGCGGGAGCACTTCCTGTTCAGCTTACCGAAGTGTATTCAACCTCTGTTGGTGCTCAATTTGGGGAAGAAGCACTAAATGAGACGGTGTTTGCTGGAATCGTAGGAATTAGTGTCATCTTCTTATTCATGCTTTTCTATTATCGTTTCCCTGGATTTATTGCTGTTATTACACTCTCTCTTTATATTTACCTAATTCTCCTGATCTTCGATTGGATGAATGGAGTGTTAACACTACCAGGAATAGCAGCTCTAATCCTCGGGGTGGGTATGGCTGTAGATGCGAACATCATTACGTATGAGAGAATTAAGGAAGAACTAAAGGTTGGAAGAACGGTTAAGTCGGCTTATGAAGTGGGTAGTAAAGGTGCGTTTTGGACTATTTTTGACTCGAACATCACGACCATTATTGCCGCTGGAGTACTATTTTTCTATGGAACAAGCTCTGTTAAAGGGTTTGCAACGATGTTAATTATCTCGATTTTAGGAAGCTTTATTACTGCTGTTTTTGCATCTCGTCTATTGCTAGGTTTGTGGGTGAAAAGCGGTTTCCTAAGTAAGCGCCCTACTTGGCTCGGTGTAAGAAAGAAAGATATGAAAGATATTTCTGAAGGTTATGATGCCATTGATTTACCTACAAGATTCGATCGATGGGATTTTGTGAAAAATCATAAAATCATCTTTACCATTTCAGGTGTATTATTCTCAGTCGGACTGGTCGTTCTAATCTTGTTTAAGCTCAATCTAGGAATTGACTTTGCAAGTGGAACGAGGGTGGAAGTACCGTCCGATAAACCAATTGAAATTGAACAGTTAAAACATGAGTTTGCGAAATTTGATCTTGAAGCTGAAAATATTGTCATGTCTGGAGACAATAATGACGTTGCCGTGGTTCGCTTTTTAGGTGTATTACCAAAGGAAGAAATTGCTGAGCTTAAAGCACACTTTAAAGAATTATACGGTTCTGATCCTAATATCAGCACGGTTTCCCCAGTGGTTGGAAAAGAGTTAGCTAAAAATGCAATGATTGCTGTAGCGATAGCATCCATTGGAATTATTCTCTATGTATCGATTCGTTTTGAGTGGAGAATGGCTCTTGCTGCAATTGTCGCTCTCTTACATGATGTTTTCTTCATTATTGTTTTGTTTAGTTTTACAAGACTAGAGGTAGATTTAACGTTTATTGCAGCCGTCTTAACCATTGTCGGTTACTCAATCAATGACACAATCGTAACATTTGACCGAATGAGAGAAAACTTGGCTAAGAAAAAGAGAATTAAAACTTATGAAGAACTTGCTGACGTTGTAAATAGTAGTTTACGTCAAACATTAGGAAGATCAGTAAATACGGTCTTAACTGTAGTTATTGCCGTTGTTGCTTTACTGCTATTTGGAAGTTCCTCCATTCTTAATTTCTCATTAGCGTTGCTAATCGGACTAGTTGTTGGTGTATACTCCTCTATTTTTATCGCTGCTCAACTATGGCTAGTGATGAAAGCAAAAGAACTTAAGCAAAAGGGAGTTCTAATAACTGAAAAAGTAAAAAGAGAAAGAACAGACGAGCCACAGGTTTAATTCTAGAACCACAGGGAATATTTCTCTGTGGTTTCTCTTTTTGAAAAGGATTTTTTGGTTACACTAATGGGTAGTGAATGGGTTGAAGGAGAGTTAAGTATTGGAAAATCAAGAGCGATTTAAAAAAGCCGAATTTGTAGCAATTATTGGGATTATCGGGAATTTAATTTTAGCTGTTTTGAAATGGGTAATTGGTGTGTATGCAAACAGTCGGGCTTTAGTTGCTGACGCTGTTAATTCGGCTTCAGATGTGGCGGGCTCTTTAGCTGTTTTTATAGGACTGCGTGCTGCTAAACAACCACCAGATGAAGATCATCCATATGGACACGGCAAGGCGGAGTCGATCGCAGCCATTATTGTGGCCGTTTTATTGGTTTTAGTTGGGTTTGAGATTGGAAAATCCTCCTTTCAAGCGTTTTTCCAGCCGATTGAAGCCCCTAAACTAATTGCTCTTGTGGCAGTGATTGTATCAATTGCCATTAAAGAGACCATGTACCGTTATACCTTCTCGATGGGGAAGAAGTTAAACAGTGATGCCTTAATTGTAACTGCTTATGATCACAGGTCAGATGTGTATTCGTCTTTAGCTGCGTTGGTGGGGATTGGGTGTGCGATTTTAGGGGAAAAGCTTGCTATTGGCTGGCTCGTATATGCAGATCCGGTAGCAGGGTTATTTGTATCCATTCTTATATTAAAATTAGCATGGAAACTGGGGAGTGAATCGATTCACAATGCCCTTGATCATGTTCTACATGAAGAGGATACGATAGAACTTCGAAAGATTGTTGAAAGCATATCAGAGGTTAAAAAGATTGATGAACTACACGCAAGGGAACACGGTCACTATGTGATTATTGATTTGAAAATATCTGTCGATCCTTATATAACAGTCGAAGAAGGGCACCGGGTTGGGAAAAAGGTAAAGCAAAAACTTATGGAAGAAAGACATGTTGAAAATGTGTTTGTACATATCAATCCTTACAATCCAGATAATAGTGACAATACCTATGATTAAATGAAGAGTCTGCTTAAAAGCGGGCTTTTTTATTTACTAACTGGGGAAACCATTTCATTGAAACAGTAGACCGCCTAAAGTATAATAGAAAAGCTAAGGGGTGAAGGAATGTTAAAGCCAAAATCACGCTGGAGTGTTCAACAGCATAAAAGTGAAGACGATGTGAAAGAGCTTTGTAGCGAATTAAAGATATCTCCTCTTGTAGCTTCTTTGCTTGTACGAAGAGGATTTAATACAGCATCTCTAGCTAAAAAATTTTTGTATGAACATGAGGAACAATGTCATGATCCATATCTATTAATAGGGATGGACATTGCGGTTAATAGAATTCATCAAGCAATTGAAAACCAAGAACCGATATTAATTTTTGGTGATTACGATGCCGATGGTGTAACGAGTACATCTGTCATGATGCTTACATTAAAAGAACTAGGTGCAATTGTCGACTTTTATATTCCCAATCGTTTTACAGAAGGGTACGGTCCAAACGAACCCGCTTTTCGTCATGCTCACGAAAGTGGAGTGAAACTAATAATCACTGTGGATACCGGTATTTCAGCTGTACATGAGGCAAGTGTCTTAAAGAATCTTGGTGTGGATTTGATTATTACCGACCATCATGAACCAGGTCCAATCCTCCCTGAAGCACTAGCAATTATTCATCCAAAGCTATCGGGAAGTACATACCCTTTTAAAGAATTAGCTGGGGTAGGAGTAGCATTTAAGCTTTCACAGGCCTTACTAGGTCAACTTCCTGAGCATTTACTTGAATTTGTAGCGATTGGAACGATTGCTGACCTTGTCCCTTTGGTTGATGAAAATCGCTATCTAGTAAAAAGAGGGTTAAAAAAAATAAGAAGCAGTAGTAGATCAGGGATCAAGGCGCTTTGTAAACAAGCTGGTATCGAACAACAAACCATAGATGAGGAAACGATTGGTTTTACGATAGGACCTCGAATCAATGCAGTAGGTCGGTTAGACTCAGCTGATCCAGCTGTTCACTTACTTTTATCCGAAGACTTGGATGAAGCGGAAATGCTCGCAGAGGAAATCGATTCGTACAATAAGGAACGGCAACGAATTGTATCAAGCATTGCAGATGAAGCGATTCAACAAGTAAATGATTTCTATCCTATTGGGGAGAATTCTGTAATTGTTGTTGGACATGAAGGCTGGAATGCAGGAGTTGTTGGGATTGTTGCATCTAGATTAGTAGAAGCATTTTACCGACCTACGATTGTGTTAAGCTTTGATCGGGAGAAAGGTATTGCTAAAGGCTCAGCTAGAAGCATTGAAGGATTTGATTTATTTAAGAATCTTTCCACATGTAGGGAGATTCTACCTCATTTTGGTGGACATCCTATGGCGGCAGGTATGACGCTAAAACTTGAGGACGTGGATGAATTAAGATCCAGATTAAATGAGCTCGCAATAAATCAACTGTCTGAGGAAGATTTCATCCCAATCACGGTAGTTGATTTAGAAATGTCAATTAAAGATGTTCAGCTAAATGCTTTAGAGGAGCTACAACTTCTTGCACCATTTGGGACGAGCAATAAAAAACCAAAGATTTTGGTGAGAGATGCGAATATAACGCAAATTAAGAAAATCGGTGCTAATCAAAGCCATTTAAAACTAACATTAGAACATGAAGGCTCCATCCTGGACGGAATCGGTTTTCATCTAGGTGAAAAGGTAGATCATATATCGCCACAATCGAAGCTCTCAGTCGTAGGTGAATTGTCTATAAATGAATGGAATAATATAAGGAAGCCCCAAATCTTTTTACATGATCTGGCTATAAATGAATGGCAATTATTTGATTATCGTGGAATAAAGCAGGTTGGTAAGGTTAAGGAAATGGTTCCTACTAGCAAGTGGATAAGCTTTAATAACGAGATTTCAGAGAATATAAAACAGGCACTTTCGGATCGATTACATCTTATTGATACGGTTGAGCAAGCTAGAAATATGGTTATAGATGATCAGTATGTGGTTTTATATGATCTGCCAACATCGAAGGAATTATTGACTTCATTACTGAATGGAAAGAAACCTGCTAGAATTTATGCGCATTTTTACAAAGAGGAAAGTGACTTTTTCAGTACGATCCCAACAAGAGATCATTTCAAATGGTATTATGCGTTTTTATCAAAAAAGGCACCTTTCGATTTGGAAAAGTACGGTGATGATTTAGCAAAATACCGTGGCTGGTCTAGAGAAACAATTGATTTTATGTCACAGGTGTTTTTTGAACTGGATTTTGTTAAAATAAACAATGGATTTATTACACTTAACACTAGCAGTCATAAACGAGATCTAACGAGCTCTAAAACATATCAGAAAAAACAAGAAGATTTAGCGCTTGAACAAGAATTATTATATTCCTCCTATCAGGTACTTCACTCCTGGTTGGATGAATGTATTCGAGGCTCGGTGGAAATTGAGGAGGAAGTAAAGTAATGGATTTAAAGAAATATGTAACGATTGTAGAAGATTGGCCAAAGCCAGGAATTAAGTTTAAAGATATTACAACATTAATGGATAACGGTGAAGCGTACCGTTACGCAACCGATCGTATTGTAGATTATGCAAAAGAAAGAAATATTGATATCGTAGTAGGTCCAGAAGCTCGTGGTTTTATTATCGGATGTCCAGTGGCATATTCTTTAGGGGTAGGATTCGCTCCAGTTAGAAAAGAAGGGAAACTACCAAGAGAAACCGTAAAAGTGAACTACGGCCTTGAATATGGTAGTGACGTATTAACGATCCATAAGGATGCAATTAAACCGGGGCAACGTGTATTAATCACGGATGATTTGCTGGCAACTGGTGGAACGATTGATGCAACAATTAAACTTGTAGAGCAATTAGGCGGAGTTGTTGCAGGAATTGCCTTCTTAATTGAGCTATCCTATTTAGATGGAAGAGATAAATTAGATGGATATGATATCTTAACTTTAATGGAATACTAAAATAGACAAAAAAGCGCAGCAATCGTTGCGCTTTTTTTCATTTATTTTGATTGGAAATGACATGATTCGACATTATTTTTAATTTTCCCAGAAAAATAACAGGCTTTCCCTTTACATATTGAGTTTTTTTTTCGATAATAGTAACAATATTAGTTTTATTATGATAAAAAATATATTCCTCACATTCATGGGGTAACATAGAAAGTTAAAGGTGATTATATGGCGAATGATCAAGTGTTGACCGCCGAACAAGTCATCGACCGAACGAAGAAATATTTAAATGATGAAAATGCAGCATATGTGAAAAGGGCATATGAATTCGCAAAGCATGCTCATCGTGAACAATATCGTAAATCAGGTGAACCGTACATTATTCATCCCATACAAGTTGCAGGAATATTGGCTGACTTGGAAATGGACCCAGCTACGGTTGCTTCGGGTTTTCTTCATGACGTCGTTGAGGATACAGATGTAACGATTGAAGATATGGCAAAGGAATTTGGCGAAGAAGTGGCCATGCTTGTCGACGGTGTTACTAAACTCGGGAAGATTAAGTATAAATCTCATGAAGAACAGCAGGCAGAAAATCATCGAAAAATGTTCGTAGCAATGGCGCAAGACATTCGGGTTATCTTAATTAAATTAGCTGACCGACTCCATAATATGCGTACGTTAAAGCATTTACCAGTCGAGAAGCAAAGACGTATATCAAATGAAACATTAGAAATTTTCGCACCATTAGCACATCGATTAGGGATTTCTAAAATTAAATGGGAACTTGAGGATACCGCACTACGTTACTTAAATCCTCAGCAGTATTACCGGATTGTAAATTTAATGAAGAAAAAGCGTGCAGAACGTGAGCAATACTTAGACGATGTTATTAAGGAAATGCGAGTGAGCCTGGATGAAGTTTTGATAAAAGCAGAAATCTCTGGGCGTCCTAAACATATTTATAGCATTTATCGAAAAATGGCGATTCAAAACAAGCAGTTTAACGAAATATATGATTTGCTTGCAATAAGAATCGTCGTAAATTCGATAAAAGATTGTTATGCAGTGTTAGGAATCATTCATACTTGTTGGAAGCCAATGCCTGGACGATTTAAAGATTATATTGCCATGCCTAAACCAAATATGTACCAATCTCTTCATACGACCGTTATTGGACCAAAAGGTGATCCATTAGAGGTTCAGATTCGTACTTTTGATATGCATGAGATTGCTGAATTTGGGATTGCTGCACACTGGGCGTATAAAGAAGGGAAATCAGCTAATGAAGGATCTTCTCTTGAAGAAAAATTAACATGGTTTAGAGAAATATTAGAATTCCAAGATGATACAGCAAATGCTGAGGAGTTTATGGAATCCTTAAAAATTGATTTATTTTCTGATATGGTGTTTGTGTTTACGCCAAAAGGAGATGTATTTGAGCTACCGTCTGGTTCTGTACCAATTGATTTTGCTTATCGTGTCCATTCTGAAATCGGAAATAAAACAATTGGTGCTAAGGTGAACGGTAAGATGGTTACCCTTGATTACAAGTTGAAAACAGGGGATATTATCGAGATTTTAACTTCAAAGCATTCATACGGCCCTAGTCAAGACTGGTTAAAGTTAGCTCAAACGTCACAAGCCAAAAATAAAATTCGTCAATTCTTTAAGAAGCAACGTAAGGATGAAAACGTTGAAAAGGGTCGCGAGCAGGTTGAGAGAGAAATACGAAGCATGGATTTTGATGTGAAGGAAATCTTAACGCCTGAAAATGTGAAAAGAGTTAGTGAGAAATTTAACTTTTTCCATGAAGATGACTTGTATGCGGCCGTTGGATATAACGGGATCACTGCTCTTCAAGTAGCCAATCGCTTGACTGAGAAATGGAGAAAGAAACGAGATCTTGAGCAGGTAAGCACGATTTCAAATGCAGTGTCAGAATTAAAGTCATTCCCTTCAACGAAAAAGAGGGAATCAGGTGTGAGGGTGACGGGAATTGACAATCTTCTCATACGGCTCTCTAGATGCTGCAGTCCTGTTCCAGGAGACGAGATTGTTGGCTTTATCACGAAAGGTCGCGGTGTCTCTGTCCATCGTGCGGATTGTTCAAACATCGATACTGAGGATGCAAAGGCTAGACTGATTCCTGTTGAATGGGAAACAGGCTTAAATAATAAAAAGGAATATAACGTGGACATTGAAATCAGTGG
Source organism: Bacillus coreaensis (assembly GCF_050586445.1). Classification (NCBI taxonomy): domain Bacteria; kingdom Bacillati; phylum Bacillota; class Bacilli; order Caryophanales; family Bacillaceae; genus Bacillus; species Bacillus coreaensis. Next base: position 126,579 of record NZ_JBOCCY010000005.1, read on the forward strand.
GTACGACCGCCGCGGATTATTAAATGAAGTTCTACAGGCTGTGAATGAAACGAAAACAAACATATCAGCGGTTTCCGGAAAGTCTGACCGAAATAAGATGGCAACCATCAATATGTCTATTGCTATTAATAATGTAAGTCATTTACAAAAGGTCGTGGAACGTATTAAGCAAATTCCTGATATATATTCTGTTCGCAGAGTAATGAATTAGAAAGTTAAGGAGTTTACTTATATGAGAGTGGTTGTTCAAAGAAGCAAAGAAGCTAGCGTGACAGTAGATGGTCAAACGATAGGGGAAATTACAAAAGGATTTGTTCTTCTTGTTGGTATTACACACGGTGACACAATGGAAGATGCAAAGTATGTTGCAGAGAAAATTGTCAATCTTCGTGTGTTTGAGGATCAGGAAGGGAAAATGAATTTATCCTTGTCTCAAGTGGAAGGTGAAATTTTGTCAATCTCTCAATTTACCTTATACGGTGATTGTCGTAAAGGGAGAAGACCTAACTTCATGGAGGCCGCTCACCCAGATCATGCTAGTGTGATATACGATCAATTTAACCAATTGTTACGGGAGCAAGGTGTTAAGGTTGAAACAGGCCAATTTGGAGCAATGATGGACGTAGCACTTATTAACGACGGCCCGGTGACACTGATCATTGAGAGCAAGTAAAAAAGCGAGTTCAATTGAACTCGCTTTTTTTATTTAAGTCTCTTTTCTTAAGAAAAGAGACTGCTAACTAAATTCTTTAGCGCAAAATGGCTATTTCCGCGTTAAAATCGGCTTTAAGATTTTAACAACAATATCTTTATTAAAAAAGCCTTATTTAAAGTATTTTGCCAACCCTTGATATATTCCAGTGGCTGCATTTGCTTGATAGCTCTCTGAATTGACTAATGTTTCTTCCGCAGAATTACTTAAATAGCCTAATTCTAAAAGTACAGATGACCGTTTATTTTCTCTTAACACATGATAATCACCATAGCGAACACCACGATCTTTTAGCTTGGTGAAACTAGCAACCTCTTTGCCTACAGCAGTAGCCAAACTTTGCTGATAGTTATGATAATAATAAGAGGTCATCCCTCGAACCGAGGAGTCGAGAATGCTATCATAATGAATCGAAATGAACGCATCAGCCGCATATGTATGTGACATACCAACGCGAGAGCTTAGCGATAAATACGAATCTGTGTTTCGAGTCATGACTACGTTGGCTCCTGCTGTTTTTAATTTATCGTACAATAGTTGAGCGGTTTTCAACGTCAAGTTCTTTTCATAACTGCCCTTAATACCAGTCGCTCCTGTATCTCGACCACCATGACCAGGGTCAATGACAATAACTTTATTTTTTAAGTATTGTTCTGCACCAGGTCTCTCAATTTGCTGAGAGGCTCCACTTGCTGTTACAAGCCATCCCGCTACAAATCCTTTTGATCCATTTTTTAACTGAATTTCGTACCAGTCATTTTGCACAGAAAAAACAGTAAAAGCTTCACCGGCATTTGCTCTACTAATGACTGAACTGTTTGTTGTAGCCGACTTTCGGATATTTGTTCCGTTATAGAGGATTGTTACGGTACTATTTTCTTCAACATCCACCTTAGTGGTTGTTGAAGACTGTTCTTTGGAAAGGTACCAACTAGCTACCCAACCTAATTGCCCGTTTTTTAGCTTAATTTTTGCCCAATTATTTTCTTCAGCTAAAATATCAAATACTTGTCCTTTTGAAACCGTTCCTACGATTTTGCCACTTAGAGAACCTGTGCTTCGAACATTCAGAGTAGTTGCCGTAATCGTCCCAATCAACCCACTTGAAGAATTCGTGGTTGTTGGATTTGGAACGGAAGGCTGAGAAGAAGTAGAGTTAACTTCTACAAATTCTTTACTAATCCAGGCTGCTTGTCCATTATATATTATTTTTACCCACTTGTTTTCCACACTTTGGATTGTAACCGTGCTACCCTTTTGAAGCTTTCCAAGGATTGTACCTGATGTGGAAGCGGTAGAACGAACATTTAGATTGTTTGTGGTTACCTTTCCGGTCTGCTGACTACTGCTAGAGCCTCCTGTATCAGATTTTATCTCTTGGATAAATTCCGCTGCTACCCATCCTGTTACACTAGTGGTTTTAATTTGATGCCAGTTTGATTCTGTTTTGATAATTGTAACGGTAGCACCTTGAGATAAAGATGATACTACCTTATAAGAGGTGCTAGGACCTGAACGCACACGGAGTTGATTCGCTGTTACAATTCCACTCTTTGACGACGAAACTTCATTTGCAGAATGTTTTTTAACAAGCCAAGCGGCTACCCATCCTTTTTTTTCAGAGGAATTTAAGGATACTTGAATCCAGTCTGATTTTTCCTCTATTACAGAAAAACGGTCCCCGCGTTTTACCACCTCAATGACTTTATAACTAAGTCCTGGTCCTTCTCTTACATTTAAAGTGTCAGTTGTTATTTCAATGGTTGACCCTTCGGCAAATGCTGACTCGGGTTCATTGGGGAATGGACTGCATAAAAGAAGAAATGTCAGAAAAAACAATATGTATTTATTTTTGTACAAGTGTGAATCTCCCTCCCTGATAAGTGGTATGTAAGGGTATTGATGTAATAGTTTTATGTGCCAACCTCTATAATAAAGGAAGAATTTACATATGTTAATACGATGCGAATAATTTTTCCCTATAAATTAATGAACAATGTTATTTAGCTGAAACTTTTTCTTAAAAAAGGGACAAACTAAAGGGGAGATAATAGACGGGGTGATAACATATGAGATATAGTGATAAGGCGTTTTCTACACATGATGGAGATAACCAAATTTTTGGTGTCGATTTTCATGATTTTATTCAGAAAGAAAAAAACTCAAATATGGTAGAATTAGCTAGTGAGTTTGGTCTATCGATACGAGATGTGAAAAAGCTGAAAAAAAGATTAGAGAGATCGTAAGTTTTGTAATATATCTTGACATTCTGAATACTCGAACGTAATATATAAACTAATATTAAAGACGAATAACCGTTTGATGGAGCAAAGTAGTTAAACTCCCACGTGAAAAGAGAGGAAATGTCGATAGGCTGAAAGCATTTCCGCATTGTGGCTTAATGAAAGAACACTCCGTAGGCTTCACTTCGAACAATCATATGATTTAGTAGGAGAGGAACGTTGACAGGCGTTAACTGTAAAAGTGGAAGTGGCTTTTTTTAGCTGCTTCAATTAGGGTGGCACCACGGGATATTAACTCTCGTCCCTTGTATGTAATAGTACAAGGGACGGGAGTTTTTTGCATTCTTACGATTATATTTACATAAAAAGATAGCTAGGAGGGGTTCCAAATGGCGTTAAAGCTACCAAGAGGAACACAAGATATTCTCCCAGGAGAAGTTGAAAAATGGCAATTTATTGAAACGGTTGCTAGAGATTTATGCGAGAGATTTCAATATAAAGAGATTCGTACACCGATCTTTGAACATACAGAAGTGTTTACCAAGGGTGTAGGCGATACAACGGATATTGTTCAGAAGGAAATGTATACGTTTGAGGACCGTGGAGGAAGAAGTTTAACTCTACGTCCAGAGGGAACAGCAGCTGCGGTACGATCTTTTGTCGAACATAAAATGTTTGGTTACGCTAACCAACCAGTGAAAATTTTCTACATGGGGCCGATGTTCCGTTATGAAAGACCACAGGCAGGGAGATACCGTCAATTTGTCCAGTTTGGTGTGGAAGCGCTTGGCAGTGCAGATCCCGCTATTGATGCAGAGGTAATTGCTCTTGCTATGAGCATTTATCAATCTTTAGGCTTGAAGAAGCTAAAGCTAATTATTAATAGCCTTGGTGACAAGGAAAGTAGAAACGCTCACAGAGATGCCTTAATCAATCATTTTTCACCAAGAATTGATGAGTTTTGTGGGGATTGTAAATCAAGATTAGAAAAAAATCCTCTGCGAATCCTTGACTGTAAGAAGGATCGTGACCATGAGCTTATGTCATCAGCGCCATCCATCCTACAATATTTAAATGATGATTCTAAAAAATATTTTGATAAAGTTCAACAATATTTAACTGACCTTGGGATTGATTTTGAAGTCGATCCGAATCTAGTAAGGGGCCTAGACTACTACAATCAAACGGCTTTCGAAATAATGAGTGATGCTGAAGGGTTTGGAGCCATTACGACTCTTTGTGGCGGGGGACGTTACAATGGGCTTGTAGAAGAAAGTGGTGGACCAGAAACTCCAGGTATTGGCTTTGCACTTAGCATTGAACGCTGTTTGGCAGCACTTCATGCGGAAGGAATTGAACTTCCAGTGACAGAGGGAATTGATTGTTTTCTTGCTTCATTAGGTGAGGCAGCCAAGGACTATACTGTAAAGCTTTTACATGAACTACGTAAAGCAGGTTATTCTGCGGAACGAGATTATCTTGATCGAAAAATCAAAGCTCAGTTGAAGACAGCGGATCGTTTGCAAGCCAAGTATGTAGCAGTCCTAGGAGACGATGAACTTCAAGCGAATAAAATCAGCGTGAAGGACATGGAAAGTGGAAATCAAATTGAAGTACCGTTAGATACATTTATGGAAGAATTTTCAGCAATTTATAAAAAAGGGAGATAGGAATATGTACGGTAGAACGTATTTTTGTGGAGAGGTAACAGAACAGCATATTGGAGAAAATATTACGTTAAAGGGATGGGTGCAAAGACGTCGCGATTTGGGTGGATTAATTTTTATTGACTTGCGTGACCGTACTGGAATAATCCAAGTGGTGTTTAATCCAGAGGTTTCACCAGAAGCTCTAGCTCTAGCAGAAAAAATTCGAAATGAATACGTTTTGGATATAGTTGGGACAGTTATTGGGAGAGAAGCGGGTACGATAAATGAAAACCTCCAAACAGGACGAATTGAAGTACAAGCAAAGCAGGTTACAATTATTAACGAGGCCAAAACACCTCCATTTACAATCGCAGACCAAACGGATGTATCCGAGGATGTTCGCTTGAAATATCGATACCTGGATCTTAGAAGACCAGCTATGTTTGAGACATTTAAAATGCGTCATCAAGTAACTCAAATTATTCGCAACTTCCTTGATCGTGAAGGATTCTTGGATGTAGAAACTCCCATTCTAACTAAAAGTACACCAGAGGGTGCACGTGATTATTTAGTACCTAGTCGTGTTCATCCAGGTGAATTTTATGCCTTACCGCAATCACCGCAAATATTTAAACAACTTCTTATGGTGGGTGGTTTTGAAAGGTATTATCAAATTGCAAGATGCTTCCGTGATGAAGACCTTCGTGCAGACAGGCAGCCTGAATTTACACAAATAGATATTGAAACGAGCTTTATGAGTCAAGATGATATCATTTCATTGATGGAAGACATGATGAGCGAAATGATGTCAAAGGTAAAGGGATTGGAAGTGGAAATACCGTTTGCCCGCATGCCTTATCAAGAGGCAATGGCACGTTTTGGCTCCGACAAGCCAGACACTCGTTTTGGCATGGAACTAGTGGATCTTTCAGAAATCGTGAAGAATTCTAGCTTTAAGGTTTTTGCAGGAGCGGTTTCATCAGGTGGCCAAGTAAAGGCGATTAATGTGAAGCAGGCAGCGACCAAGTATTCTCGTAAAGATATCGATGCATTAACTGAATTTGTAGCGGTGTATGGAGCAAAAGGTTTGGCTTGGTTAAAAGCGGAAGAGGATGGAATAAAAGGACCAATCTCTAAATTTATAACTGAAGAAGAAGAGGCGGCTTTAACGTCTGCGTTATCAATTGAAACGGGTGACTTACTCCTTTTTGTAGCTGATAAAAAGAGTGTGGTGGCTGATGCATTAGGTGCTCTTCGATTAAAACTTGGAAAAGAGCTTGAATTAATCGATCAAAGCAAATTCAACTTCTTATGGATTACCGATTGGCCATTACTTGAGTATGATGAGGCAGATGGACGTTATTATGCGGCTCACCATCCATTTACAATGCCAGTGAGAGAGGACCTTCACTTATTAGACGAAAATCCAGGTCTTGTTCGAGCACAGGCGTATGATCTTGTACTCAATGGCTATGAGCTTGGGGGTGGATCGCTGCGTATTTTCGAAAGAGATGTTCAGGAAAAAATGTTCAGTATTTTAGGATTCTCTCCAGAGGAAGCGAGAGCTCAGTTCGGTTTCTTGCTTGAAGCCTTTGAATACGGAACACCTCCTCATGGTGGAATTGCTCTTGGGCTAGACAGACTCATCATGCTTCTAGCAGGCAGAACCAATTTAAGAGATACAATTGCGTTTCCAAAAACTGCTAGTGCAAGCTGTTTATTAACAGATGCTCCGGGTGAAGTGAGCGAGGCGCAGCTTTCAGACCTTCATCTGTCATTAAAACGTAATATTTCTGTACAATAGAGTCATCTTGAAACTTATATAAAGGTATGATATAGTTTAAACAAACATAAGAATCCTGATGTGTTCGTGGTATTACCTAAAGTTTTGACCAACAGCTTTACTACGGGAGTTTGAGTTTTCGAGTGGCGTAAATGCCTTTGGCTTAGGACTTACAAAAGCTTGGAACAGAACACCCACCTGCTTATGCGGGATCAAAACGAAGGCATCGACGACGGCACGATTGGGATTCTTACTTTATTTACATAACCTTACACCCTTATGCTATTATCAGCATAGGGGTTTTTTGATGGTCTTTATGTATCTATCCTAGACTTGTTTTTGTTTGTGAGTATGGTATAGTCATATCGAGAAAAATAAGTTAAGTAATCAACTACATAAATATAGATGCTGGAGTGATGAAGATGTTGCACCAATTTTCCCGCAATGAACTTGCGATTGGAAAGGAAGGAATTGATACATTAAAAGGGAGTACAGTTGCTGTATTAGGAATCGGCGGAGTAGGCTCGTTCTCTGCCGAGGCACTAGCGCGGTCTGGGGTGGGGCGTCTCATTTTAATTGATAAAGATGATGTTGATATAACAAATGTGAATCGTCAAATCATTGCCTTACTTTCCACAGTGGGAAGACCTAAAGCCGATTTGATGAAGGAACGCATAATGGATATCAATCCTGAATGTGAAGTCATTTCATTAAAGATGTTTTATACAGAGGAGACGTATGAAGAAATCTTTCAATACGGACTTGATTTTGTAGTGGATGCTTCAGATACTATTTTGTATAAAATTCATCTAATGAAAGAATGTTTAAAGCGAAATATACCAATGATCTCAAGTATGGGAGCCGCTAATAAAATGGATCCTACTCGTTTCCAAATTGCGGATATTTCAAAAACACATACGGATCCGATTGCAAAGGTCATTCGTACACGGTTACGTAAAGAAGGTATAAGAAAAGGGATACCAGTAGTTTTTTCAGATGAAAGCCCGATCGTTATTCGCGAGGATGTTCGAAAAGTAGTTGGGAAAGAGAATGCAGAGATAAGAAAGGCAAAGATGCCACCTTCTTCGAATGCCTTCGTGCCATCTGTTGCCGGTCTTATTATGGCAAGCTATGTCATCCGTGAGCTATTAAAAGACATAAAAATTTCTACGGTTAAAGATAGTAAATAGAGGAGAAAAAACGGACAAGCACACGCCTTGTCCGTTAATTTTTCATCAGCTTTTCATAGATGGAAGCGAGTGCTTGCTCAAACTTTCCGGTATTTTTGGGCTTATAATAAACCTTCTTTTTTAGTTTGTCAGGTAAGTACTGCTGTTTAACCCACCCGTTTTCATAATCATGTGGATATAAGTAATCGATCCCTCTTCCAAGGGAGGCGGCTCCTTTATAATGGGCATCCTTCAAATGTAGTGGCACTTCACCGCTTAGACCAGCGTCAATATCAGCAATTGCGAGGTCTAATGCTTTATAGGCAGAATTAGACTTAGGAGAAAGGCATAGCTCAATAACAGCGTTAGCTAGCGGAATCCGCGCTTCAGGAAATCCTAGACGTTCGGCTGTTTCGATGGCGGCCAGTGTTCTCGCACCTGCCTGAGGATTGGCAAGGCCAATGTCTTCATAGGCAATAACGATTAATCTTCTACTTATACTAACTAAATCACCAGCGACAATGAGTCTCCCTAAATAATGAAGTGCTGCATTTACATCACTGCCTCGTATTGATTTTTGGAAAGCAGAAAGAACATCGTAATGTGCATCCCCATCACGGTCATGTGAAAAGCTCTTCATTTGTAAGCATTCCTCAGCTATATCAAGAGTAATGGTAATGACTCCAAACTCATCAGGTTCCGTAGAAATAATGGCTAGTTCAAGTGCATTGAGAGAACTCCTTACATCGCCATTTGAAGCATTTGCAAAATGTTCTTTTGCTTGGTTTGATATGTGAACGTTATAATTTCCCAATCCCCGGTCTTTATCATGTAAGGCATGGTTAATCGCTATTATTATTTCATCAGTTGTTAATGGCTTTAGCTCAAAGATTTGACAACGACTTCGAATCGCTGGATTAATGGCATGAAACGGATTGCTTGTCGTTGCTCCAATTAGGACAATGGCTCCATTTTCTAAATGTGGAAGAAGAAAATCTTGCTTTGCTTTATCTAGACGGTGGACCTCATCCAGTAAAAGAATCACTTTACCGGACATTTTTGCTTCTGCAGCAACTACCTCGAGGTCTTTTTTATTATTTGTCACCGCATTTAAGGTACGGAAGGCATATTTTGTACTACCTGCAATCGCACTAGCAATGGATGTTTTTCCAACACCAGGTGGTCCATAAAGAATCATGGACGAAAGCTGTTTTGCTTTAACCATACGCTGAATAATCTTTCCTTCACCGACTAGATGCTGCTGACCAACAATCTCATCAATCGTTCTTGGTCGCATTCGGAAGGCGAGTGGCTTTTCGTTCATATTCATCGCTCCGTTTATCGTTTTACATAAAGGTAACATACGTTCGTGTTATTTGCATACTATTATGCTATAATGTCAAATGTCTATCAAATAAGTCAGGATTTTGTTAAGATTTACAAGAAACCATTTTGTTTAAGGAATTGATTTGGTAATGGGTTTTAAAAAGACAGGACAAGTGGCTCCAAGATTTTTTATTTATTTTGTAGGTTTATTAATTATGTCCCTTGGAATTGTATTATTAATAAAGGCGGATGTCGGCGCTACTCCTTGGGATGTTCTCCATGTGGGGCTTCATTACCAATATGGGCTAACGATTGGTACATGGTCAATTTTCGTTGGGATAGCGATCTTAAGTATGGCGACCGTTATTTCTAAGGAATTTCCGAAAATCGGTGCGTTTTTAAATATGGTATTAGTTGGCATTTTTATTGATATGTATTTTCTTCTTCCGATTATTCAAACACCCGATGACTGGGTTGGGAAATCGTTGATGTTTACCGCTGGTCTTCTATTAAATGGGTACGGAATGGGATTATATATTTCGGGTTCCTTTGGTGCTGGACCAAGAGACAGTCTAATGATTGCTTTAACGGAAAGAACAGGGTGGAAGGTTACATATGTCCGGGCTTGTATTGAAATTATTGCACTGATTGTTGGGTGGCAACTCGGTGGACCAGTATTTGTTGGTACCGTCGTGTACAGCTTTGTAATTGGTCCTATTGTTGGCATAGCGTTGCCACAATGCCAAAGGCTGACAGATGATTTCCTTAGTAAATTACAATCTGCTAAAAGAATGACTGATCATACAAAAGAAGATATTAGTAATCGAGGTGCTAGTTTATGAAAATATCTACAAAAGGTCGCTATGGATTAACAATCATGATCGAGCTCGCCAAAAAACATGGCGAAGGACCAACATCGCTTAAAACAATTGCTCAAGCAAATGATTTATCTGAGCATTATTTAGAGCAATTAATTGCTCCTCTTAGAAACGCTGGATTTGTTAAGAGCATTCGTGGGGCCTATGGTGGTTATGTGTTAGCAAAGGGACCAACAGAAATTAGCGCAGGGGATATTATCCGTGTGTTAGAAGGTCCGATTAGTCCCGTCGAAGGGATTGAGGATGAAGAGCCTGCAAAGCGTGCATTATGGATGAGAATCCGTGATGCTGTGAAAGGTGTTTTAGATAATACAACACTAGAAGATTTAGCAAATCACACAGATGACGGAGAGTCAGATTCCTATATGTTTTACATATAGGAGAAAAGGTAAAGATAGTTTCAGGTGGATATTTATAAGTAGGTGAACATGTTGAATCATATATATTTGGATCATGCAGCAACGGCTCCAGTTCATACGGATGTCATTGATACGATGGCATTGGTGATGAAAGAGCAATTTGGGAATCCGTCTAGTATTCATTCATTTGGAAGGTCCGCAAGAGCTATAGTAGACGAGTCTCGTTCAAAAATTGCAAAGAGCATTGGAGCGAAATCGGAGGAGATTATTTTTACAAGTGGGGGCACTGAGAGTGATAATCTTGCCATTTTAGGAGTAGCGAAATCTTATCAAAAGAATGGTAACCATATTATTACTAGCATGATCGAACATCATGCCGTTTTACACGCTTGTAAAAATCTTGAAAAAGAAGGTTTTGAAGTAACCTACTTACCAGTTGATGAACATGGGCTAATTTCAATCGAAGACTTTAAGAAAGAACTTCGAGATGAAACGATTCTCGTAACTATTATGTACGGAAATAACGAAGTGGGAGCGGTACAACCGGTTAAAGAAATTGCCATGCTATTAGAAGATCACCAAGCGAAATTTCATACAGATGCAGTTCAAGCCTATGGTTTAACTGATTTGGACGTAGCTGATCTTGGCGTAGACTTGTTATCCGTCTCAGCGCATAAAATTAATGGACCTAAAGGGATTGGATTCCTATATGTGAAGCAAAATACGGCATTAACGCCTCTTTCCTTTGGGGGAGAACAGGAACGAAAAAGACGTGCAGGAACAGAGAACGTAGCGTCAATCGCTGGTTTTGCTAAAGCAGTTGAAATAGCTTCGATTGAGAGAGCTGAAAAGGTTGAGCAATATCTCATGTTTAAAAAGTTGCTGCTTGAATCTCTTCAATCAAAGGATATTACATTCTCAGTAAACGGATTGCTTGAAAATTCCCTCCCACATGTACTAAACTTAAGCTTTCCAGGCACAGATGTCGAATCAATGCTTGTGAATCTGGATATGGAAGGTGTGGCTGTATCGAGTGGTTCTGCGTGTACTGCAGGTTCGATTGATCCTTCTCATGTTTTAGTGGCAATGTTTGGTCAAGAATCAGAGCGAGTGAGAAACTCCATCCGATTTAGCTTTGGCCTTTATAATACAAAAGAGCAGGTCGAACATTCAGCTGAAGTTACAGCGAAAATAGTAAGTAGGCTGACAAGATAGGACCTGCGAATGAGGTGAAGAAAGTGAAAAAAGACAACAAGGACATACGTGTTGTCGTAGGTATGTCTGGGGGAGTAGATTCATCTGTAGCTGCCTTGCTCTTAAAAGAACAAGGGTATGATGTGATTGGAATTTTTATGAAAAACTGGGATGATACCGATGAGTTCGGTGTTTGTACGGCTACCGAAGATTATGAGGATGTTATTCGAGTTTGCAATCAAATCGGTATACCTTATTATGCAGTGAATTTTGAAAAGCAATATTGGGACAAAGTATTTACTTACTTCCTAGAAGAATATAAAGCAGGTAGAACACCAAATCCCGATGTCATGTGTAACAAGGAAATTAAGTTTAAAGCATTTTTAGAGCATGCTATGAAGCTAGGTGCGGACTATTTAGCAACTGGGCATTACGCGAGAGTTGAATACCGCGATGGGGAATACAAAATGCTTCGTGGAGTAGATGAAAACAAGGATCAAACGTATTTTTTAAACCAGCTTTCGCAAAACCAACTTGAAAAAGTGATGTTTCCAATAGGCGATATTGAAAAAGCGAAGGTAAGAGAGATTGCTCAGGATGCTAACTTAGCAACTGCAACCAAAAAGGACAGTACGGGAATCTGCTTTATTGGGGAGCGTAATTTCAAAGAATTTCTAAGCAATTACTTGCCAGCTCAACCCGGGAATATGGAAACACTTGAGGGAGAGATTGTTGGTAAGCATGATGGATTAATGTACTATACAATCGGTCAGAGACATGGCTTAGGAATCGGTGGTGCGGGCGACCCTTGGTTTGTCATCGGTAAAGACCTTGAGCGCAATGCATTGTTTGTAGGACAAGCATTTCATAATGATAAATTGTACTCTGATTCAATCATTGCTGTTGATGTTAGCTGGGTTACTGGCAAGGAAGTGATGCAGACTTTCGAGTGTACGGCTAAGTTCCGCTACCGTCAACCTGATAACAAAGTAACTGTTCATAAATTAGAAGATGGGACCGTAAAGGTGATATTTGCTGAGCCAATCCGGGCTATAACACCTGGTCAATCGGTTGTCTTTTATCAAGGTGATGAATGCCTTGGCGGAGGAACCATTGACAAAGTATTCCGTGACGAAAAGCAATTAACTTATGTAGGGTAAGGAGGAAACCTCGATTCATATGGTCGAGGTTTTCGTATGTATAAAAAGGACAAAACTAGATGAAAAGAAGTTATAATAATAAAAGACAATAAATAATGGAGCGTGTACTTATGGATAAAAATGAAAAAGGGATTCAATTGATGAAGGAGGGAAAGTGGGAAGAAGCTGCTGGATTGTTTATGAAGGCAATTGAGGATAATCCGAATGATGCGGTATCGTATATAAATTTCGGAAACGTATTATCGGCAGTTGGAGAAAATGAGAAGGCACTAAAATTTTTTCAGAAGGCGATAGAAATCGATGAGAATGCGGCAACAGCATATTATAATGCTGGTAACCTATATTTCGAAAATGAGCAATTAGATGAAGCAAAAAATATGTTTGAACTGGCAATGAGAAAGGGACTTCATTCTAGTGATAATTATTTTATGCTTGGATTTACCCTTATTCAGCTAGATCAGCCTAAGCTTGCCTTACCTTATTTGCAAAGAAGTGTGGAGCTAAATGGAGATGATGCAGAAGCTCGTTTTCAATTTGGATTATGTCTAGCTAATCAAGAATTACTTGACGAGGCAATTAAGCAATTTATCGCATGTGTAGAATTAGATCCGGCACATGCTGATGCTTATTATAATCTTGGTGTTGCATATGGATTTAAGGAAGATGGAAAAAAAGCACTTGATATGTTTGATAAAGCATTGGAATTACAACCTGATCATCTGCTAGCAGGTTACGGGAAGAAATTAATCGAAAAAGAGTAATCACCATTCGTAGCGGATTTTTTGTAAGGAGGGGAGTTCTTTGGAGGGACAAGAAACGCTCGATTTGTTTAAGGATCAAGGAAGATTTATAAAAGGAAAGCATCTTGTCACAATCTTTCATAATGAACAAAATTTGTACACCGTTCTAAGAATTCGCGTGGAAGAAACGAATGAGAATTATGAAGACAAAGAAGCTGTTATTACCGGTTATTTTCCAAAAGTTCATGAACAGGAAACGTACATATTTTATGGAGAGTTAAAGGACCATCCGAAATTTGGTCAACAATTTCATGCAACGCATTTTCGAAAAGATATACCCCAAACGAAACAAGGGGTTGTGAGCTATTTATCAAGTGAGCTCTTTAAAGGAGTCGGAAAGAAAACCGCTGAAAAAATCGTTGAAATTTTAGGGGAAAATGCCATCTCTAAAATTATGCAACAACCTTCATTACTTGATCAAATACCGAAGCTTCCTCCGGAAAAGGCAAAGGAAATTTATGATACCCTTATGGAGCATCAAGGGTTAGAACAGGCGATGGTTGCTTTAAATCAATATGGATTTGGTCCGCAAATTTCTATGCGGATTTATCAGGCGTATAAGGACCAGACGGTAGAAGTGGTTCAGTCAAATCCGTATAAGCTTGTTGAAGATATTCAAGGGATAGGGTTTACTAGAGCTGATGACCTTGGGTTTCAACTTGGAATTTCCGGTCATCATCCAGACCGTATCAAGGCGGCCTGCTTATATACGCTTGAGGTTGAGTGTATGCAAAATGGTCATGTATACATGGAAACAGCGTTATTACTCGATAAGGTAAAGACATTATTAGAAGAAAACAAACGTGATGAAATTGATTTCTCACCTATTGGAGCAGAAGTAGTTAAGCTTGAAGAAGAAGGGAAAATCATCGTTGAAGAAATGAGAGTGTATCTGCCTTCCTTATTTTTCTCTGAAAAAGGACTTGTTACAAGCATTAAAAAAATCATCTCTCAAACACAGTATGAAAATCAGTTTCCTGATTCAGAATTTTTACTCGCCCTTGGAAATCTAGAGGAGCGATTAGGAGTTCAGTATGCGCCGACTCAAAAGGATGCGATACAGACGGCTTTGATGTCACCGATGCTGATCTTAACAGGTGGACCAGGTACAGGGAAAACAACGGTTATTAAAGGGATTGTTGAGCTATATGCTGAATTGCATGGCTGCTCTTTAGATCCAAATGATTATAAAGGTGACGAGCCTTTTCCGTTTATATTAGCTGCACCAACTGGACGTGCAGCAAAACGAATGACGGAATCTACGGGGCTTCCTGCGGTTACCATTCACAGGCTTTTAGGATGGAATGGAGTAGAGGGGTTTAGTAGGGATGAGGACAATCCGTTAGAGGGTAAAATTTTAATTGTAGATGAAACGTCTATGCTTGATATTTGGCTTGCTAATCAGCTGTTTAAAGCTCTGCCTGAATCCATACAAGTTATATTGGTTGGGGACGAGGATCAATTACCCTCTGTAGGTCCAGGGCAAGTGCTGAAGGATCTCCTAGGGTGCGGAGTTCTTCCCATCGTTAGGCTCACAGATATTTACCGCCAAGCGGAAGGTTCTTCTATTATTGAGCTTGCTCATGAGATTAAATCGGGACGTTTACCTGCCAATATAAGTCTGCAACAAAAGGACCGCTCCTTTTTTAGATGTAACGCCAACCAAATTGCTGATGTAGTTGAGAAGGTCGTCCGAAATGCGAAGAATAAAGGTTATACAGCAAAAGATATTCAGGTCCTTGCACCGATGTATAAAGGACCCGCTGGAATTGATCGCTTGAACACGTTAATGCAAACCATTTTTAATCCTAACCCTGATGGGACAAGGAAAGAAATAAAGTACGGTGATGTGACTTATCGTGTCGGGGATAAAGTGTTACAGCTTGTGAATCAGCCGGAAAATAATGTGTTTAATGGCGATATAGGGGAAATTGTATCCATCTTTTATGCCAAAGAAAATACGGAAAAAGAGGATATGATCGTTGTATCCTTTGAGGGTGCGGAAGCAACATATACCAGACAAGACCTTCAGCAAATAACCCATTCCTATTGCTGCTCTGTTCACAAATCTCAAGGGAGTGAATTTCCTATTGTAATCCTCCCTGTAGTAAGAAGTTATTATCGAATGCTGCGAAGAAATCTCTTGTATACCGCTATTACGAGAAGTAAACAGTTTCTAATCCTTTGTGGAGAAGAAGAGGCATTAAAGGTGGGTATTTCACGGGCGGATGAAAACGAAAGACTGACCACCCTACGGATGAAATTGCAAAAAGCAATTGGTAATGAAAAAGAGAGTGATGAAAAAGACAGCAATGAAAAAGTTGTATCACAAAATATGGAAGATCACTTGTTATCCGTGGATCCAATGATTGGCATGGAAGGAATTACACCATTTAGTTTCATGGGAAGTTGAATTCAGTCTTAGGAGTGGCTCTTTGGATCAACACCTCATTAGGACAGAGTCAAGGGTTTTATAAGGTTTTGTGTCCGAATCAGCGCCTCATTAGGACAGAGTCAAGGGTTTTATAAGGTTTTGTGTCCGAATCAGCGCCTCATTTGGACAGGGTAAAGGGTTTTATAAGGTTTACTGTCTGAATCAGCGCCTCATTAGGACAGGGTCAAGGGTTTTATAAGATTTACTGTCTGAATCAGCGCCTCATTAGGACAGGGTCAAGGGTTTTATAAGGTTTTGTGTCCGAATCAGCACCTAATTTGGACAGAGTCAAGGGTTTTATAAGGTTTTGTGTCCGAATCAGCGCCTCATTAGGACAGGGTCAAGGGTTTTATAAGGTTTTGTGTCCGAATCAGCACCTCATTTGGACAAAGGCAAGGGTTTTATAAGGTTTACTGTCCGAATAAGATTATCATTCGGTTTTAGGTTAGCAACATTACATTTGGAAATCGTTTCTCGTTATGATTTTTTGCTTCGTCGTGAACAATAGTAATGTTCGAAAGAGGTGGTATCTTGCGGACATTTACATTGCTAAAGGGAGTTAGTGTGTACGAGAAAGAAAGCGGATCAAAGGTTGGTGAAGTCAATGACCTCATCATTTCTGCGACTAGTGACTCGGTTCAATCTTTGCTAGTAAAGCAAGGAATGCTTGTTAAAAGGACCGTACTGCTTGATATTCAAGACGTCACTTCCTTTGGCTCGGATGGAGTAATGATTGAAGACCGAACTTTGCTAAGACCAATTAAAAGGGGCAGTGATTCTTCCATTGCATTTTGTCGAGGTCTATCCGGGAACATGCTGTTATCTAGTGACGGTGAGCAGCTCGGGTTGATTGAGGATGTATATTTTAAGGAAGAATTGGGCACAATCGTAGGGTATCAATGTTCGGATGGCTTTTTTTCAGACATTCAAGAAGGAAAGCGTGTCATCAAAACCGATGAACCCCTCCAGTATGGAAAAGACGCCATCATCGTGAACGTAAAAAAATCTTAGAGCACATGCCTTAAGATATACCTATACGTGAGGTGTCTACGATGTTAAAATGCCCTAACTGTCAAAGCAAAGATATCGGGAAAATTGGAATTAACCAATACTATTGCTGGAACTGCTTCATTGAACTAACTTTAGCAAAAGGAATCATTAATACTCACCAAGTTGAGGAAGACGGTACATTAAGCTCATTAGACGATCTTTTTGGAGAAGATGAACGCCGATATAGCTCATAAATCTATTAAGAGGTGAGATGAATGAATCGAATGGTAACTTCTGCAATTGCAATCGGAGCAGGTGTTGTTGCATATAATTACGCTCGCAAAAACAAAATGGTATCAGGGCGTGGAATGAAAAAAATGCAGCGTAGAATTTCGAGAATGTTCTAATACAAGGAAAGGTCCCTAAAAAAGGGGCTTTTCTTTTTGTATATTTCTTACTGTTCCACTTTAAACTATAGACAAGGAGTGGATACAATGGACATTCGTTTAAAATGGTATTACCGCCTTGGTTTTTTGCTTTTGTTACTTATTGTTTTATTTGTTTTTCTGAAACTACAGCCAATCTGGTTGCCCATTTTTAAAATTACAATGATCGTCGTACTCCCATTTATCATTGCAGCATTTATCTCATATTTACTACATCCCGTCGTGGAAACACTTCATGAAAATTATTTACCAAGATGGTTAGCCGTTTTAATAATATATACTCTGTTTTTTGGAAGTGTAAGTGTGGCGCTTTATAATGGTGTTCCTGCAGTTATACACCAGCTTCGAGATTTGACTGAAAACGCACCAAGCTTTGCCGATCAATACAGAGCGTGGATCCATGAGATTCAGGATAAAACCTCTACATGGCCTGAAGCCTTTCAAGAAAGGGTAGATACTAGCATTGTAGCCGTGGAAAAAATGCTTGATAACGCTCTAACAAAGGCTGTGAATTTAGGGATGGGAATTATTAATTCAGCCCTGCTCTTTGCTATCATCCCTTTTATCGCTTTTTACATGTTAAAAGATTATGAAAAAATAAAGAAGGCTGTTTGGTACATTACACCGAAAAAATGGCGGAGTGGGGGAACTCTGTTTTTAAGAGATGTAGACAAATCACTAGGCAGTTATATTAGGGGGCAGCTTTTAGTTTGCGTGATGATTGGTACGATTTCAGCTTTGTCCTTTTGGTTCATCGACTTAAGGTATCCGCTATTACTCGGATTAATTGTAGGAGTTACAAATATTATCCCCTATTTTGGCCCTGTTATCGGTGCTGTGCCAGCTGTTATCATTGCTGCTACAATTAGTGTGAAAATGATTGTCTTCGTAGTGATTATCATCGCTCTACTTCAATTTTTAGAGGGGAATATTCTTTCTCCCTTTATTGTTGGAAAGAGCTTGCATATGCATCCGTTAGTGATTATGTTCGCTCTTTTGGCAGGTGGAGAAATTGGTGGAATATTAGGATTGATCGTAGCTGTACCAATTATGGCTATTCTTAAGGTGAGCCTTCTTCATGCAAAGCAGCACTTTTCAAAGGAAGTATCCGATAATCAATTGATGTGACAACGTTGACAAATATAAAAGCATATAAGTATAATTCGTACTATAAAGTTCAAATACACGAAAACATGTTGAAGGAACAAGTATGTGATAGACCGTCTATAGAGAGGAATTTCCTTGGCTGAAAGAAATTCTAGACGAAGGATGACAGAAAGCTATTCCGGAGTGCAGCTAATTCCTGCCGTTAACCTGCGTTAAAGGTCTTTGAGAGATGAGTGCTTAATTTTGCATTCATAATCAGGGTGGTACCGCGAGCAAGCTCCTCGTCCCTGTTTTGGGATGAAGGGCTTTTTTTGTTGAAAAAAATGTTGGAGGGAAAATAAATGAAGAAGCTTACAGGCTCAGAAATTCGTAAAATGTATTTAGACTTTTTTAAAGAAAAAGGACATGCAGTGGAACCAAGTGCTCCACTTGTTCCTCATGATGATCCATCTTTGCTATGGATTAACAGTGGGGTAGCGACGCTAAAAAAATATTTTGATGGACGAGTCATACCTGATAATCCAAGAATCACAAATGCACAGAAATCTATTCGGACGAACGATATTGAAAACGTTGGAAAAACAGCAAGACATCATACGTTTTTTGAGATGCTTGGGAACTTCTCTATTGGAGAATACTTCAAAGTAGAAGCGATTCATTGGGCTTGGGAATTTTTGACAGATGAAAAATGGGTTGGGTTTGACAAGGAGAAGCTTTCCGTTACGATTCATCCAGAAGATGACGAAGCGTTTGACATTTGGAGAAAAGAAATTGGGGTGCCGGAAGAGAGAATTATTCGTTTAGAGGGGAACTTCTGGGATATCGGCGAAGGACCAAGTGGACCAAATACGGAAATTTTCTATGATCGTGGACCTGAATATGGAAGTGATGAAAGTGATCCAGAGTTATATCCAGGAGGGGAAAATGATAGATATTTAGAGGTTTGGAACTTAGTTTTCTCGGAATTTAATCATAATCCGGATGGTACATATACTCCACTTCCAAAGAAAAATATTGATACAGGAATGGGACTTGAAAGAATGGCTTCAGTTGTTCAAAATGTTCCTACTAATTTTGATACTGATTTATTTATGCCAATTATTCGTGCAACAGAAGAGATTTCTGGGGCAAAGTATGGGAATGGTAAAGAGTCAGATGTGGCATTTAAAGTCATTGCTGACCATATTCGTACCGTTGCTTTTGCTATTGGTGACGGCGCACTACCTTCCAATGAGGGACGAGGGTATGTGTTAAGAAGATTACTTCGTAGAGCGGTACGTTATGCTAAGCAAATTAACATCAACCGTCCATTCATGTTTGAACTAGTTCCTGTTGTTGGGGAAATCATGGTTGATTTTTACCCAGAAGTAAAGAATAAAACCGACTTTATCCAAAAGGTGATAAAGAATGAAGAAGAAAGATTCCATGAGACTCTGAATGAGGGGCTTCAAATTCTCGCAGCTGTTATCAAAAAAGAGAAAGAAGCTGGAAGCGATACGATTCAGGGCGCAGACGTTTTCCGTCTTTATGACACATACGGCTTCCCTGTAGAATTAACAGAGGAGTATGGTGAAGAAGAGGGAATGAAGGTTGACCACGCAGGTTTTGAGAGTGAAATGGAGCTTCAGCGTGAGCGTGCACGTAAAGCAAGACAAGATGTAGATTCTATGCAGGTTCAAGGTGGAGAACTTGGTGAGATTAAAGTAGAAAGTAAGTTTGTTGGTTACGATCAGTTACAGGTTGAATCAAAGGTTCTTGCTATCGTACAAAATGGTGTGAAAATCGACAAGGCAAGTGAAGGAGAAGAAATCCAATTAATACTAGATGTTACTCCATTCTACGCTGAGAGCGGTGGGCAAATTGCCGACCTTGGTATACTTTTGAGCAATGGTGTAAAAGCAGCGGTAAAAGACGTGCAAAAGGCACCAAACGGACAAAACCTTCATCGTGTACGGATTGAATCTGGTGAATTGCAGGTAAATGACCAGGTAGTTGCGGTTGTTGATGAGAACAATAGAGGGAAAATTATTAAGAATCATACGGCAACCCATTTATTACATCAAGCACTAAAAGATGTTCTTGGAACACATGTAAACCAAGCCGGTTCTCTAGTAGAACAAGATAGACTTCGTTTTGACTTTTCTCATTTTGGACAAGTAAAACCAGAAGAATTAGAAGAAATAGAAAAGATTGTAAACGAAAAAATTTGGCAATCTCTATCTGTTCAAACAGACTATAAGGCAATTGCTGAGGCAAAAGAGATGGGAGCTATGGCACTATTTGGTGAAAAATATGGTGATATCGTACGTGTGGTTCAAGTAGGAGATTATAGTTTAGAACTATGTGGTGGTTGCCATGTTTCAAATACTTCGGTCATTGGTCTCTTTAAAATTGTATCTGAAAGTGGAATTGGAGCAGGAACTCGTCGTATAGAAGCGGTGACGGGGGAAGGTGCATTTAAGCAAATGCATAGTCAAATCCAGATTTTAAAAGATGCGGCAGGAAAGTTAAAAACGAATCTAAAAGATGTACCATCTAGAATTGATGCAATGTTAAGTGAACAAAAACAGCTTCAAAAAGAAAATGAGTCTTTAGCAGCTAAGCTGGGGAATATTGAAGCAGGGAATTTGGTTAATAATGTAAAAGAAGTGAATGGTGTTCAAGTTCTGGCTGTTCGAATTCAAGGTGCTGATATGAACGGACTACGTAACATGGTGGATGATTTGAAGCAAAAGCTTGGCTCTGCTGTAATCGTACTTGGAAGTGTAAACGATGAAAAGGTAAACTTAATTGCCGGTGTAACAAAAGACTTAATTGAAAAAGGCTATCATGCCGGGAAAATTATTAAAGAAGTTGCTACTATTTGCGGAGGCAGCGGTGGTGGACGTCCAGATATGGCCCAAGCAGGAGGAAAAGATGCTGGAAAGCTGGATTCCGCACTAAGTTTTGTAGAGGAATGGGTCAAATCCGTTTGATATTCAAGAAAAGTAGTGTAAAATGAAGTAGATTAGACTACTAAATATTTCTTCCATTGGATAGATTTGATGATAGATACATCTACCTGAGATCAATTGTTAGCCAGCGATTACTAGATAAAGCGAGGTGCAATAGAATGAGTACATTTGATAAAACAATGAGGTTTAGTTTTCCAGAAGAGCCAATTGAACATGACGTGAAGGAAGTCCTTTTTCAAGTACATGAAGCTCTTCAAGAAAAAGGATATCATCCGATTAATCAAATTGTAGGTTACCTGCTTTCTGGAGATCCTGCTTATATTCCTCGTCATCGTGATGCTCGTAACATTATTCGAAAGCTAGAACGAGATGAAATTATTGAGGAGCTTGTCAAAAGCTATTTAAAAACACAACGAGAGGGCTCTTAACGTATGCGAATTCTCGGTCTTGACGTCGGTAGTAAAACGGTCGGCGTTGCGCTTAGTGATGAATTTGGCTGGACAGCGCAAGGATTAGAAACGATAAAAATTAATGAAGATGAAAGAATGTTTGGTTTTGATCAGATTGGTCAAATAATAGAAAAGTATGAAGTAGGAAAAATAGTAGTAGGGCTGCCTAAAAACATGAACGGAACCATTGGACCTAGAGGCGAAGCGAGTCAATTTTACGCAAGTGAGCTAGAAAAGAGATTTTCCTTGCCTGTATTCCTATGGGACGAGCGTCTAACTACGGTTGCTGCGGAACGTGTGTTACTAGAAGCGGATGTTAGTAGGAAAAAACGTAAAAAAGTAATCGACAAAATGGCAGCAGGTATGATCTTACAAGGCTTTTTAGATAGTCAAAAATAACTTGAGGTGATTTTCAATGCAACATGGAGAAAACAATATTACAGTAATTGATGAGGATGGTAACGAGCAACTTTGTGAGGTGCTTTTTACCTTCGATTCTGATGAGTTTGGTAAGTCTTATGTTCTGTATTATCCTATTGGTGCAGATGAAAACGACGATGAAGAAATTGAAATTCATGCGTCTGCTTTCGTTCCAACCGAAGATAATAATGATGGTGAGTTAATGCCTATCGAGACAGATGAAGAATGGGACCTAATCGAAGAAATGTTAAATACATTTTTAGAAGAGCAAGATGAAGAATAGAAAGTTAAAGGCGGATGGCATAGGCTATCCGCCTTTTTTTGCAAATTTCTACTTCTATTGTCGAAAAATATAGTATAATGATTCGAGAATAGTTATAAGGGAATAGTATGTATGAGCCCTGTGAATTGGAGGGGGAACTTTGTCAACGGAAGAGAAGAAAAAGAAAGAGAATACAGGTAACAAACCTAATAAAAAGGCAATAATCCGAGAAAAGATGATTGAGAGGGAAGGCGAAGCAAAAGTCGTAAGGAAAATTGTCTTTACTATTTCAATCGTATTGTTCCTGCTGGTAGCAATTACGGCTGGCGGCGGATATTTTTATATTAAATCAGCACTAAAACCTGTAGATCCAGAGAATAAAAAGGAAATGACAGTAGAAATTCCAATCGGTTCATCAGTTACTGGTATTGCAAACATATTAGAGGAACATGGAATTATTAAAGATGCACGTGTATTTAAATACTTTGTCAAGTTTAAGAACGAGTCAGGGTTTATGGCTGGTAACTATGAACTATCACCATCAATGACTTTGCCAAGTATCATTGAAAGCTTAAAAACAGGTAAAGTGGAGCAAGAAGTGGTGTTTCAAATTACCATCCCTGAAGGAAAACAGCTAAAAGAAATTGCAAAAATCATAGCAGAAAAAACAAATCATACAGAAGAAGATGTATTTACAAAATTAAATGACCGAGAATTCATACAAGCACTTATGAATAAATACCCTGATGTATTAACAGAGGAAATTCTTGCAGAAAATGTCAAATTCCCATTAGAAGGCTATTTGTTCCCTGCAACATATCCTTTCTATAAAGAAGACACAAAAATCGAAGAAATTATTATGGCCATGCTAGATCAGACGGAAAAGGTAATTAGTCAGTATGAAGGGGATATGGCTGTAAGGCAATATACTGCTCACCAACTATTAACATTTGCCTCATTAGTAGAAGAGGAAGCAACTGAGAAACTTGAGCGTGATCAAATTGCCAGTGTCTTTTATAATCGCATAGATACGGGGATGCCTTTACAGACAGATCCTACCGTTTTATATGCTCATGGAGAACATAAGGACAAGGTATTGTATAAGGATTTGGAAATTGATGATCCATACAATACTTACAAGTATCAAGGCTTAACACCAGGCCCAATAGCCAATGCAGGTACTGTATCAATTGAAGCTGTTTTACATCCTGCTGAGACGGACTTCCTATACTTTTTAGCAACGGCATCTGGTGATGTATTATTCTCGAAAACACTTGAAGAGCATAATGCAAAAAAAGCCGAGCACATCAATTGATCTGCTTCAAGGAGAAATGTTCGCATTTCTCCTTTTATTATGATAGAATAGTTCAAGTGTTTTTAAATAGCGTCAACCACAGAAGTTCATATTTAGCTGTGCTGAATCCCTGTGAATTGCTGTGAACGCTATTTTTTCATGTCTAAACAAAAGAGGTGACGCAGCTTGGAAACGGAGAAGCTGCATTCTTATATAGAAGAGCTCATTATAAATAGATCAGAACTACTCGAAGAAATGGAGCAATATGCGAAAGCTCATCATGTTCCCATTATGGAGTTGTCAGGAATCGAAACGATTCTTCAAATACTTAGAATTGCTCAACCCAAAAAGATTCTAGAGGTTGGTACAGCTATTGGATATTCTGCCCTTCGAATGGCCACTGTTCTTCCTGAAACGAACATCGTCACTATTGAGCGGGACAGTGAGCGTTATACGGTTGCGGAGGAATTTATTAAACGTGCAAATAAAGAACACCAAATTTCGATCATTAAGGGTGATGCGCTAGAAGTAGAGTTCCTTATTGAACAATATGGTTCTTTTGATGCCATTTTTATTGATGCAGCCAAAGGGCAATACAAGAAGTTCTTTGAGATATATTCAAAGTATTTAGGAGACAAAGGAATAATCATAACTGATAACGTCTTGTTTAAAGGACTAGTCTGTGAGGATACAATTGAGAGTAAAAGACTAAGAAGCATGGTTACAAAAATAAAAGATTTTAATCAATGGCTAATGGAACATGCAGAATACGATTCGGTCATTATTCCCGTTGGCGATGGAGTAGCAATTAGTAAAAAGAGGTGAAGAGAAAATGAAAAAACCAGAACTATTAGTCACACCAAAAACAATTGGAGATATAGAAGCATTATGTAAAGCTGGAGCGGACGCTTTGGTGATCGGAGAGGAACGCTTTGGTCTTCGTTTAGCTGGAGAATTTTCAAGAGAAGATGTAAAGAAAGCGGTAGAAATTGCCCATTCTTTTCAAAAAAAAGTGTATGTAGCAATGAATGCGATCTTCCACAATGAAAGCATAGACGCTTTATATGACTATGTAAGGTTTGTAAAAGAAGCAAGCGTGGATGCAATTATCTTCGGTGATCCAGCAGTTTTAATGGTAGCGAAAGAGGCTG
Source organism: Bacillus coreaensis (assembly GCF_050586445.1). Lineage (NCBI taxonomy): Bacteria > Bacillati > Bacillota > Bacilli > Caryophanales > Bacillaceae > Bacillus > Bacillus coreaensis. The sequence continues at coordinate 151,359 of NZ_JBOCCY010000005.1, forward strand.
CACCTGACATGCCGCTTCATTGGAATACAGAAACAACTGCAACGAACTGGTATACATGTAACTATTGGGGTAGAAAAGGGGCTAAGCGTGCGGTCCTAGCTAGAGAAATCAATATGGATGCGATTGTCGAAATGAAAGAACATGCTGACGTGGAGATTGAGGTACAGATTCACGGGATGACAGCCATGTTCCAATCCAAACGTTCACTACTAGGGAACTATTATGAGTATCAAGGTAAAGCACTAGAGGTTGAAAATCGCGTTCAAAATGCGAACATGTTCCTTCACGACAAGGAAAGAGAAAACAAATATCCGATTTTTGAGGATGCGAACGGAACACATATTATGAGTCCTAATGATATGTGTATGATTGATGAGCTAACAGAGCTCATTGAAGCAGAAGTGGATTCTCTGAAAATTGATGGTGTTTTACAAACATCGGAATACATTCTAAAAGTAACAGAACTATATCGAAAAGCAATTGATCTGTCTGTCGAAGATCCTGAGAAGTACGAAGAAGTAAAGGACGACTTATTACAGGAAGTTGAAAAGATTCAGCCAAAGAATCGTCCATTAGATACTGGATTTTTCTTCAAGGAGACCGTTTATTAATAAAACCATGTGTTAAGGAGGGAAAAAAGATGTCTATCGTATTAAACGATAAAATTTCAAAGATTGTGAATGGAAAGCGAGTAATTGTAAAAAAACCAGAATTACTTGCACCTGCTGGAAATCTAGAGAAATTAAAAATTGCTGTCCAATACGGGGCAGATGCAGTATTTATCGGTGGACAAGAATACGGACTTCGCTCAAACGCAGGGAACTTTACTTTTGATGAAATGAAAGAGGGAGTAGAGTTTGCTAAGAAATATGGTGCGAAGATTTATGTAACAACAAATATTTTTGCTCATAATGAAAATATTGATGGATTAGAAGAATATATTCTTGGTTTAAAAGGAGCTGGGATTGCAGGTATTATTGTTGCTGATCCTCTTATTATAGAAACATGCCGCCGATTAGCGCCTGAAATTGAAGTGCATTTAAGTACTCAGCAGTCTTTATCCAATTGGAAAGCGGTCCAATTCTGGAAGGAAGAAGGATTAGAACGTGTGGTACTAGCACGTGAAACGAGTGCGGAAGAAATTAGAGAAATGAAAGAAAAAGTCGATATCGAAATTGAAACATTCATCCATGGTGCAATGTGTATCGCATACTCTGGACGCTGCACATTAAGTAATCATATGACAGCTCGTGACTCAAACCGTGGTGGATGCTGTCAGTCTTGCCGATGGGATTATGACCTGTATGAGCTTGATCAACAAGAGGAAGTAGCTCAATTTAGCGAAGGGGATGCACCGTTTGCGATGAGCCCTAAGGATCTTAAGTTAATTGAGTCTATTCCTCAAATGATAGAGCTCGGTATTGATAGTTTGAAAATCGAAGGTCGTATGAAGTCCATTCACTATGTGGCAACCGTTGTTAGTGTATACCGTAAAGTGATTGATGCTTATTGTGCGGACCCTGAGAACTTTGTTATTCAAAAAGAATGGTTAGTAGAACTTGATAAATGTGCAAACCGTGATACAGCTCCTGCTTTCTTTGAAGGCGTTCCTGGGTATAAAGAGCAGATGTTTGGAAATCATAGCAAAAAGACAACTTTTGACTTTGCTGGATTGGTGTTAGACTATGATGCGGAAAATCAAATGGTAACACTTCAGCAGCGAAACTACTTTAAGCCTGGTCAAGAAGTAGAGTTTTTTGGACCTGAAATTGAGAACTTTACAACTGTTGTTGAAAAAATTTGGGATGAGGATGGCAATGAGCTGGATGCAGCAAGACATCCAATGCAAATCGTAAAGTTCAAATTAGACAAGCCGGTTTCCCCAAACAACATGATGCGGAAGGAGATTTAAACTAGCATGAAGCGCAAACCCGTTGTTATTGGTGTAGCCGGTGGCTCCGGCTCCGGGAAAACGAGCGTAACAAAATCTATATACGAGTCGTTTAAAGGGCATTCAATTTTAATGCTTGAGCAAGATTTTTATTATAAAGACCAATCGCATTTACCTTTTGAGGAGCGTCTAAAGACGAATTATGACCACCCGCTAGCATTTGACAATGATTTGCTAATTGAGCATATTGAAAGACTTCTCCGCTATGATGCGATTGATAAGCCTGTGTATGACTATAGTGTTCATACCCGTTCGAGTGATGTCATTCGTGTTGAGCCCAAGGATGTAATTATTCTTGAAGGGATTCTCGTATTAGAAGACGAAAGACTTCGTAACTTAATGGATATTAAGTTATACGTAGATACAGATGCAGACCTTCGTATTATTAGACGATTGGTAAGAGACATTAAAGAACGCGAGCGCTCAATGGATTCAGTCATTGACCAGTATGTAAATGTAGTAAGGCCAATGCATAATCAATTTATTGAACCAACGAAACGTTATGCTGATATTATTATTCCTGAAGGTGGGCATAATTTTGTCGCAATTGATTTGATGGTCACAAAAATTCAAACAATTCTTGAACAAAAATCATTTTTATGAAACAATAAAAAGCAGTAATGCAAATGTTTCCCAAAATAAGTCCAGGTGGACGTTTCATGCGCGCCCTTTTCATAAGGACGCGCTCCTATGCATTTACCGTAAGAAATAACTACATAAGATGAATACACAATCTATTTGGGGGTTGTGAAACTAGAAGGAGTGAAGGGTTTTGGCAACAGAAAAGGTTTTCCCGATGACTTTAGCTGGTAAAGAAAAATTAGAGCAAGAATTAGAACATTTAAAATCAGTAAAACGTAAAGAAGTTGTAGAGCGTATTAAAATTGCTCGTAGCTTCGGAGACTTATCTGAGAACTCGGAGTATGACTCAGCAAAAGAAGAACAAGCATTTGTTGAAGGTCGTATTACAACGCTTGAAAATATGATAAGAAATGCAAAGATTATTAAAGAGGATGAGCTGGCTACCGATGCGGTTGCTTTAGGCCGCTCTGTTACGTTTATTGAGCTTCCTGGAGGCGACGAGGAAACGTATTCAATCGTTGGAAGTGCAGAAGCAGATCCATTTGAAGGCAAAATCTCAAACGATTCTCCAATTGCCAAAAGCTTGATGGGTAAGAAGGTTGGAGACGAAGTAACGGTTCAAACGCCTGGTGGAGAAATGAATGTTCGTATTACAAATATTAAGTAAATTGGTTTGAAATAAGAAAACCTCGTCAACACTTTTGACGAGGTGTTTTTTATTATGTGGAGAAAACGGGCAGTGGTATTGTTAATTATTTGTATAACAGCAATTAGTCTCTTAATAGGAAGGCTTGTTCAAGTGCAGCTCGTTTCAACAGAAAACTTTACAACACATAACATTAATCTTCTTGAGGCAAGTGTCGTTCAACGCTCACAGCAAATGGTGATTGATAATGGAAGAGGTGGGTTTCTTGATCGCGATGGAGAGTCACTTGTTCACCGTAAGATTCCGGTTCTCATCCTTTTTCCTTTCTTAAAGAATATGGAGTGGGATAGTGAACAGATTGCAGACATAATAAATGTTCCTGTGGAATCAATTGAATACAGAGTGAAACAAGCGGAAGATCCTTTCGCTTATGGTGATCCAAACCCATTGAAACTAACAGAAGAACAAATGGAGCAAATTAATGCTCTGAAAATACCAGGTGTGTTTGCTGTAGAAAGAAAGTACGCCTTAACTGAATATCCAGCTGAGCAACTTATCGGTATTACGGGACAAAATACAGCTGAATTACAAAAACGATATCCTGATAAAGACTTATTAGAACAGACCGTGATTGGGTTAACTGGATTAGAAAAAAGCTTCGATGAATTTTTGCTTCCTGATGGAAATTCCAAGCTTATTTATCATGTTGATGCAAAGGGTGGACCATTGTTTGGAATTGATGTGAAATATGTGGAACCAGCCAATCCTTTCTATCCAGTCAATATTAAAACAACGATAGATAAAGATATTCAGGAAATGGCTGAAAATCTAGTTGATCAATATCAAATCAGTAAAGGGGGACTTGTCCTTCTAGACTTAGAGACGAACTCTGTCCTTGCTATGGTATCTAGACCCTTCATTAACAAGGAAAAGCCGTTTGAGGATGGTTCAAATGGTCTTAAGAATATGATGATTTCTGAGCAAATTGTTGGGTCTGTTTTTAAAACCGTAGTGGCTGGAGCCGCCATTGATTATGAACTTGACCTTCCCACTCGAATGTACGATTGTAGTAAAAAAATAAATGGTCAACCGGACTTAGTGTATGATCATGGTATGTTAAACTTTACGGATAGCTTTGCAAGAAGTTGTAACAATACTTTTGGTACGATTGCAAAGGAATTAAAGGAAATTGACCCTAATATACTCGAGGAATACGCGAATAAATTATCTCTCGTAGGTTCTGTTGGCTGGAATGGTGATATCTATCATTTCTCTAATTTTAGGCAACTTCAAGAAGAACAAAAAGGTCGTGTGTTTTTATCAGAGGATGCTAAAAATGATAAGAACTTTGTTGCTTTGACAGGAATCGGCCAGCATGAAGTACGTGCAACACCACTTGCCGTTGCCAATATGATGGGGACCATTGCGAAAGGTGGAGTAAGGGAGAGTGTCAGAGTCGTTTCAGAAGTGGAGTACAAAAACGGGAACTCACTACTTCCTTTCGAAAAGCAAGCTCTACCTGGAGAATCCATTTCTCCTTATACCGCAATGAAGCTTCAAAAATTATTGCGTGAAGTGGTTGTAAATGAAAATGGAACGGGGAGATGGTTTCAAGAATTGCCATATGCTGTTGCTGGGAAATCAGGAACAGCCGAAACGGGAATTTTTAAAGATGAGAAACAATTGCATAATAAATGGTTTGCTGGTTATTTCCCATATGATAATCCTAAATACGCTTTAGTAACAGTAAATTTAGGGGTTTATGGAGATGAAGGAGGAGTAAACGGATTATTTGCCGATATGGTAAAAAACTTATATAACTTTGATCAAAATGAGCCTCTGTCGAAACGTTAATGTATTTGTAACTTGATTGTCCTTTTCGATTTCCTGGTTAAATGGTAGAATGTATAGCGAGTTCGCTCTTAAAAGGATGTTCAAAAGAGGTCTAGGAGGTTCGTATGATGCAAGATGATTTTCAACAATCAAGGTTTAATCAAAGGTCGAAGCGTCGTAAAACAAATCTGATTTTAAATGGTCTCATTGGAATAGTATTGGTTTTAATTATTGTTGTTTCAGGGGTTATTTTTTTGGGAAACGATGATAAAGCTGCGACAGAAACAGAACAGGAACAAAATGTAGAAGCCTCAAATGAAGCGAATGAAGGAGAAGAGTCTTCAAAGGAAGAGACAGAAGGCTCTGACTCTGAAACGAATGAGGAAGACTCAACTTCTGACTCTTCGTCCTCAAATGAAGAGTCAAGCGAGGAAGCTAGCTCTAATGATAGCGAAGAAGTAATTGTGACAGAAGGTGGGGCGGATTCTAATGTAGTTAAAACCATTGTGAACCCAAATTGGGAGCCAATCGGAACGAGCCAAACAGGTGAACACACAAACGTGTATAGTGGTGTGGATTGGGATGAGATGGTTTCAGCTATTGAATATGCCACTGGGTTGACAGAGGCTAATATGACTATCAAGTTTCTTGGAAATGATGGTCATAATAAATCAAAAGGAACCGTCTTTTCAAAGGACAGAACCCAAATCTATCGCGTTTCCATTGAGTGGGTAGATGGGAAAGGTTGGAAGCCTGCATTAGTGGAAGAATTAGCGTCGATAGAATAAAACAATAGAGAGAGGTCTTTATAAGTGAAAATCGCAATTATTGGTGCAATGGAAGAAGAAGTAGCATTACTACGAGAGAATATCAGCAACCAGGAACAACAAACAATTGCTGGATGTGAGTTTACCACAGGTAATATGGATGGTGCTGAGGTAATCCTATTACGCTCAGGGATAGGGAAAGTCAACGCAGCAATGTCCACAACGATTCTACTAGATAGATTCAAACCTGATTATGTTATTAATACAGGATCAGCAGGAGGCTTTCATCCTGATTTAAATGTAGGCGATGTTGTTATCTCCTCTGAGGTTCGCCATCATGATGTAGACGTTACAGCATTTGGATATGAGTATGGTCAAGTACCACAGCTTCCTGCAGCGTTTGAGGCCAATTCCGGGCTTGTTGAGATCGCAGAATCAGCTGCACAGGAAATTGGTAGTGTGCAAGTTGTGAAAGGATTAATCGCAACGGGCGATTCTTTTATGAATGATCCAAAGCGTGTGGATGCAATCCGTGATAAATTTCTTAATTTACAGGCGGTTGAAATGGAAGCAGCGGCTATTGCCCAAGTTTCCTATCAATTTGGGATTCCGTTTGTGATCATTCGTTCATTGTCTGATATCGCTGGAAAAGAATCAGATGTCTCTTTTGAACAATATTTAGAAAAAGCAGCACTTCATTCAGCTTCTTTGGTAATGAAAATTGTTGAAAAGCTTAAAGGCTGATTGAACAACTTAGAAAAATTGCTATTAATTACATCCTCACTAACACAGCGTTCTATGATAAAGTAGTTTCATAGAACAAGAGAAGGTTGCAGGTGAGTGTAGTGAAAGATAGCAGTACTGGAAAAATGCTTGAAGAGAAAATGATTGACTTTAAAAGGTTTGCGGTTGTTTTACTTGCCGTAGGAAGCTTCTTTTATCTAGGTGTTATCATTCCATCAGGTGAAAAAATGCTAACCGATCTATATATTATGATGTGCTCATCTATGCTGTTTTTAGCAGGTTCTATTTACTTTTTTACTTTATCGAAGCAAATAAAAACAAAGCTTGATGACATAAATGAATAGAAAGATAGCTCTCAGCCTGCCTGAGGGCTATTTTTTTAGAAAATCATAAAAAAGGGGTTTACATAAGTGGTAATGGTGGATATAATTACCACTGTAAGCAATAATTTCTAAAAAGGAGGTCGAGTGAAATGATTAAATTATCTGTAGCAAATGAAAAGAAGACAACTAAATGTTTCACGCATTCGACCATTAGGAATGAATTGCTTAAGTAATTGATAACTTATGCCATTTCAAGCCGCATGGAGAATGTACTCTTGCGGCTTTTTATATGCCTAAAAGTCGCAGGGGGATCCTTGCGGCTTTTTCGTGTGCAAAAATAAGGAGGTGATAGATATGACCCTGAATATATTATTCTTAACAGTAACGATTAAAAAACGTAATGTGTCAGCTGCTGAATTTGAACGAGCAGAAAAGGCAAAAAAGCAATATGAAGCTACTCGCGATCGTATGCTTTCGATTCAACGATTATTTTAAGGTGAGGTTAATAACAAACTAAAAAATTTAGAAAGGTGGGAATAAAGATGATTTATTTCATGCAAGATCGTAAGGCAGTTTTCTGGGTGGAGAAAGATACCACCTAACGAATTTATGGTGAGGAGGGGAAATAGATGTTCCTCCGTGTACTTTTGCTATCTCTAGAGATGTATCGCTTAAGAAAACTAAAGAAGAGTTCTTCCCCCGGAGAAATCTCTTAGATCTAAGTGACTTAGCGCATTATGAAGGCTTCAGAAGTAACAAAATGTTCACATCCTTTTTCCGTTTCACCCTGAATTATATGGTACATTCGAAGTAACAAAAGGGAGAGAAGGGGTGGTAACATGTTCGCAATTGTTATGGGTTTAATTATATGCGGATCTGTAGGTTGTATCATTGCTGCCGAAGTTTCCGTAGAATAGAAGCTTGAAACACCGACCTCGCCGTCGGTGTTTTTTTATTGTTATTCCTTATTTAAATATAATTAAGTGGGACAGACAAATACGACCACCTCGCTTCATAGGTATTAACATGGGGGAAAGTCCTGAAAGTGGGGTGGATTAAATGTCCGGTATATTGACTGCACTTAGCTATTTAGTAAAGGAAATTGTATTTTTAGTTTCCTATGTTAAAAATAATGCGTTTCCACAACCATTATCATCCGCGGATGAAAAGAAATATTTACGATTAATGGCAGATGGTGATGCTCATGCTCGTAATATGCTTATTGAACATAATCTCCGTCTTGTCGCTCATATCGTCAAGAAGTTTGAGAATACGGGGGAAGATTCAGAGGATTTAATCTCCATTGGAACAATTGGATTAATTAAAGCCATTGAAAGCTATTCAGAAGGGAAAGGAACAAAGCTTGCTACGTATGCGGCTCGTTGTATAGAAAACGAGATTCTTATGCATTTACGGGCTTTGAAAAAGACAAAAAAAGATGTGTCCCTTCACGATCCAATTGGTCAGGATAAAGAAGGAAACGAGATCTCATTAATTGATGTCTTGAAATCAGAATCTGAGGATGTCATTGAAACCATTCAACTAAATATGGAGCTTGAAAAGGTAAAAGAATTTATTGACGTGCTGGATGACAGGGAAAAGGAAGTAATCGTTGGTCGATTTGGTCTCGATTTAAAAAAGGAAAAAACGCAAAGAGAGATTGCAAAAGAATTAGGCATATCAAGAAGCTATGTTTCAAGAATAGAAAAAAGAGCATTAATGAAGATGTTTCATGAATTTTATCGAGCGGAGAAGGAAAAGAGAAAGCGTGATTCTCAAAGTTAGAAAGTTGCAGGCATAGAGAGATCTATGCCTATTTGTATGTAGGGAAGGTCCGCACCCGCCTACACCAATATGGACAATGAACATACATTAATTAGTAGGATATAGTGTAAAGGAGGGAGAAAAATGCCATACGGTTACCCTTATCCATATGCTTATCAAGCACCATATTATGGTGGCGGAGGAGTAGCTTTAGCACTGCTTATCGTTTTGTTCGTATTGTTGCTCATATTCGGTGGTTGGTGGTATTTTGCTGGTTATAGATACTAATTTTTGGACCCATCATTAAGATGGGTCTTTCGGTTTTCGAAACTTTTCGTAGAGTTTCCGGAAAAATAAATTTATAATGAAATAGACAATGATTAGGAGGGGTATGGGATGACGAAAAGTAATACTTATTATGATGTATGGGACCTTGAAGTGTTTTATTCAGGGGGAAGTTCTTCTCAAGCATTTTTTAATCACATACATAGCTCAAAAGAAGAGGTTGAAAGGTTTCGAAGTAGGGTAACAGACTGGCAGCCATCAAATAAAATAACAGATCAAGAACAAATTGCAGAAATCGTTGAATTCTTTCAAAGAGTTGCGAAAGCGATTCGCCAGGCAGGGGCATTTGTTAGCTGTTTACATGCACAAAACACAAATGATAAGAAAGTTAGCGAACTTCGTGGGCAAGTAACGGAGCTTAGTGCGAGTTTACAAAATGCACTCACTGTTTTTGATCAAAAACTAACTACTTTCGACGATCAAATTTGGGAAGAGCTACTGCAGGTAGATGCTCTCCATCAATTGCAGTTTGTGTTAAATGAAAGACGCATCAATGCGTTAGAGAAACTTTCTCAGGAGGAAGAAAGTATCATCAATGCATTAAGCGTTGACGGTTATCATGGATGGGGCCAATTATATGATATCATCGTTGGAACGATTAAAGTTCCGTTTAAAGAAGGAAACGAAACAAAGGAATTATCAGTTGGGCAGGCAGCCAACAAGTTCTCACATCCTGATCCCATCGTAAGAAAATCCATTTTTGAAGGTTGGGAGGAATCCTGGTCTGAAAAAGCAGATTTTTTATCGAAAACTCTCAATCACCTTGCCGGATTCCGATTAAATACTTATAAACTTCGCGAATGGGAGGATGTTTTAAGGGAGCCTTTACAAATAAATCGTATGCAGAAGAAAACATTAGATACGATGTGGCAGGTTATTTCCGATGCCAAAGCCCCTTTTGTAACATTTTTAGAGAGAAAAGCGAAGTTACTAGGGAAGGATCGGTTAAGTTGGTATGACTTAGATGCACCCATCGGTCAGGTAGAATCAAAGGTTTCATATGAAGAAGGTGCTGAATTTATTATTGAGCATTTTTCACGTTTTGGAAAAGAAATGACTGGTTTTGCGAAAAAGGCATTTGAACAGAAATGGATTGAAGCTGAAGATCGCCCTGGAAAAGCACCAGGTGGTTTTCATACCTTTTTCCCTGAGAGCAATCAGTCAAGAATATTTATGACGTTCTCAGGAACACCTTCGAATGTTTCAACACTTGCACATGAATTAGGTCATGGCTTTCATACATATGCGATGAGAGATCAACATTATTTAAATAGAAATTATGCGATGAATGTAGCAGAAACTGCCTCGACCTTTGCAGAGATGATCGTAGCTGATGCTTCTGTCAAACAAGCGAGGAACCCAGAGGAAAAGCTAGCGTTATTAGAGGATAAAATACAGCGTTCAGTAGCATTATTAATGAATATACACGCTCGCTTTCTATTTGAAACACGTTTCTATGAGGAAAGAAAAAATGGGGTAGTAGGAACAGATCGTTTAAATCAATTAATGAAAGAAGCACAGGAAGAGGCATATGGTGGGGCACTAGCTGAATATCATCCTTTGTTCTGGGCCTCTAAGCTACATTTCTTTATCACAGGTGTTCCTTTTTATAATTTTCCTTATACATTTGGTTATTTATTCTCTTTAGGGATTTATGCAAAGGCACTAGAAGAAGGGGAAGGCTACGAGGAAAAGTACATTGCTCTATTAAAGGATACAGCATCTATGACGGTAGAGGAATTAGCTTGGAAGCATTTGAATGTTGATTTAACAAAGCCTGATTTTTGGGAAAAAGCAGTGCAACAATGTGTAGCTGATGTTGAGGAATTTTTATCGTTAACTTAAATGAGACAATATAGACACGGGCTTTTTAAGGCTGTGTCTATATTTTTTTTAATTTGAAAGGACTAACCATGAAAAAAGAAAGAATAATAATGAAAAAGAGGAACATCTCAGGAAGTAGGAACGGCAGAAATAGGTAGCTAAAGGTCAATAAGCAGCCAGCAGCTGTAATCGGTAAACCCGTAAAATAGCTTTGATTCTCACTAATATTAAAGCGAGCAAGCCGAAATGCCCCACAGGCGATATAAAAAATCGTAAAGAATGTTCCAGGAAAGTTAAACTCAAATAATATTCCTTGATAAATCAATAGTGCAGGTGCAACACCAAATGATATAATATCACTCATGGAATCTAATTGTTTGCCAAGCTCTGATTCAATATGAAGTTTTCGGGCAACCATTCCATCAAATCGGTCAACGAAAGCGGCAATGAAAATTAGTAAAAGGCTCAAATCTAAATTCCCTTTAAGGCTCTCAATCACTGCGAATCCACCAAGAAAGAGGTTGAAGAAAGTTAAAAGATTGGCCGTTTGAATCCTTAATTTTTTGAGCGTGTGATCGAGTACGTTTAATAAAAACAAATATGTCTCACCCCTATATTTAATGGATAAAAAACATCTTAATTATAAGTAATGATTGGTTATCTTGTTTTATTCGTTTATTGAGTGAGAATTTTCCCATAACGGAGGTCAATCCATTGTTTCAAACCATTTATCGTTTTATGATTGAATTAACCAATGGCAAATGGTCATCATTGCTGTTGAAGAGATTTGCTACATCAAATATCAGTCGTTATGTTGTTCCTCACTTCTCAAGAATCTATCAAATCAATACGGAGGAAATGGAAGGAAATCTCAAGGAATACACCACACTTCATGAATTCTTTATACGAAAGCTCAGGAATGGGAGTAGACCGATTGATCAGGATTTGCAAGCTGTTACTAGTCCAGTTGATGCCATACTTGAGGAAGTTGGTCCTATTTCAGAACAGAAATTAATTGAGGTGAAGGGGAAAACATACTCGATTGCAGAGATGCTAGGTAATGATGTGCTTTTACAGAAATACATACATGGTACCTTCATGGTTTTGTACTTAAGCCCGAGTCATTACCATCGTATTCATAGTCCAGTAGCTGGAAGGATTACAGCCAGTTGGTCTCTCGGACAGAAATCATATCCAGTGAATTCTCTTGGGTTAAAGTATGGGAAAAGTACCCTTTCGAAAAATTATCGGACAGTGACTGAAATCCAGCATCATATGGGTCATATAGCAGTGGTGAAGGTGGGAGCCATGTTCGTAAACTCAATAGAAGTTACACATGAGAATGATCATGTAGAAAAAGGGCAGGAACTCGCGTATTTTACATTTGGATCAACGGTCGTCTTATTGTTTGAGAAAGACTCCCTTCAATCAACAATAGAAAAATCGCTTCCTTTTCCTATTAAAGTGGGGGAAAGAATTGCGTTATTAAAAGAGACATGATATTGTTTTGTGAGCGCAAAGAAAAAAGCCCAAAGAAGGGCTTATTAGACAATGATTTTGTGAGTTAATGAACGACGGTGTATTTCTGTCTCAATTAGATAAATAAAATCTTTGCTTAGCTGTAGTTCTCTTGCTTTAAAATAGGATTCAACAAGCAAGTCATCCGATAATTTACGCAATGGAAATCACACCTTTCTTTTCATGAGAATGGTTCTAATGCATAGTGAATCAGCATAATATGTAGGCTATGTAGCTGTACTCCTACTCTATCAAAATTAATAAAACAGAACAACCGTTCTGTTATCCACAAGTTGTGGTGGATAACTTGTGATTAATTTGTTTATAAAAGAGTAATTCCTTTTTATGACAGTGTGAGTTTTGTGTATAAAGTTATCCACAGTGTTGAAGGAACGTGAAATTTGTCGAAAAATTTTCATTAATTTAATGAGGTGTAAGAAATGCTTAAAAAGTTTTTGCCAGATCAGCATGTCAAAAGTATTTTTGAAATTACCCCTGAAAGTCTAAAGGAAAAGGGTGTAAAGGCGATTATAACTGATTTGGACAACACTCTTGTCGAATGGGATCGTCCAAATGCAACACCGAATCTTATCAAATGGTTTGAGGAAATGAAAAAACACAATATTATAGTGACCATCGTGTCTAATAATAATGAAGGAAGAGTGAAAGCTTTTTCTGATCCACTGAATATTCCTTTTATTTTTCAAGCTCGTAAGCCGTTGGCAAGAGCTTTTAAAAAAGCTATGAAGCAAATGGGAACATCTAAAGATGAAACGGTGGTTATCGGAGACCAGCTACTTACCGATGTTCTAGGTGGTAATCGCAGCGGATTACACACCATTCTTGTTGTACCTGTTGCCTCAACAGATGGATTTGTGACCAAGTTTAATCGACTTGTTGAGCGGAGAATATTGAATTGGTTCCGTAAAAAAGGAATGATTGTATGGGAGGATTAAGTTTGAGTGAACAGTTTTCATGTATAGGCTGTGGGGTAAATATCCAAACAGAGGATAAGGAGGCATTAGGCTATGCGCCTCCATCAGCAATTGAAAAGGAAGTTATTATTTGCCAACGCTGCTTTCGTTTAAAACACTACAATGAGATTCAAGATGTTAGTTTAACAGATGATGACTTTTTAAAAATACTAAATGGATTATCCCAAACGGATGCACTGATTGTAAAAATTGTCGATATTTTTGACTTTAACGGTAGCTGGTTACCGGGATTACATCGTTTTGTAGGGAAGAATAAAATCCTGCTTGTTGGAAATAAGGTAGACCTTCTGCCTCATTCTGTAAAGCCAAATAAAGTTATTCAATGGATGAAGCGAGAAGCAAAAAAACTCGGTCTACATCCAGAAGATGTGTTTTTGGTGAGTGCACATAAGGGTCATTTTGTTCGTGAAGTAGCTGAAGCAATCGACGAGTATCGAAATGGCAAGGATGTATATGTAGTAGGTTGTACAAATGTTGGTAAATCAACATTTATTAATCGTATTCTTAAAGAAGTATCGGGAGAAGGGGATGTAATTACGACTTCTCATTTCCCAGGTACGACTCTTGATATTATTGAGATTCCACTTTCTGACGGTAAGCATCTCATTGATACACCAGGAATTATCAATCATCACCAAATGGCTCATTTTGTGAGCAAACAGGATTTGAAAATAATTACTCCAAAAAAGGAAATAAAGCCAAAAGTCTTTCAATTGAACGAAGGACAAACTTTATTTTTCGGAGGACTTGCACGATTTGATTTTATTAGTGGGGGAAGACAATCATTTGTTTGTCATTTTTCTAATGAAATTAATATTCATCGAACAAAACTTGATCATGCCGATGAGTTATACAAAAAGCATGTGGGTGACATGCTCTCACCTCCAAGAACAGATGAATTGGGAGAATTTCCATCACTCGTACGCCATGAATTTATGATTAAAGAGGAAAAAACAGATATCGTGTTTTCAGGTCTGGGTTGGATAACGGTAAACGAACCAGGTGTGAAGATTGCAGCGTATGTGCCTAAGGGTGTTCATGCAATGATTAGAAAATCACTTATATAATTTAGCTATTTGAGTATGTCAGCTTGATCAACCTCATGAAGTACTCTAGGCTACAATAAGGGAGAGGGAATTTTTTGAAAAAGCTGTATGCGGTAATAGGGGATCCGATCGCGCATTCGATGTCACCTGCCATGCACAATGATTTATTTGGCTATTATTATATAGATGCTCATTATCAAGCGCTTCATGTGAGAAAAGGAGACTTACAGAAAGCGGTCCTAGGATTAAAAGCGATTCAAATAAGTGGGTTTAATGTGACTGTTCCACATAAGGTTGATATCCTTCCGATGCTTGATCGTTTAGATCCTTTAGCAAAAGCAATTGGTGCAGTTAATACAGTTGTAAATGAGGATGGCGAACTTGTTGGTTATAACACGGATGGGGAAGGATCAGTAAAAGGGATTATGAATATTATTCCAAATTTGTTCAACCACCGAATTCTTATTGTTGGAGCTGGTGGGGCTGCAAGAGCCATTTATTTTACTTTAGCTTCAATGGGGATTACAAATATAGATGTGACCAATCGTACGAGTGAAAAAGCAGCAGAATTAATCGCTCAATGTCCATATACAGTTAACTCTAGCGTATTACTTCGTGAGGAAGCTGAGAAAGAGTTGGGCGATTATGATATTATCATTCAAACAACATCGATTGGTATGGCACCTGATGTAGAATGCCAACCGCTCTCATTACATAACTTAAAAGAAAATAGTTTTGTTAGTGATATTATATACAACCCACTTGAAACTCAATTTTTGCGTTTTGCAAAAGAAAAAGGGGCTCGTACGCAAAACGGAATAGATATGTTCGTTCTTCAAGGAGCATTAGCATTTAAAAAATGGACTGGAATTTTCCCGGACCAAAAAAGAATGGAAAAATTGGTTTTAAACCGATTAGGAGGATAAGGATGTTAACTGGTAAGCAGAAAAGATTTTTACGTTCGAAAGCACATCATCTAAACCCTATTTTTCAAGTAGGTAAAGGTGGAGTGAACGATAATATGATTAAACAAATCAATGAGGCCTTAGAGGTTAGGGAGCTTTTGAAAATAAGTGTGTTACAAAATTGTGATGAGGACAAGGACGAAGTAGCAGGTAAATTATCGTCAGGCTGTAAGGCAGAACTAGTTCAAGTTATTGGGTCAACCATTGTTCTATATAAAGAGTCTGAGGAAAATAAACAATTACAGCTTCCTTAACTAGAGGAGGTCCTTATGAGGAAAATTGGAATTTTAGGGGGAACCTTTGATCCGCCCCACAATGGACATCTGCTTATTGCAAACGAGGTATTAGAATTCTTAGGGCTAGATGAAATATGGTTTATACCTAATTCAAAGCCACCGCATAAATCAACAAGCGGGACGAGCACGATCCATCGAGTGACCATGCTTGAAAAGGCAATAAGTGATCATGCACATTTTAAAATTGAAAAAATAGAGTTAGACCGGAGTGGTCCGTCCTATACGTATGACACGATGAAACTTCTCCAAGAAAAAAATGATGGTACAGAGTTTTATTTTATTATCGGAGCGGATATGGTTGAGTATCTACCCAAATGGTACAAGATTGATGATTTAATGAAACTTGTTACTTTTGTCGGAGTGCAAAGACCAGAACACGTATTGCAGACAAGTTATCCGGTTATCTATTTAGATGTTCCGGAATTTGCCGTCTCTTCTAGTTTAATAAGAGAAAGAGTAAAGAATGGGAATACTATTCATTATCTTACCCCTGACTCCGTCATACAATATATAAAGGAGCATCAGTTATATGGATCGAGCGAAAGCGTTAGAGATTGTTAAAGAGCAATTAACCGACCATCGTTACAAGCATACACTAGGGGTAGAAGAAACCGCGGTAAGGCTAGCAAAAAAATATGGAGCAAATGAGAAACAAGCGGAGTTGGCAGCGATCTTTCATGATTATGCTAAGTTTCGTCCAAAGGAAGAAATGAAGCAAATCATCCTTCGTGAAAAAATGCCAGAGGAACTGCTTTCCTTTAACAGTGAACTTTGGCATGCTCCAGTAGGGGCCTATTTAGTGGAGAATGAAGTCGGTATTCATGATCATGAAGTACTAGAGGCCATTCGTTACCATACCTCTGGTAGGCCGCATATGTCATTGCTTGAAAAAATAATTTATGTGGCTGATTACATTGAGCCAGGAAGGGAATTTCCAGGTGTCGATGAGGTTAGAGAGGTAGCGGATAAGAATTTGAATGAAGCATTGTTATTATCCATTCAAAATTCAATCATTTTCTTAATAAAAAAGAAACGAGCAGTTTTTCCGTTAACGCTCCAAACGTATAACTATTTCATTCATTTAAAGGAGGACTGATTGGATGACCAATCGTCAATTATTAGAAACATCAGTAAAGGCAGCTGATGATAAGCGCGCAGAGGATATTGTTGTATTAAATATGCAGGGCATTTCACTAATCTCTGATTACTTTATTATTTGTCACGGGAACTCTGATAAGCAGGTTCAAGCGATTGCCAGAGAAATGAAGGAAAAGGCAATAGAAAATGGCTACATGGTAAAGAGAATGGAAGGCTTCGATGAGGCAAGGTGGGTCCTTCTTGATCTAGGGGATGTTGTGGCTCATATATTCCATAAAGACGAAAGAAGTTACTATAACCTCGAGCGATTATGGGGTGATGCACCAATAGAAAATATGGAAAGTGTTCTCGCTCAATGACGTATGGGAAATTTGCCTACCTTTATGATGAATTAATGAAGGATGTACCGTATGATGAATGGGTTTCAATCGTTACGGAAAAATGGAGCAAGTACGAGTGTAAAGGAAAAAAACTATTAGATTTAGCCTGTGGTACGGGTGAGCTATCTATACGCTTTGCGAAAGCTGGATTTGAAGTGACAGGTGTCGATTTATCAGCGGACATGCTTACGGTAGCGCAGATGAAAGCAGCGAATAACGGGCTAAAGCTTCCTTTTTATCAACAAAATATGGTGGAACTTGATTTATATGAGAGTTTCGATGTAATCGGCGTATTTTGTGATTCCTTAAATTATCTACAGACAGAAGAAGAAGTGATTGAAACGTTTGCAAAAATTTATGATTTGCTTGATGAAGATGGATTTTTTATATTTGACGTCCATTCTGTTCATAAAATCATGAATATATTTATGAATCAAACGTTTACTCATGATGAGGAAGATATTTGTTATATTTGGAACTGTTTTCAAGGAGACTATCCTCTTAGCATTGAACATGAGCTTACATTTTTTGTCCAGGATGATGAAAGCGGGAAATATGACCGTTATGATGAGTTTCATAGTCAGAGAACATTCCCTGTAGAAGTGTATAAAAATTGGTTAGAAGCAAGCGGCTTGTATGTAACAGATATCTTCTCTGATTTTATGGACGATTTATCCTCCGAGGCAGAAAGAATCTTTTTTATCGCTAAAAAGCAGGCATGAGAAAAAGGCTGATTGAAAATAATCAGCCTTTTTTTATATTATTGCAGGAATCATTACTTTTTTAGAGAATTATTTAAAGGAAACTGTTTTTGTGATTCAACCAAATCTTCTTCGAATTTTGTATGAGTGGCTTGAAATAAGTGCTCAAACACATCTCCAAGCTCTGCATCCAATACTTTAATTCCTTCCCACGTTACTCCGCCCTTAACACAAACTTTTTGTTGTAGGGTTGGAAGTGTATAAAATCCTTTTCGAAGCAATTCCCCAAGCCCTATTAACATTTCACTAGCAAGCGTCGTTGCAGTAGCTTCATCTATTTTTGTTTCAGCTACTGCTGCATCAATAAATCTTTGCGTTAAGTAACTGAAAAATGCTGGTCCACAACTAACGATATCTGAGCCTACTCTTGTAATATCCTCGTTAATGGAGACCGGTGTGGAAATGGCTTCAAACAACTGAAGTAGCTTATCCTTCCATTCCCTCGTACAGCTATCACCGAACGTTAGTAGAGATACACCTGCTAGTGCCCTATTGGTAATGCTTGGTATAGCCCTGGCCACCGAACAGTCGACCACAGATTCAATTTGATTAACACTGATAGGACTCGTGATGGAAACAACACATTTCTCTGGTAATAAAAATGGTTTGATTTCCATTAATACCTTTTGGATGTCTTTTGGTTTTATGCATAAGAACAGCACATCTGATACCCTTGCTACGCTTTTAGCATCAGAAAGTACGGCGATGTCAGTATACACTGCTTTTATATTCATTGCTTTACTAAGCGTTCGATTTGTCACATTCATAAAAGAAGGGGAAATGGCTTTTCCATCAATAAGTGCCTCAATTAATATCCTCCCCATATTCCCTGTACCAATCACTCCGATTTTCAATGTACTTCCCTCCTTCACAAAGCAAGCATTCTCATATAAAAGTATGTAAATAAATTTGTTAATATGCCAAGAAAGGAGTAACAAGATGATTGACTCTTTAAAGAAGTATAAATGGTTGATTGTTGGGTCTTCTGTTATCGCCATTGTAATGCTAATTTACGCCTTCGGTCTTGTAAACAACAAAGAGGAGGCAAATGAATGGACGATTCCGAGTGAGGAAGAACAAGATCTGGAAATGTCTGAAGAAAGGCTTGTTCCGGAACCTGATGTAAAGAATTTAGTAGATGTAAAAGGAGCAGTAAAGAATCCTGGTGTCTACGAAGTAACGTTGGATGAAAGAGTAATCGATGTTATCGATAAGGCTGGAGGATTAAAGGAAGGAGCAGATGAGACAAAAATAAACTTTGCTGGGCGAGTAACAGATGAAATGGTATTGTATGTTCCATTAATAGGAGAAGAAGGAGAAAATATGATTGTGTCTGCCGGTCCTGGTTTTACCTCTACTAGTCAAGGAGACGGCAAAATCAATATTAATAAGGCTACTTCTGATGAATTGCAGAATCTCCCTGGGATTGGACCGTCTAAAGCAGAAGCAATTATAGTCTATCGTGAAGATAGCGGATTATTTCAAACGATTGAGGATTTAAAACTTGTTACTGGGATTGGTGATAAGACATTTGAAAGGCTACAGGATCAGATTATTGTAAAATAACAAGCATTGACTAAAATCGACAATTTCCCTTAGACTAGTAGAAAATGAGAAATCGGAGTGGGGAATATGAGCAACCATCGCTTAACTTGGGATCAATACTTTATGCTAAATGCGCATCTGATAAGTATGAGAAGCACATGTAATCGACTGAATGTAGGTTCGGTATTGGTAAAGAATAATCGAATCATTTCAACTGGTTATAATGGTGGGATTAGTGGAGATGATCACTGCCTTGATGCAGGCTGTTACGTCGTTGATAATCATTGTCTTCGATGTTTGCATGCCGAAGAAAATACGATCCTTCAGTGTGCACTTGAAGGAGTTTCCACAAAGGGAAGTCAAATTTATGTGACTCATTTTCCATGTATACATTGTATGAAAAAGATTCTACAAGCGGGTATCACAAAAATTTATTATACGCATGATTATAAAAATCATGAATATTGTTATCATCTTCTTCGTATAAGCAATGTGGAAGCAATAAAGCTAGAAATGGATATTGAAAATGAGCTTAACAATAAAAATGATAACTCAGGACGTTTAAGTTGGAATTTTCAAGAATAATATAGTTTGATCTAAACACGATCCAAGGGGTGATAACTTGCAAGGGAAAGGGATCTATTTTGCAATTGCTTCATTACTTGCTCTGGTTATTGCTTTTCAGACCCATGTTGTTGCCAAGGTCTCACTCTTTTTAGTTTTGGTCTTGTTTTTGTATTACAAGCGGTTCTCGAAAAGGAAAGTTTTTATCATCTTGTTGATTGTTCTTGTTTTCTATACGAAGGCAAGAATTGATATAAACAGAAATGAATCTGGTTTTCATGGGAGTGAGACACAGTTTACAGTTTTGTTCGAAGATGAAGTAACGCTTAATGGCAGTCTCCTAAGTGGTTTTGCAAAGGATACAACAGGAGAGAAGTTATTAATTAAATACCGAATGAAATCCGAGGAGGAAAAGTCTAGTTTAAATAAGGAAAGACTCCTTGGATATTCTTGTCAGTTAAAAGGTAGCTTAAAAACAGTAAATGGACAAACCAATCCTAATGCTTTTGATTACCACTCTTATTTAACTCATCAACACATTCATTGGCAGTTAGTTGTTGATCAATGGGGGGATTGTAAAGAGCTTAATGGACCTATTCTTCTTATCAAAAAGCAAAGGCAACGGTCAATTGCATTATTGGAAACGTATTTTCCTAATTCCGTCGCTTCCTTAGCCAGTGCATTGCTGTTTGGAGAAAGACAGATACTTGATCCATCCTTAGAGAAAGCGTATCAAAAACTTGGAATCATCCATTTATTAGCTATTTCTGGAGCAAATGTTGCTCTTTACGTAAGCATCATTCATTATATTGGTGTGCGTTTAGGAGTGACAAGAGAACGGATGCTTGCTGTCCTTCTTCTCTACCTACCAATCTTTACTTATCTGTCGGGAGCCTCTCCTCCCGTGTTTCGAGCAGCGACGATGATGTTTCTATTTTTGTTCCTTCGCCTCGTATCACAATCAAAAATGGCCAGTCTAGATATTTGCAGTATCGTATTCATGGTTTATGCATTTCTTTCACCTTATCTCCTCTTTGATGTAGGGTTTCAGCTCTCCTTTAGTGTGACCTTCACATTGCTTCTTTCCACCAAAGGATTATTAAAACCATCTAAATTCCTCTTAATAAAAGCATCATTTATTTCTCAGTTAGCTTCTCTCCCTATCGTTCTTTATCATTTTTATGAATTTTCTCTGTTGTCATTGTTGGCAAACCTCATTTATATTCCCATTTTCACAATAATCATAAACCCTAGTTTTATCGCTCTGTTTTTTCTGTTATTCATCTTTGGAGAAGCTGTCACTATTATGGTAAAGCCAGTGGATTTTGCGATTACCTTAATGAACCAATTAACTGTCGGTATAGCTTCTTTTCCGTATCAGACAGTCACCATTGGTCGTCCTTCCATATGGATGGTACTTCTCCTAATAGGCTCAATTGTCTATTTACTCTACAAATGGGAGACAGGGAAAACAAGGAAAAGCCAACTAGTTTCAATCCTTCCTTGTGTTTTTGCCCTCGCTTTCTCCTACTGCTTATCTCATTATTCTTTCTCGGGACAAATCACTTTTGTTGATGTTGGGCAAGGAGATAGTATCGTAATACAAAATGGTTTTCATAAAAAAACGTATGTGATAGATACAGGAGGGACTATTTCTTTTAATGAGGAGGAATGGGAAAAGCCGAAAAATCCTTTTGAAGTTGGAAATGATATTCTCGTCCCGTTTTTAAAAGGGAAAGGGATAAGCACAATCGATAAACTAATATTAACGCATGGTGATATGGACCATATTGGTGGAGCAAAGTCTGTTCTCGAAACAATGAAAGTGAATGAATTAATCCTTCCTTATGTTTCGAATCGTTCCAGCTTGGAAAATGAAATTATTCAACTAGCAAAGGAAAAGAATATAAGCATCATATTTGTGAAGAACGGTATGAGTTGGGAAGAAAAGGGGGCGACCTTTAAAATCGTGAATCCCATTATTGAACTAGAGGATCGAAACGATAATTCAGTGGTTATTCATGTAAAATTAGGAGGGTTATTTTGGTTGTTTACGGGAGATTTAGAGGAACAAGGAGAAGAGAGGCTATTGAGAGAGTATCCTACCTTACCAGTGGATGTGTTAAAAATAGGACATCATGGCAGCAAAAGCTCTACATCTGCTAGTCTTCTTCAGGCCTATCACCCGAAGGTGGCAGTGATATCTGTTGGAAAGAGTAACCGATTTGGGCATCCACATCAAGAAGTTTTGGAAGGGTTAAAGGAAAGAAATATAAAAATTTTTCGTACGGATACTGATGGGGCGATTAGTTACACTTTTCAGAATGGAATAGGAACCTTTTCTAAACAGATCCCATATGATGTAACAAATCCATAAAAAAGAGACTGCAGTAGCAGTCTCCTTATGTTTTATGTAGCAGAACAGAAACATTATGCCCCTACGAGTTTAATGACAGTTGCAATGATAAATAAAGTTGCAAAAAAACCGAAGGAAACGATGAACCCTACACCAGAATCAACGGCGTCATTACGTTTACTTTGCACATTTTTCTCAAATTCGTTCACAACTACCCCTCCTAATCAATCTTAGTATAAGCGATTTCATAAAAAAAATCTACCGCTCCTCTATTTCTTTTCCTTACTTGTCAGTGATTGTCACAAATACTTTTTAGATGTACGGTAACAATAATGATACAACGGGGGTTATCGCTGTAAAAGGAGTATCCTAGGCCTCTTTTTTCAGCGTTTCTATAGATGGGAATTGGTCAGGAGATTGATCAATTCCCTTTAAAATGCTTGTCAAAACCTTGATCCTTCATTAGGATAAATAAGTAACCTATTTTCCTGAACGGAGCGAGGAAAAGTGATTTTTGATTTATGGAAACAAATTAAGAGGAAAGAATTTTCTCCTATTTACGTTTTGTATGGAACGGAATCGTTTTTAATAAATGAAACAAAGCAGCTTTTTATACAAAATGTTTTGGACGAAGATGAAAGTGATTTTAATCTATCCACCTATGATTTAGATGAAACACCGATTGAAGTGGCATTAGAGGATGCCGAAACAATCCCATTTTTAGGGGATAAAAGGCTTATATTTCTAAATAACCCAGGTTTCTTAACGGCTGAAAAAACGAAGGACAAAGTGGAACACCAGCTAGGAAGACTAGAACAATACATGAAGGAACCGTCTCCTTATTCGATTGTTGTGATGGTAGCGCCATATGAAAAGCTGGACGAACGAAAAAAACTTACAAAAGAGTTAAAGAGAACAGCTGTAGTGTCTGAAGCAAAAAAACTGGGGGAACACGAACTAAAGAATTGGATTGTCCAAAGAGCTAAGACAAATGGAACAAGCATTGATGATTATGCAGTAGAGCGGATGCTCGCATTAGCTGGGACAAATCTATTTTTATTAACCTCAGAGGTGGACAAGCTTAGCTTATACTGCAATGAGACAAAACAAATTGATGCTGAAACAGTCGAGAAGCTCGTGTCACGCTCACTTGAACAAAATATTTTTACACTTGTCGATAAGGTTGTGCATCGAAAAGTAGACGAGGCATTACGTATTTATTATGATTTGTTAAGGCAAAATGAAGAACCATTAAAAATCTTAGCAATTATTGCGGGGCAGTTTCGTTTAATTTACCAGGTGAAGGAATTAGCAAGACGTGGATACGGTCAACAGCAAATGGGAGGGTATCTAAAAGTACATCCATTCCGTGTGAAGCTAGCTGCAGGACAGGCGATGCAATTTAGTGATGAAGAGCTGACGAAAATCATGAAAATGTTAGCAGATGCAGATTATCAAGCGAAAACAGGTGGAATGAACAAGGAGCTTCTTATTGAAATGTTCTTATTTCATTTACATACTGGTTCATAAAGGTTTGAAAAAAGCTAGATCCTAAAAGGATCTAGCTTTTTTATCTATGATATAGCAAAAAATTAAGAGTTTAATGAGTTTAATTTCTTCATTAAACGAGACTTTTTGCGAGCAGCAGCATTCTTATGGATAAGACCTTTCGCTGCAGCTTTGTCAAGTTTACTTGCAGCAAGAGCATAGCTCTCTTGTGCAGTAGTAGCGTCACCGTTTACGATAGCTGATTCTACTTTCTTAACAGCAGTACGTGTTGCAGATTTCACCATCGTGTTACGTGCATTACGCTCTTCGCTTGTTTTCACGCGCTTGATTGCAGATTTAATATTTGGCATTCCTTTCACCTCCTACAAAGCATCGAGATTATATACTCGACTATCACCATTCATTAATTTACGTAAATTAAGAACAAAACACATTTTATCATTCGGTGAATACTATTGCAATACTTTTCAATGGAAATATATCCATCGATATCCCACGAATTGAATGGTTTCACTTAGATAAGGAAATAATAGTTGCTAGTTTATTATCTAATTTGAAGAAAGAGAGGGGCATATGATGAAAGAATCAATAGATTTAAGTAAATACTCCATCCGTACCGATTTGGCAGTAGAAGCAAGGGAGATGGTGATTGCAAGCAGGGGGAGAAATGTAACAGATGAACAAGATCTCTCAAATATAAATGGTGTGGTTATTAAAGAAAAAGAAGAGAACGGGATCAAGCTATCGTTAGTAGAAGTGTCGAAGGAAGGAGAGAAAGAGCTAAATAAAAAAGCTGGAAAGTATTTAACTATCGAAGTACAAGGGATTAGACAACAGGACACAGATTTACAAAAAAAAGTTGAAGAAACGTTTGCGAGAGAATTTTCCCATTTTTTGAGTGGATTAGGAATAAATAAAGATGCCTCCTGTCTTGTTGTTGGGTTAGGGAATTGGAATGTTACTCCTGATGCACTTGGTCCACAGGTGTGTGAAAATCTATTAGTTACACGACATTTATATCAATTAAGTCCTGAAAGTGTGGACGAAGGTTATCGACCAGTGAGTGCGTTAGCTCCTGGTGTTATGGGCTTAACTGGTATAGAAACAAGTGACATTATTTTGGGAGTGGTTGAAAAAACGAAGCCTGACTTTGTTATCGCAATTGACGCGTTAGCTTCGCGATCCATTGAGAGGGTCAATTCAACGGTTCAGATATCAAATACTGGAATCCATCCAGGATCTGGGGTAGGAAATAAGCGTAAGGAGCTTAGTGAAGAAACATTAGGAATTCCGGTGATCGCAGTGGGTGTGCCAACGGTGGTGGATGCGGTTTCCATTACAAGTGATACGATTGATTTTATTTTAAAACATTTTGGGCGGGAGCTAAAAGAAGGAAATAGACCTTCTAGGGCATTAGCGCCAGCAGGAATGACTTTTGGTGAGAAGAAGAAATTGACTGACGAAGATATGCCTGAAGAACATCACCGAAATACATTTCTAGGGATGATTGGTACTTTAGAAGATGAAGAAAAAAGAAGATTGATTCATGAAGTATTATCTCCGCTTGGACATAACTTAATGGTAACACCAAAGGAAGTGGATGTTTTTATTGAAGATATGTCCAATTTAATTGCAAATGGATTAAATGCGGCTTTGCATGATGCCGTAAACCAAGAAAATGCAGGTTTCTACACAAGATAGATTGCGTCTAAATTTATTGTTCTACCTTCTCTAGTAAGTACATATCATTTACTAGACTAGGCTAAGAGGTGGAATAATGAAACTACAAAAAACGCCCTATGTTGTAACTATTCAAGGGACAAGCATTTTAAAGCTCATTTTATCTTGTTTGTTGTTGATTTTCCTACTCTTTTCTGTGAGCGGACTATTAACTTCTTTAAACCCACAATATCAGCTTAGGTCATCGAGTGTGAACAAAGCGACAATGAATGTGAGCGGAAATGTACTCTATCAGTTGATGGCTAGAGAAAACCATTATTTTATGAGCGGATTAATAGAAAGAGATGAAGTTCCGAGTATGTCGAGTGTCTTGTTTAAAGCCTCCACAAATGTGAATCTTGATGATCCACGCAGCTTATTAGGAAGAGAACTCCCGGGGTTTTCCTTATTTGATGGGAAAATTCTTGTTGCTGGTGAAGGTACCAATTATACGAATATGCCAATTGAATCAGCTCCACCAGAGGAAGCATTAAAGAAAGAAAATGAGGCAAGTTTGCAAAATGTGGATGACATAAAAGAGGATGAATCGAAACCGAGCGCCCCACCTTCTTTAACGACAGGGGATAAAAAGGTGGCGTACATTTATTTCTCTCATACAAGAGAATCATATCTCCCATACTTAGAAGGGGTAACCAATGCCAATAGTGCACAACACTCAGAAATCAATGTGACAAAAATTGGCGATCGCCTTCAAGAAAAACTAGAAGGTTATGGGGTTGGTACGATTTTAGATAAAACAGATGTCACGGATCGATTGAATGCAAATGGCTGGACATATGGTCGTTCATACGATGCATCAAGACAGATGGTTCAAGAGGCGATGGCTAGTAACTCAAATCTTTCGTATTTAATAGATATTCACCGTGATTCTAAAAGAAAAGAAGATACGACAAAAGTAATTAATGGTAAGTCCTATGCAAAGCTAGCTTTTGTTGTTGGGGCTGAACACCCAAATTATGAAAAGAACCTTAAGCTCGCAACAGAAATTCATTATAAGCTCGAGGAAAAATATCCTGGTATTAGCAGAGGGATTATCCAAAAAAGTGGAGCTAGTACAAATGGCCGTTTCAATCAGGACCTTTCTGGTAATGCTCTATTAGTAGAGTTCGGCGGAGTAGATAACAACTTTGATGAGCTTAATCTCTCTGCTGATGCATTTGCAGATGTCTTTAGCGAGATTTTCTGGGAAGCTGAAAAGGTGAATTATCCAGTAACCGTTCCTTCAGAGGAACAATAATGTTAATTTAGGTGATAGTTATGAAAATGTTTATGTTTAAAAGCATATTGCTAATGTCTCTCATGTTTGTGTCGGTATTATTTGGAATGCAAATTGCAAACAATGGGATCGTAAGCATGAGGGGGTTTGAGGATCCCGATTTTAAAGGTGCATTCACCATTAGCGAGCAAGAAGAAAATGTCCAAGTATCAGTACTAGGAAATAATGTAGATAGTCACGATATTAATAAAAAGAGAGAGCAGCTAGAAGAGATGGAAGCCTATAACTTTTTTTCAGACTTAGGTAAAACACTAGCAGACATAGTAACGGGAATAGTAGATATTACAATTGATCTGATTAAAAATAGCTAGGAATGCGGCAATCTCAGGATTGCTGTTTTTTCTTTATAAGCCTAGCTCCAGTTGCTTCCGCTTTTCTCTATTGAATCTTGGATACCCTACTGCTATAATCAAAAATAGTGTATACGTGCGAAGTATAGTAGGAGTGAACCGAATGAACAGACAAGACAGACTAAATAGACAAGAAAAAATCAGGAATTTTTCTATCATTGCACATATTGACCATGGAAAATCCACATTAGCTGACCGTATCCTTGAAAAAACGAATGCGTTAACAGCTAGAGAAATGAAGGATCAGCTACTAGATTCAATGGACCTTGAAAGAGAACGTGGAATTACCATTAAATTAAACTCTGTGCAATTAAAATATCAAGCAAAGAATGGAGAGATATACACTTTCCATTTAATCGATACACCTGGGCACGTCGACTTCACGTATGAGGTATCCCGAAGCTTAGCGGCTTGTGAAGGTGCTGTCCTTGTGGTAGATGCAGCACAGGGGATTGAAGCTCAAACATTAGCAAATGTTTACTTAGCGTTAGACAATGATCTTGAAATTGTTCCAGTTATTAACAAAATTGACTTACCAAGTGCAGATCCAGAACGTGTGCGTAACGAGATAGAAGAAGTAATTGGACTAGATGCATCTGAAGCGGTTTTAGCAAGTGCAAAAGCAGGAATTGGAATTGAAGACATTCTAGAGCAAGTAGTAGAAAAGGTTCCTGCACCTACTGGGGATCCAGAAGCACCATTAAAAGCGCTAATTTTCGACTCTCTTTATGATGCGTATCGCGGAGTGGTAGCTTATATCCGTGTTGTAGATGGTACGGTAAAGGTTGGAGACAAAATCCGCATGATGGCAACGGGAAAAGAATTTGAGGTTACTGAAGTAGGGGTATTCACACCAAAATCAACTCCAGTTCCAGAACTAACTGTTGGTGATGTTGGATTCTTAACTGCAGCTATTAAAAATGTTGGAGACACACGAGTGGGGGATACGATTACTAGTGTGAAAAATGGAGCAACAGAAGCCTTACCAGGTTACCGCCGTTTAAATCCAATGGTATATTGCGGTTTATATCCAATTGATAGTGCGAAGTTCAATGATTTACGAGAAGCATTAGAAAAGTTAGAACTAAATGATTCTGCACTTCAATTTGAGCCAGAAACATCTCAGGCGCTCGGGTTCGGCTTCCGTTGTGGGTTCCTAGGATTGCTCCATATGGAAATTATTCAAGAGCGTATTGAAAGAGAGTTCAAGATTGACTTGATTACAACAGCACCAAGCGTTATTTATCATGTGATTATGACGGATGGTACGGAAATTAAAGTTGATAATCCATCGAATATGCCAGATCCACAAAAAATTGCACGCGTTGAAGAGCCATATGTAAAAGCTACAATGATGGCTCCTAATGACTATGTGGGTGCAATTATGGAACTATGTCAGGAAAAACGAGGGATTTTTATCGATATGCAATACATGGATGAGACTCGTGTAAACATTGTGTACGAGATCCCTCTATCAGAAATCGTTTATGACTTCTTTGATCAATTAAAGTCAAGCACAAAGGGTTATGCTTCATTCGATTACGAGTTAATTGGATACAAGGAGTCCAAACTTGTTAAGATGGATATTCTTCTTAATGCTGAAAAGGTGGATGCGTTAAGCTTTATTGTTCATAAAGACTTCGCATACGAACGTGGAAAGATCATAGTCGAAAAGTTGAAAGAATTAATACCTAGACAACAGTTCGAGGTTCCTATTCAAGCAGCAGTTGGGCAAAAAATTGTAGCGCGTTCTACCATTAAAGCGATGCGTAAAAACGTATTAGCCAAATGTTATGGTGGAGATATCTCGCGTAAGCGTAAGCTACTTGAAAAGCAAAAAGAAGGTAAAAAGCGAATGAAGCAGGTAGGTTCCGTAGAGGTACCTCAAGAAGCGTTCATGGCCGTGTTGAAAATGGATGATACAAACTCAAAGAAGTAGATGATTTGATTTTAAAGGAAAGGTTAGATAAGCTTGATAAATCAAGTGGTCTAACCTTTTTTCGTTGCAAAAAAGTTATAATTTAAGGTTGTGTAAAAAATGGTAAAAGCAGCATATATTCATATTCCGTTCTGTGAGCATATTTGTCACTATTGTGATTTTAATAAGGTTTACTTAAAAGGCCAGCCTGTGGATGAATACTTAGACGCACTGGAGGAGGAAATTCGATTAACACTTGAAAAAAATCCTGCAGAGCCTCTTCATTCCATATTTGTTGGCGGAGGAACTCCAACTTCACTAAATGAAAAACAATTACAACGATTATTGTTTTCCATAAAAAAATATCTTCCATTGGAACATCATGCAGAGTTTACGTTTGAAGCCAATCCAGGTGACTTGTCCGATGAAAAGTTTCGTGTATTATTTGAGGGTGGAGTTAATCGATTAAGCTTTGGTGTACAGACCTTTGATAATCAGTTGCTAAAGGCGATTGGAAGAACACACCGAGCGGAAGATGTGTTCACCTCAATTGAAAAAGCAAAAAAAGTTGGGTTTGAGAATATTAGTGTAGATTTAATCTATAGCTTGCCGAATCAAACGCTAGATAGTTTTAAAGAAACATTACAAACGGCTCTCTCCCTTGATATTCAACACTACTCTGGCTATTCCCTCATTATTGAACCCAAAACGGTGTTTTATAACCAAATGAGAAAAGGGAAGCTGCCGGTTCCGGGAGAAGATGCTGAAGCGGAAATGTATTCGGTACTGATGGAGCAAATGCAGCTAGCCGGATTTCAGCAATACGAGATTTCCAACTTTGCTCTACCAGGACACGAGAGCAAGCATAATTTAACATATTGGAATAACGAGGAATACTATGGGTTTGGTGCTGGTGCTCATAGTTATGTTGCTGGAGAGAGAATTGCCAACCATGGTCCTTTAAGAAAATATATGGATCCCATTTGGAATGGCGCTCTACCCTCTCATAATATTCACAAAGTGGAGAACAATGAAATGTGGGAGGAAGAAATGTTTCTCGGTTTAAGGAAAATGGAAGGAATCAATGTGGACCGCTTCTTTCAAAAATTTGGAGTAGATCCGCTTTCGCTATTTAAGAAAGAGATAGAGTCTTTACAAGGTCGTGACTTAATCTCTGTACATGAGGGCAATATTGCATTAACAAAAAATGGGCGGTTTTTAGGAAATGAAGTGTTTCAGTCATTTATCGGTGTTATCTAAATGTTGACATATGGCCCTAACATTTGATAATTTATTATTAGATTTAGCACTCGTTAGAAGAGAGTGCTAACAGAGGTGATGAAACATGTTAACAGATCGTCAATTGTTAATTTTTCAGGTGATTGTTGATGATTTCATTCGTTCTGCTCAGCCGATTGGATCTAGAAGTTTGTCGAAAAAAGAGGATATTAGTTTTAGCTCTGCTACGATTCGTAATGAGATGGCTGATTTAGAAGAGCTAGGCTTTCTTGAAAAGACACATACATCTTCTGGAAGAATTCCGTCCGAAAAGGGCTATCGTTTTTATGTAGATCATCTTCTTGCGCCACAGAAGCTTGATCAGCATGATATGCAATCGGTTAAATCGATTTTTGCTGAAAGGCTTTATGAACTTGAAAAAATCGTACAAAAATCTGCAAAAATATTATCTGAGCTGACCAATTATACTTCTATTGTTCTTGGACCTGCGGTTAGAGAAAATAAGCTTAAAAAGATCCAAATTGTTCCACTTAATAAGGAAACAGCTATCGCAATCATTGTGACTGATAAAGGACATGTAGACAATCGAATGTTTCATCTTCCTGAGGGGTTAGATGCAAGCGATATTGAGAAAATGGTCAATATCCTTAATGAACGTCTAACGGGTGTGCCACTTGAAGATTTAAATGAAAAGATCTACAAAGAGGTAGCCACTTTACTTAGACAACATATCCGCAATTATGATTCCATGCTCCATGCATTCGCTGATACGTTGAAGATTCCATCAAATGAAAAGGTGTTTTTTGGTGGAAGAACCAATATTCTCAGTCAACCGGAATTTCATGATATCGAAAAGGTAAAAAACCTTTTAAACATGATTGAGCATGAAAAAAGTATGTACGATTTGATTCGCAAAAACCCGACGGGAATTCATGTGAGAATTGGAAAAGAAAATCACAATTCAGCAATGGAGAATTGTAGCTTAATTACGGCTACGTATTCTGTTGGTGAGGAACAACTTGGGACAATTGCTATTTTAGGTCCTACTAGAATGGAATACTCTCGAGTGATCAGCTTATTACAAACGATTAGTCAAGATTTAACTTCTGTACTAACAAATCTGTATCAAAATAAATAACGGTGGTGATGATGTTAAGGGGAATCTTTCCTTAACATCTACCACTACTTATAAATGAGGAAGGACCACATTTAAGGGAGGTGAGTAATTTGGCAGAAGAAAAAAGCACATTAAATGAAGAATTACAATCTTCTAATGAAACAGAAGCAAGCTCAGAAGGTATTGAAGAAGTTTTTGCTGAAGAAGAAGTGGTAACAGAGGAAAATCTTGAAACTAATTCTGAGGACACTCGTATACAAGAGCTAGAAACAAAACTTCAAGACGCTGAAAATCGTTACTTACGCTTGCAGGCTGATTTTGATAACTCTCGTCGCCGGGCCAGAATTGACCTTGAAGCGGCGCAAAAATATAGAGCTCAAAGCTTAATCACAAATTTATTGCCAGCTCTAGATAATTTTCAAAGAGCTCTACAGGTTGAACCTGATAATGAACAAACAAAGTCATTATTACAAGGGATGGACATGGTTTATCGCAGTCTGTTTGAAGCGTTAAAAGGTGAAGGCCTTGAGGCAATCGAAGCTGTTGGTCATCCATTTGATCCGCATATGCATCAAGCGGTTATGCAAGTAGAGGATCCAAACTTCGAATCAAATGTAGTTGTAGAGGAATTCCAAAAGGGGTACAAGTTAAAGGATAAAGTCATCCGACCGTCGATGGTCAAGGTGAACCAGTAATCCCTACATAATAGAATTTTGGGAGGTTATTTTTATGAGTAAAATCATTGGTATTGACTTAGGGACAACAAACTCATGTGTGTCTGTACTTGAAGGTGGAGAGCCTAAGGTCATTCCTAATGCAGAAGGAAACCGCACAACACCATCTGTTGTTGCTTTCAAAAATGGAGAGCGTCAAGTTGGTGAAGTAGCGAAGCGTCAAGCAATTACAAATCCGAATACAATCATGTCCATCAAGCGTCATATGGGGACTAGCCATAAAGAAACGATTGAAGGAAAGGATTATACACCACAAGAAGTATCTGCAATCATTCTTCAACATCTTAAAGCGTACGCAGAAGACTATCTTGGAGAGCCTGTTTCAAAGGCTGTAATTACCGTTCCAGCTTATTTTAATGATGCAGAGCGTCAGGCGACAAAAGATGCTGGGAAAATTGCTGGTCTAGAAGTAGAACGTATTATCAACGAACCAACGGCAGCAGCACTTGCTTATGGTTTAGACAAAATGGATGACGATCAAACGATTCTTGTTTACGACCTTGGAGGCGGAACATTTGACGTGTCTATTTTGGAATTAGGCGATGGTGTATTTGAAGTAAAATCAACAGCAGGTGATAATCGTCTTGGTGGAGATGACTTTGACCAAGTGATTATCGATTATCTAGTTGAGCAATTCAAAAAGGAAAATGCTATTGATCTTTCTAAAGATAAAATGGCGCTTCAACGCCTAAAGGATGCAGCAGAAAAGGCGAAGAAGGATCTTTCAGGTGTTACGACAACTCAAATTTCACTTCCGTTTATTACGGCTGGGGAAGCTGGTCCACTTCACTTGGAAGTGACATTATCTAGAGCGAAATTTGAAGAATTATCTGCAAGCCTTGTAGAAAGAACAATGGGGCCGACTCGTCAAGCACTAAGAGATGCTGGTTTAACACCTGCAGAACTTGATAAAGTTATTCTTGTTGGTGGTTCAACTCGTATTCCTGCGGTACAAGAAGCAATTAAGCGTGAAACAGGTAAAGAGCCACATAAAGGTGTAAATCCAGATGAAGTAGTTGCAATGGGTGCTGCTATTCAAGGTGGAGTTATTTCTGGTGACGTAAAAGATGTTGTTCTTCTTGACGTAACACCATTATCACTTGGTATTGAAACAATGGGTGGCGTATTTACGAAGTTAATTGATCGCAATACGACGATTCCAACTTCAAAGTCACAAGTATTCTCAACTGCGGCAGATAGCCAAACAGCTGTTGATATCCATGTTCTACAAGGTGAGCGTCCAATGGCGGCTGATAACAAAACACTTGGCCGTTTCCAATTAACGGACATTCCACCAGCACCACGTGGTATTCCACAAATTGAAGTATCATTTGATATTGATAAAAATGGTATCGTAAACGTTCGTGCGAAGGATTTAGGTACAAACAAAGAACAGACTATAACAATTAAGTCTTCAACTGGTCTATCAGATGAAGAAATTCAAAAGATGGTTAGAGAAGCAGAAGAAAATGCAGAAGCAGATAAAAAGCTTAAAGAAGAAGTAGAACTACGCAATGAAGCGGATCAGCTTGTATTTACAACTGAAAAGACTCTAAAAGACCTAGAAGGAAAAGTAGATGCGTCTGAAGTAGCTTCAGCAAATGAAGCGAAGGATGCATTAAAGGCTGCGATTGAGAAAAACGAATTAGAAGAAATTCGTGCGAAAAAGGATGCTCTTCAAGAAATCGTTCAAAACTTGACGGTTAAGCTATATGAAGAAGCAGCTAAGCAAGCTCAAGCAGCTGGAGGTCCAGCGGGCGAAAGTGGCAAGGATGACAATGTCGTTGATGCAGAATTTGAAGAAGTAAAAGACGATAAATAGGTTAAGGCTAACTAGCTTAGAAAAAGTCAAAGTCAAATCCAAGCGACTTTGGCTTTTTCATTGCTTTGGGTTGAATGGTAATGTTAAAATAACCTTTATGTGAAATGATTCGGGGAGTGGGCAATCATGAGTAAAAGGGACTACTATGAGGTACTTGGAGTAAGTAAAAGTGCTTCAAAGGATGAGATAAAAAAGGCATACCGAAAGCTTTCGAAAATGTATCATCCTGATATTAATAAGGAAGCAGATGCAGATGAAAAGTTTAAAGAGGTAAAAGAAGCATATGAGGTGTTAAGTGACGACCAAAAGAAAGCACACTATGATCAGTTTGGTCACACGGATCCTAACCAAGGTTTTGGTGGAGGAGATTTTGGTGGTTTTGGCGGCTTTGAGGATATATTTAGCACGTTCTTTGGCGGTGGTGGGTCAAGAAGAAGAGATCCTAATGCACCGAGACAAGGAGCCGACCTTCAATATACAATGACCCTTAGTTTTGAGGAAGCAGTTTTCGGAAAGGAAACCGATTTAGAAATTCCGAGAGAAGAAAATTGTGAAACATGTCACGGATCTGGAGCAAAACCTGGTACGAAGCCAGATACTTGTAGTCATTGTAATGGGGCAGGTCAATTAAATGTGGAGCAAAATACACCATTTGGCCGCATTGTTAACCGTCGAGTTTGTCATTACTGTAGTGGAACCGGGAAACAGATTAAAGACAAGTGTTCAACATGTAGTGGAACCGGGAAAGTGAAGAAGCGTCGTAAGATTCATGTAAAGATTCCTGCAGGTATTGATGATGGTCAACAGCTGCGTGTTGCTGGACAAGGTGAACCTGGAGTAAATGGTGGGCCGGCAGGAGACCTATATGTTGTATTCCATGTCCGTTCACATGAGTTCTTTGAACGCGATGGAGATGATATCTATTGTGAAATGCCTATTACTTTTGTTCAAGCCGCACTTGGTGATGAAGTAGAAGTACCAACACTGCACGGGAAAGTCAAATTGAAAGTGCCTGCTGGTACACAAACAGGAACCAAATTCCGATTGAAAGGAAAAGGTGTTCCAAACGTAAGAGGCTATGGTACAGGTGATCAGCATATTATTATTCGAATCTTAACACCTACAAAGTTAACTGAAAAGCAAAAGCAATTGCTTCATGAGTTTGCAGATGTAAGCGGAAGTGTACCTCAAGGTGAGCATGAAGAAGGTTTTTTTTCAAAAGTAAAAAGAGCATTTAAAGGCGAATAAAAGGAATGGGAGTTGGTAGGATGAAATGGTCAGAACTTTGCATTCATACAACAAATGAGGCAATAGAACCGATCTCAAATATATTGCATGAGGCAGGCGCAAGCGGAGTGGTTATTGAGGATCCATTAGAGCTTGTGAAAGAAAGGGAAGACCAATTCGGTGAAATCTACCAACTCAATCCGAAAGATTATCCGGATGAAGGCGTAATGGTTAAAGCATATTTACCGGTTACAAGCTTCTTGGGAGAAACGGTTGATGCCATAAAAGAATCTATTAACAACTTAAGCATTCATAATATTGATATTGGAAGAAATACAATAACGGTCAGTGAAGTGAATGAAGAGGAATGGGCCACCGCATGGAAGAAGTATTATCATCCAGTGAAAATTTCTGAACGATTTACCATTGTACCTACGTGGGAAGAATATACTCCAGTTTCAAGTGATGAATTAATTATTGAATTGGACCCAGGAATGGCATTCGGTACAGGGACACATCCGACGACAGTAATGTGCATACAGGCGTTAGAAAGAACGGTTAGAAAAGGTGACCGTGTTGTCGACGTTGGAACGGGAACAGGAGTATTAAGTATTGCGTCAGCTATGTTAGGTGCAAGCTCAGTCCTCGCTCTAGATTTAGACGAAGTGGCTGTTAAATCAGCAAAGATTAATAGTAAGCTCAATAAAACACATGAAGTAGTAACCGTAGCTCAAAATAACTTACTTAACGGTGTGGACCAACAGGCAGAAGTGGTAGTTGCAAATATTTTAGCCGAAGTGATTGTTCGATTTACTGATGATGTAGCGAGAGTTGTTAAAAAAGACGGTTATTTTATTTCTTCAGGTATTATTCTACAGAAAAAAGATGAAGTTAGAGCAGCAATTGAACGCTCTGGGTTTGAAATAATAGAGACGATTCAAATGGAAGATTGGATTGCGATGATTGCAAAGAGGCAATAATGTGAAGGGGGATATACCCCCTTTATATATGAAATAAAGAAGGTGTAGCGTGTGCAACGATATTTTGTTGATCAGACAACGGAAGGACGATTTGTCATAAAGGGTGACGATTTCAGGCACATTGTGAAGGTGATGAGATTAAAGATAAGCGATCAAATCATTTGTACGACTTCCAAAGGAGAAGGGGCTATATGTCGAATTGCAGAAATTACCGATGAACAAGTCGTTGCAGACGTTGTACAATGGGAGTTAGTGTCCTCTGAACTGCCAGTTCGTGTGACGATTGCAAGTGGTCTTCCTAAAGGTGATAAGTTAGAGTGGATCATACAAAAAGGCACTGAATTAGGTGCCTATTCTTTCGTTCCAGTTTCAACTGCTAGATCGGTAGTGAAATGGGACGAAAAGAAGGCAGATAAAAAAGTAGATCGTTGGCAAAGGATTGCAAAGGAAGCAGCAGAGCAGTCGCACCGACGGATCGTGCCAACTGTTGCAACTCCTCTTAATTTAGCAAAGCTTGTTAGTCTTTCAAAAGACTATACGTATAAATTAATTGCTTATGAAGAAGAGGCAAAGCAAGGGGAACGTTCAACACTCGCTCGTACTCTTCAAGAAATGAAGAAAGATGACAGTGTCTTAATTGTATTCGGTCCTGAAGGTGGACTAACGGAAGTAGAAGTTGAGTTGCTTTCTAAAGAGGGGTTCCAGTCATGTGGGCTTGGTCCTAGAATTTTACGTACAGAGACAGCACCCTTATACGTGCTGTCAGCTATTTCTTATCAATTTGAACTATTGAGGTGAACAATATGCCATCAGTTGCATTTCATACATTAGGTTGTAAGGTAAATCATTATGAAACAGAAGCCATTTGGCAGCTATTTCAAGAACAGGGATATGAGAGAGTAGACTATGAATCAACTTCAGATGTTTATGTCATTAATACTTGTACAGTAACAAACACAGGGGATAAAAAAAGTCGCCAAGTAATCAGACGTGCGATCCGTAAAAATCCGGATGCCGTTATTTGTGTAACAGGCTGTTATGCACAAACGTCTCCAGCTGAAATTATGGCAATTCCTGGTGTGGATATTGTTGTTGGAACACAGGACCGTGTAAAGATGCTTGAATATATCGAACGATTTAAAGAAGAAAGACAACCAATTAATGCGGTTGGTAATATTATGAAAAATCGTGTTTACGAGGAATTAGATGTTCCTGCGTTTACGGACCGTACTCGTGCGTCTTTAAAGATTCAGGAAGGCTGCAATAACTTCTGTACATTTTGTATCATTCCTTGGGCTCGTGGATTAATGAGGTCTCGTGATCCAAAGGAAGTAATAAAACAAGCACAACAACTAGTTGATGCTGGTTATAAGGAAATCGTATTAACTGGTATTCACACAGGTGGATATGGTGAAGATATGAAGGATTATAATCTTGCTATGTTATTAAAAGATTTAGAAAAAGAAGTGATTGGGCTTGAGAGACTAAGAATCTCTTCCATTGAAGCGAGTCAAATTACCGATGAAGTTATTCAAGTAATGAATGACTCGAATGTTATAGTTAGACATCTTCATATTCCATTGCAGTCTGGTTCTAACACGGTGTTAAAAAGAATGCGCCGTAAGTATACGATGGAGTTCTTTGGTGAGCGCTTAAATCGATTAAAGGAAGCTCTACCCGGTCTTGCAGTCACCTCTGACGTCATCGTTGGTTTCCCTGGTGAAACAGAAGATGAATTTATGGAAACTTATCATTTTATTAAGGAACATAAATTTTCTGAACTGCACGTATTCCCATATTCTAAACGTACGGGTACACCTGCTGCTAGAATGGATGACCAAGTGGATGAAGAAATTAAAAATGAACGTGTGCACCGATTAATATCATTATCGGATCAATTAGCTAAAGAGTATGCTTCAAAATTTGAAGGGGAAGTACTTGAAGTGATTCCTGAAGAACGTTCCAAAAACGGTGAAGGAATGTATGAGGGATATACAGATAATTATTTAAAGGTTATATTTAAAGGGACTGAAGAAATGATTGGACAAATTGTAAAGGTGAAAATTACAAAAGCTGGTTACCCTTACAATGAAGGTCAATTTGTCCGTGTGCTCGATGAGTATGTTAGATCAGCAGAACAAGCAGCGATATAATTTTTGTATTGGAGTGTTTACGATGAAAGAAATCGCGAAAATGATTGATCACACTTTGCTAAAAGCTGAAGCAACAAAAGACCAAATTGAACAATTATGTGCAGAAGCAAAGGAATATCAATTTGCTTCTGTATGTGTGAACCCAACGTGGGTGGCATATGCTAGTGAATTATTAAAGGGAACGGGTGTGGATGTTTGTACGGTCATCGGTTTTCCATTGGGAGCCAATACACCAGAAACAAAAGCATTTGAAACAACGAACGCCATTGAAAATGGTGCAACCGAGGTAGATATGGTTATCAATATCGGTGCTCTAAAAAATGGAGATGACTCTTTGGTAGAAAAAGATATTCAAGCTGTTGTTAACGCTGCAAAAGGTAAAGCTTTAACAAAGGTAATTATTGAAACATCTCTTTTAACAGAAGAGGAAAAGGTTCGTGCATGTCAACTAGCTGTAAGTGCAGGCACTGATTTTGTAAAAACATCTACAGGTTTTGGGGCTGGTGGAGCAACGGTTGCTGATATTGCACTTATGCGCAAGACAGTTGGTCCTACCATTGGTGTGAAGGCCTCAGGTGGAGTAAGAAGTGCGGAAGACGCAAAAAATATGATTGAAGCTGGTGCAACTCGTATTGGAGCTAGCTCAGGCATTGCTATTGTAAAAGGTTTAGTTTCAAATAGTGATTATTAAAAAATAAAAACATGCCAATTGGCATGTTTTTATTTTTTACCATGTAATCTCGTAACAAATGTTGCAAAGTGGCTGGCGAATGGAAGGACAAGTAGCGAAGAGATGACGTTAAACAGGACGCTAATATGAGCCAATTGTACATCGGGCTCTTGAGCTAGGCGACCGGCTATGCTTGAAAGATATGCGATGAATGGGAAAAAGGCAATCACCCCGATTACATTTAACCATATATGTGAATATGCACACAGACGAGCCTCTTTTCCTCCGCCGATACTAGCCACATATCCAGTTACACAGGTTCCAATATTAGCTCCAAGCATGACGGCTATACCAGCACCAATCGTAAGTAACTGACTTGACAGGAACCCCATAATAATTCCTGTCGTTGCAGAGCTTGAGTGGATAAGAGCTGTAATAATAGCCCCCACACCAACACTAAGTAAGTTGCTTTCATTCATATCAATAATTAATTGTTGAATGATTGGTAGACTAGATAAGGGTTTAGCTAAATATTTGAAGCCACTCATAGCTGAAAAAACCGTTGCCATTCCCAGTAGGATCAAGCCAAATGCATTTGCATTTTTATTTTTCATGAAAATAAGTAAGGCTCCTGAAATAGCCATGGGTACAAGAAAAGAGTCGATTTGGAATGTAATAAATTCAGTTGTAAAGGTTGTGCCAATATTGGTTCCAAGTATAATACCAATAGATTGGCGAAATGTTAACAGCCCAGCAGAAATCAATCCAATCGTCATGACCATGACAGCTGAGCTACTTTGTAGAGCTCCTGTAATGATAATGGATGCTAACAGACCTTTCCATGTACGATCGGTTAATTTTACAAGCCATTTTTTAAGTGAATCTGCGGATAAGTTAAATAGTCCAGTGCGCAAAATGGTCATACCAAAAATAAATAATACAATAAAGATACAGAATAAAAGTACACTTAACATGCTATTCCCTCCTTATACATCTTTATTGCAAAGGGATGTGGGACATGCTAAGTATACGTAAGAAAATAAGATATTTTAAAGTTTTATTCATAAATGGACGATAGCTAGTCGAATTACAGTTGACCTTGTATCACTGTTATATTATAATTGCAAAGTACATGGAATTTCCATGTTGTTTGTTGTAAGTGTGTTGTGTTCGGAGGGAGGGAAAGAGAATGTCTAAAACCGTTGTTCGTAAAAACGAATCGCTTGAAGATGCTCTTCGTCGCTTCAAACGTACTGTATCTAAGTCAGGTACTATACAAGAAGCTAGAAAGCGCGAATTCTACGAAAAGCCTAGCGTTAAGCGTAAGAAAAAGTCTGAAGCTGCTAGAAAACGTAAGTGGTAAGAGAGGGTGTGTAAATGAGTCTTCTCGAGCGTTTAAATAATGATATGAAGCAAGCGATGAAAAACAAAGAAAAAGATAAACTTTCCGTTATTCGGATGGTCAAAGCTTCGTTGCAAAATGAAGCTATTAAAACTGGCCAGGAATTATCCGGAGACGAAGAGTTAACTGTCCTTTCTCGCGAAGTAAAGCAACGCAAGGATTCCCTCCATGAATTTGAAAAAGCAGGTCGTGATGACCTAGTTGAGAAACTACGTACTGAATTATCGTATATAGTCGAATATATGCCAAAACAGCTAACGGAAGAGGAACTTTCCGATATAGTGAAAGCGGCGATATTAGAAACAGGTGCTTCTACAAAGGCTGAGATGGGAAAAGTGATGGCAGTACTAATGCCTAAAGTAAAAGGCAAGGCTGATGGATCACTTGTTAATAAACTTGTACAACAACACCTTTCATAATAAACATGCTTTAAAGACTGCAGGGTATACTGCAGTCTTTTTACATATACTTTGAATAAAGAAACTAACTAAGTTTTGAAACCTTTTGTAGGATCATCCGTATACATACTATGCGTCAAGGGAGGAAGGAGGGAAATGGGTGAAGCTTTGTCGATGGATCATGGTCATTTCTTTTTTTATGGTTGGCTTATTGTCGATCCTTCCGCTTAAAGGAGGAGCACAAGGCGAAGCTGTATATGTAGTGCCTGTGGAAGAAACCGTTGAGAAAGGTCTTTACGCCTTCTTATCGCGAGCTGTAAAAGAGGCTGAAGAAGAAAATGCAAAAGCAATTATTTTTACAATCAATACACCAGGAGGCGCTGTCGATGCGGCAGGGAAAATAGGCCAATTACTGTCGGCGACGAGTATAAAAACCATTGCGTTTGTTGACAATCAAGCGTTATCAGCAGGAGCGTATATTTCGCTTAATATGGATGAGATTTATATGGTGCCAAGTGGAACGATTGGTTCGGCTGCTGTCATTGACCAAGCAGGAAATGCTGCTGATGAAAAAGCGCAATCCTACTGGTTAAGTGCCATGAAAGCGGCGGCAGAACAAAGTGGACGGGATCCCATCTATGCACAAGCAATGGCTGATCGTGAAGTAGACTTACCTGAGTATGGGGCACCAACTGGAAAGTTGTTAACATTGACTGCCGATCAGGCGGAGGAAGTGGGATATTCAGAAGGGACTGTTACTAGCTTAGAGGATTTACTTTCAGTACTTGATTTATCTGGCGCAAAGCTTATAACTGTAGAAGAGAGCTTTGCAGAAAAAATCGCGCGTTTCATCACACATCCTGTTGTTGTTCCTATTTTGCTATCGATTGGCAGTCTTGGATTAATTCTTGAGTTATACTCACCAGGGTTTGGAATCCCAGGATTTATGGGACTTTCATCGTTGCTACTATTCTTCTACGGACATTTAGTGGCAGGATTAGCTGGCTTTGAAACTTTAATCTTATTTGTCATAGGAATTGGACTCATATTGTTGGAGTTGTTTTTACCTGGCGGAATTGCAGGTATTTTTGGTCTAGCGGCTATTTTAGCAAGTTTGTTTCTAGCCACGGATAATGTTGTTCATATGGGAATCTCGATACTTATTGCATTGAGTGTTTCTGTATTAGCATCGATCTTAATGGTAAAGGTGTTTGGTAAAAAGATGAAATTCTTTAGAAGGATTATTCTAACTGACTCCACAAAAAGCGAAGCCGGTTACGTTTCAAATAAAAATCGTCCGGAGATCGTAGGGAAAGTGGGAATCACACTCACGGCATTACGTCCAGCAGGTACTATTGTTTTAGATGATGAGCGCATTGATGTCGTTAGTGAGGGTAGTTTTATTGGAAAAGATAAGAGAGTAAAGATAGTGAAATCTGAAGGAGCTAGAATTGTTGTCAGAGAGATAAATGAACCATTGTCTAAGGAGGAAGAAGAATGATTTTAGGATCTGGAACGATATTTGTACTTGTTTTAGTTGTATTAGGAATTGTTTTATTATCTGTTTTGCTTACATTTGTACCGGTTATGCTCTGGATTTCAGCCCTTGCTGCAGGCGTTAAAGTAAGCATTTTTACACTGATTGGAATGAGATTACGTCGAGTTATCCCTAGTAGAGTAATCAATCCATTAATTAAGGCACATAAAGCTGGTTTGGATGTTACAACTAATCAGCTAGAAAGCCATTACTTAGCGGGTGGTAATGTAGATAGAGTGGTTAATGCATTGATTGCTGCACATCGTGCGAATATTGAATTGTCTTTCGAACGAGCGGCTGCGATTGATTTAGCGGGTCGTGATGTATTAGAGGCAGTACAGATGAGCGTAAATCCTAAGGTGATTGAAACTCCATTTATCGCTGGGGTTGCTATGGATGGAATTGAGGTAAAAGCAAAAGCGAGAATTACCGTGCGTGCCAATATCGAACGTTTAGTCGGTGGTGCTGGTGAAGAAACGATTGTTGCTCGTGTTGGGGAAGGAATTGTTTCCACAATTGGTTCCTCTGACAATCATAAAAAAGTGTTAGAAAATCCAGATATGATCTCACAAACTGTCTTGTCAAAAGGCTTAGACGCGGGTACGGCATTTGAAATTCTGTCGATTGATATTGCGGATGTTGATATCGGAAAGAATATTGGTGCTGAATTACAAACAGAACAAGCGGAAGCAGATAAAAAGATCGCTCAAGCAAAAGCAGAGGAACGCAGAGCGATGGCGGTAGCTCAGGAACAGGAAATGAAAGCACGGGTTGAAGAAATGAGAGCAAAAGTAGTAGAAGCAGAAGCAAAGGTACCACTTGCCATGTCAGAGGCGTTAACTTCTGGGAAAATTGGTGTCATGGATTATTTAAATATCCAAAACATTGCCGCTGACACGAGTATGAGAGATTCTATTGGTAAACCAGACGGAAATACAGATAAAAAATAATACGGTTACTTAACGTAAAGCAAGGAGGTGTCCATCTTTGCAATTTCTATTGGAAAATCCCTTTATCTTAGTTGTATTGATCGGGATTATTTCCTCCTTCTATAAACAGATGAAGGGCACGGGGGAAGACGACCGTCAAAAAAAGGGTAAACAGCCAAAGCCTTTTCTCCCTGGACAAACAACAGAGAAACCAAAACCTTTCATCGACTTTGATTTTGGGGAAATTCAACAAAAGTTTGAACGTCCTCGAGGGGAAAAGAAAGAACCTGTAGTAACACAAAGCTTGAGCACCAATCGAGTGCAAGAAGTGAAAAACCCTTATCGAGAACAACAGTCCACTCCAGTCAAGAAGATGGACCGTCAATCGACGGGTCGATTAAATCAGCAGACGAGAGTGGAACCGGCTGCTAAAACAGATCATGACCTCCGTGTATCTAGCCAGACATTAAGGGATGCGGTTATTTGGTCAGAAATTTTGGGTCCACCTAAAGCAAAACAGGGTTATCATCGAAAAAGAACGAATTCACACT
Source organism: Bacillus coreaensis (assembly GCF_050586445.1). NCBI lineage: Bacteria > Bacillati > Bacillota > Bacilli > Caryophanales > Bacillaceae > Bacillus > Bacillus coreaensis. Next base: position 195,214 of record NZ_JBOCCY010000005.1, read on the forward strand.
ACTAAAACATGGCAGAATTGCTGAAAAAGTAGTGCTAGAACCCCCATTCATTTCATAAATATGAGATGAAAGGGGGTTCTTTTTTTATGGCTAAAAGGTGGGGGCAACGTGTAAGAAACTGGATGACCCAAACAATGGATCTTCCACAAGATGTCATGATGGATTTACCCCGCATTACTATGATTGGTCAAATCCACATCTATATTGAGAACCACCGTGGCTTACTCACTTTCTCAGAGAAAGAACTAAGACTGCTTTTAAAGCAAGGGCAGTTGTTAATAAAGGGCAAGGCATTTGTCATTAAGACGATACTTCCAGAGGAGATTCTACTCGAAGGAAAAATTGAACACGTTATTTATCTTGAAGAATAAGAGCTTTAATTGATTTCGTCTGAAAGGTAAGGAGGCAGAATATGAAGAACCAATGGATTTACTACTATACGGGAATTGTATCTGTAAAGGTGACAGGAAAAGGCCTTGAAAGATTTATTAACACGCTAACAAGAGAGCAAGTTTCAATCTGGAGAGTAAAGCGTCATGGCGTAAACGCCATGAGCTTTGAAATAAAAGTGGAGGATGCCCACAAAATTAGGAAGGTTGTTAGGAACTCAGGCTGTAAAATTGAGTTCCAGCGACGGACAGGCCTTCCTTTTCTGATGAAAAGAGCCATTAAAAATATTGGTTTCTTTATCGGTGCCTTTCTTTTTTTAATTGTCATTACCCTGCTTTCAAACATGGTATGGGGAATCGAAATTAAAGGAGCAGACCCGGCAACAGAATATAAGATTCGTAAAACCCTTGATGAAATAGGAGTGAAAAAGGGTAAATTTCAGTGGTCATTAGGTACCCCAGATGCGATTCAAAAGTCGATTACTGACAGTATGGATGAATTAACATGGATAGGAGTGGAGTTACAGGGGACAACCTACCATTTACAGGTAGTCGAAAAAAACGAACCTGAAAAACAAAAGGAATACGGCCCTCAAAATTTAGTAGCAAAAAAGAAAGCAACGGTTGTTGACTATTTTGTTGAAGAAGGAAAAACCTTGGTTTCGCTCAATGAAGTCGTTTCTCCAGGGAAAATTTTAGTATCAGGGACAATTGGTAGAGAAGGAGAGGAGCAGCTCGTACCGGCAAGGGGAGAAGTTTTAGGTGAAACTTGGTATTGGACAGAGGTTGAACTTCCTTTGTCAACGAACTTTCAAGTGTACACGGGAAATGAAGTAAGAAAACATACAATAACTATAGGTGGATTTAACATTCCTATTTGGGGGTTTGGGAAGGTTGAGTACAAACAATCGGTAACAGAGGAAAATACGAAGCCCATTAAATTCCTAAAATGGAATTTGCCGATTTCTTACCAACAATCCACGATTCGTGAAAGTGAAAATGAGACAAGGGTATATACGGAAAAACAAGCATATACTGTCGCAAGAGAAATGGCTAGAAAAGATATAAAAAGTCTCCTACCTGAAGATGCTAAAATAAAAGGGGAAAAAGTTTTGCGCCAATTGGTCAAGAATGGTAAAGTTAACTTAATTATTCATTTTCAAGTTATTGAAAATATTGCAGAACCTCAACCAATTACTCAAGGAGACTCGGAATGACAGAAGAACTAAAAACGATTAGTGTAAATCTCGAAAATCCAAATGAAGCCATCGCTCTACTAGGTAATGCTGATGCAAATATTAAAATGATTGAGCAGGAATTGGGTGTATCGATTGTAACCAGAGGCGGAACCGTAAGTGTGTCGGGCTCGACTGAAAATGTTGAGATGGTTACAAACATTATCAGTAATTTATTGTATGTTATTAGAAAAGGCATTAATATTAGCGGACGAGATTGTATGTATGCCATTCAAATGTCTAAGAAAGGTACATTAGAGTACTTTAAGGACATATATGAAGAAGAAATTGCGAAAAATGCCAAAGGCAAGTCAATAAGAGTGAAAACTCTCGGTCAGCAGCAGTATTTAACGGCGATGAAGAAGCATGATCTCGTTTTTGGTATTGGTCCAGCAGGTACGGGAAAAACATATTTAGCTGTGGTTATGGCAGTGAATGCATTAAAAAATGGAAATGTAAAACGAATTATCTTAACAAGACCAGCAGTCGAAGCAGGAGAAAGTCTCGGATTTTTACCGGGGGACTTAAAAGAAAAGGTTGACCCGTATTTACGTCCACTATATGATGCACTTCATGATATCTTAGGAACAGAGCATACACAGCGTATGATCGAACGAGGAACGATAGAAATTGCTCCTCTAGCCTATATGAGGGGAAGAACCTTAGATGATGCCTTTGTTATTTTAGATGAAGCACAAAACACAACACAGGCACAGATGAAAATGTTCTTAACACGACTTGGTTTCGGCTCTAAAATGGTCATTACCGGTGATCAAACACAAATCGACCTACCGAAAGGTGTAAAATCGGGTTTGATAACGGCAGAGTCCATCCTAACATCAGTAAAGGGAATTTCCATTATTCATTTAGAACAAAGCGATGTGGTTAGACACCCTCTGGTAGGTCGAATCATTCAAGCGTACGAAAAGCAATCTAATGAGTAAACCGTTCGAGCTGAAATCGAACGGTTTTTTCTTGTTTTTTGAAAAAGATGCATCTTCTCTAAAAAACTGTTATCATTTTACATATGTGGCAGTTATTTTGTTTAATGATAAGAATTGGAGGAGAGTCATAGTGGAAAAGATTCAACAACAGTTGATGAAAATTAGAGGCCTACTGGATCTACGAATATTTCGGGTCTTGTTATTCCTCGTCCTTGGCTTAATCCTTTATGCCTCCATGTTTACCAATGTTAAGCCAGAAAAAATGGATTTACGCTTGTTTTCCATTGCGAATCAAACCGTAAGATCTCCAGTAACGATCTCTGATAAAGAGAGTACTGAAAACAAGAGAGAAGAAGCTGAAGACAGTGTTCAAGATGTCTATTATATGAAAAAGGAAACAAATGAGAATCGTGTCGATTTAATTACCTCAATCTTCGATGCAGCCTCGGAAGTGAAGAAGGAACTGCAAGACCAAGTAAACGCTTCAACAGGAACTGCTCAGGGACTAGAAGGTGGGAATGCAGGGAGTACTCCTTCAGACAAGGAAGTAGTCGACAAGATGAAGGGCAAGCTAACAGAGGAAGTCACAAGAAGTATTTCCGATTCTGTCTTGCTAGCACTTGTCTCATCCTCCAAGGAAGAGTTATCCGTTGCTAAGGATGTGGCAATAACCGCTATAAATACGGTTATGAACCGAAGAATTCCAGCAGATGAAGTGGAAAATAGTAAGAGGCTTGTAGAAGAAGAACTGAAACTAACTTCCATGAGCAGTCAATTAAAATCAGCTGTAATTGAATTAGGACGATATGCGGTTGTTCAAAATGAGTTTTTTGATTTAGAGGCAACTCAGGAGTTAAGAGAACAGGCGAAGGAAAGTGTTGAGCCAGTAAAGATATTACAAGGGCAAATAATTGTTGAGGAGAATCAACTGATTAGTAGAGAAGTCTTCCGTCAGTTAGAGCTTGTCGGCCTAACAGACAATCAGCAATCAACACTGCCTTTTATCGGATTAGCACTTCTTGTTATGGTAATGGTAATTGCTCTGTATTATTACTTCCATGAACTCAAAGTGAGTGGAGAAATGAAGCAAAATTACTTGCTTTTGTTTAGCATTATCTTTATTCTTTCAATCGTGATGTTAAAAGGAATTAGTCTCCTTCAACAATTTGAGTTTTCAGATTTAGGTTATTTATTTCCTGCTGCCATGGCAGCCATGTTAATTAAAATTTTGGTGGACGATAGACTCGCGATCTTAACAACCATTATTTTAGCACTTTGTGGAACCATTTTGTTTAGTGAAAATATTACAAGCTCACTCAATGTAAATATTGGTATCTACATCATTTGTAGTGGTTTAGCGAGCATTATGTTCCTAAGTAAACAAAATCAGCGGATGAAAATTCTTCAGGCGGGTATGTTTGTTTCTTTGATAAATATCATCATTATTTTTGCGTTGTTATTTATTAACAACGGACACTATAACGCAAAAGAATATACGTTTTACTTTGGTGGTGCCTTTACATCGGGAATTATTGCCGCGATTCTAACCATCGGACTTCTTCCGTTTTTCGAGGCCGGATTTGGAATCCTTTCGACGATGAGATTGATTGAATTATCAAATCCAAATCATCCGCTTCTTAGAAAAATACTTACGGAGGCACCTGGAACATACCATCATTCCATTATGGTAGCAAATCTTGCCGAGTCAGCTTGCGAGGCAATCGGTGCAAACGGCTTATTAGCAAGGGTAGGATGCTATTATCACGATATTGGGAAGACAAAGAGACCGCAATTCTTTATTGAAAATCAAATGAATATTGAAAATCCTCATGATCGCTTGCCGCCACAAACTAGCAAAAATATTATTGTGGCACATGCTACAGATGGTGCTGAACTACTAAAACAATACAAAATGCCTAAAGAAATTGTTGATATTGCTGAGCAACATCATGGAACTACTTTACTCAAGTTCTTTTACCACAAGGCAAAACAAAATGGCAATGAAGTGCGAGAAGAGGATTATCGTTATCCTGGACCAAAAGCTCAAAACAAGGAAATTGCCATCATCGGAATAGCCGATAGTGTGGAGGCAGCCGTTCGGTCTATGCAGCATCCTAATCCTGAGCAAATAGAAAACTTGGTTAAAAGTATTATTGCAGATCGATTACAGGATGGGCAGCTGAATGAATGTGACTTAACACTCAAGGAAATGGAAATCATCTCAAATACACTATGTGAAACGTTAAAGGGAATCTTCCATTCTCGAATTGAATATCCAGAAATTACGAAACAGAAGGTGAAACAAGCATGAACTTAAGTATCGATTTTTTAGATGAAACAAATGAAATGGGAGAAAAAGCGATTGAGCAAATTGAAGACTTATTAAATTTAGCTCAAAAAAAACTTCAAATAACAGACCCTTGTGAGTTATCCGTTACATTTGTTGATAATAACCGTATTCAGGAAATTAATCGTGAATATAGAGGAAAAGATATGCCAACAGATGTAATTTCTTTCGCCTTAGAGGAACTCGGAGAGGGAGAAATCCAAATAAGCGGTGCAAACATGCCAAGAGTACTAGGAGATATAATAATCTCAACTGATAGAGCTCGAGAACAGGCTACGGACTACGGGCATTCTGTTGAGCGTGAGTTAGGATTTTTAGCTGTCCATGGATTTCTCCATTTATTAGGGTATGATCATGAGACAGAAGCAGAGGAAAAGGAAATGTTTGATCTTCAACGGAGTATATTGGATGAGTACGGGCTCAGACGATAAAAGTAAGTATAAAACGAAACATGTCCTATCCTCTTTCCGGCATGCCCTATCCGGGTTTAGTAAGGCAGTAAAAGAGGAGAGGAATATGAAAATTCATCTTTTCTTTACAATTTTAGTTGTCTTACTTGGCTTTTTTCTAGAAGTTTCTATAGTTGAGTGGTTGTTTCTCCTCTTATTAATTGGTGGAGTGGTCTCCTTAGAACTAATTAATTCGAGTATAGAAAATCTTGTTGATTTAGTGACAGAGGAATATCATCCATTAGCAAAAAAAGCAAAGGATATGGCTGCTGCGGCAGTTTTTATATATTCTATTGTGAGTATCATTATTGGTTTGATTATTTTTATACCAAGGCTATGGTAATAGGGAACCGAACCTATTTTCGGTTCCGTTATTATTTGAAATCGCATTCAAGAAAGAGTAAAATAGGGAAACAATTGAAGAAATTGATTAATATTTAGAAAATTCAATCTTCTTTATTACAATTTTGCTACAATCGATGAAATACAGAACAAAATAGGGTAAAATAGGAGTATGTAGTCTCCTTGAAAGGAAGTATTAATTTGAGCAAGGAAGAAACATTAATTAAAGAAGCGAAAATTGCAAGAGGAAAAGCTTATGTACCATATTCGAAATTCCAAGTGGGAGCTGCCCTCTTAACGACTGATGGAAAAGTATATCATGGGTGTAATGTAGAAAATGCTGCTTTTAGCATGACCAATTGTGCGGAGAGAACTGCATTTTTCAGTGCCTATGCTGGGGGAGATCGTCAGTTTGAGATGCTTGCCGTGGTGGCAGATACAGAAGGTCCTGTCTCTCCATGTGGAGCATGTCGTCAAGTTATTTCAGAGTTATGTCCTAAAGACATGAAAGTCATTTTAACAAATTTAAAAGGCGATACACAAGAATTAACCGTCGCAGAATTACTACCAGGAGCATTTTCACCGGAGGATTTAAATGAGTAATAATCAAAAGCAAGAGCACAAATCAGGGTTTATCTCAATCATCGGCCGTCCAAATGTGGGGAAATCAACGTTCCTCAATCGTGTAATCGGACAAAAAATCGCTATTATGAGTGATAAACCACAAACTACAAGAAACAAAGTACAAGGTGTACTAACAACCAATGATGCACAATTAGTATTTATTGATACACCAGGGATTCATAAGCCAAAGCATAAGCTTGGGGACTTTATGATGAAGGTTGCTCAAAACACATTAAAAGAAGTCGATATTGTTCTTTTTATGGTGAATGCAGAAGAAGGTTTTGGTCGTGGTGAAGAGTTTATTTTAGATAAATTTCAATCAATTAAAACACCTGTATTCCTCGTGATTAACAAAATTGACCTTGTTCATCCTGACCAACTCATGGAAATTATCGTGTCGTATAAAGAAAAGTATCCTTTTGCTGAAATCATTCCCATCTCTGCACTTGAAGGGAATAACCTAGAGGTATTGCTTGATGTGATTAAGAAATATATACCTGAAGGACCTCAATATTATCCAGCCGACCAAGTAACAGATCATCCAGAAAGATTTATTGTGTCAGAGCTAATACGTGAGAAGGCATTGCATTTAACAAGAGAAGAAATTCCACATTCATTAGCGGTTGTTATTGAGAAAATGGAACGCCTAGAAGACAAAGATGTCGTACACGTCATGGCAACCATTATCGTAGAACGTGATTCACAAAAAGGTATTGTTATTGGTAAACAAGGCAGCATGTTAAAGGAAGTTGGAAAACGTGCAAGACAGGATATTGAGAACTTATTGGGAACAAAAGTATTTTTAGAATTATGGGTTAAGGTTCAGAAGGATTGGCGCAACAAAATGTCCCAACTTAGAGATTTTGGGTTCCGTGAGGACGAATATTGATTTACCATTTTTAGATTATTATTCATCTTTCTAGTTTATGCACCTTTTTTATTAACAATATTTTCGACTCATTATTTTTGGTAGACAAGGCTATGATAATGGTAACGATTTGGATTTATTGCTAGTCAACTATTTGAAAGGTGGGGGTTTTTGATGATGGATTTTACCTGGAAAGTTTTTTCGCAAACAGGTAACATTGACACTTATCTGCTCTTTAAGGAGTTAGAGAAGGAGAATCAAGACATACCCGGGAATCAGGATGATGAGCTAGCAGAGGTTGAATTTCCATATCTCTAGGTTTGTCTAGTACTAGGATGGTGTTCTAGATGTTTCAAAAATGCGAAGGCATCGTCATTCGAACAAATCATTATGGTGAAACAAATAAAATAGTCACTCTATTCACACGCGAATGGGGGAAAATTGGGGTGATGGCTCGCGGCGCCAAAAAGCCAAACAGCCGTTTAGCTGCCATCACTCAGCTTTTTACATACGGTCAATTCCTAGTGCAAACAAGTAGCGGCCTGGGGAGTTTGCAGCAGGGTGAAATGCTTTCCTCCATGCGCTCAATCAAGGAGGATATCTTCCTAACTGCTTATGCAAGTTACGTCATTGATCTAACAGATAAAAGTACTGACGAAAAAAAAGCAAATCCATTTTTATTTGAGATGCTATATCAAACGCTAAATTATATTAACGAAGGTTATGACCCAGAAATTATTGTCCATATTTTTGAAGTAAAAATGTTGAATACATTAGGGTTGTATCCCGTCCTTAATCAATGTACCGTTTGTGGAAGTACAGACGGTCATTTTTCATTTTCAATTAGAGAGGGCGGATTTATCTGTCATCGCTGTTTGGAAAAGGATCCATATCACTATAAAATCTCACAATCAACAGTAAAACTACTTCGTTTATTTTATTTTATTGATATGGGTAGGTTAGGGAATATATCTGTGAAGCAAGAAACAAAGGATGAGTTAAAAAAAATTATTAATGCTTATTATGATGAATATTCTGGTTTACATTTAAAAACGAAAAAATTTCTAAATCAAATTAACCAATTAGGAAGTAATGACTTTTAAGAGTTGACAACGACCTTTGTTTCAGCTAAGATTCAAATTAAATTTAATATTTGCGTTGAAGGAAAGGAGTACTTAACTTTCTCTACTTAGAAGCGATCCTAGGACGGTGAAAGCTAGGAATAGAGTGTTAAGGAAGGGCGTTCCCGAGCAATGTCGGAATAAGGTGGCCGACTTTTTTTAAAAGTCAGCAAATAGGGTGGAACCGCGGGTAACTCTCGTCCCTATGCTCAAAAGGCATAGGAGACGGGAGTTTTTTTGTTTGCCAAAAAACCATCATCTCTTATGCGATAAATTTTGGAGGTGTACGATGAATATTCAAGACATGATTTTAACTTTGCAAAAGCATTGGTCTGATCAAGGATGTATTCTAATGCAAGCTTACGATGTGGAAAAGGGTGCGGGAACCATGAGTCCTTATACGTTCTTACGTGCTATTGGACCTGAACCATGGAATGTGGCGTATGTGGAACCGTCAAGACGACCAGCCGACGGAAGATACGGAGAAAACCCTAATCGCTTGTACCAACATCACCAATTCCAAGTGATTATGAAGCCTTCTCCTGACAATATACAGGAAATTTATCTTGATTCATTGAAGGCGCTGGGAATTGATCCTCTTCAACACGATATTCGTTTTGTAGAAGATAATTGGGAAAACCCATCGCTTGGTTGTGCAGGACTTGGTTGGGAAGTATGGTTAGATGGTATGGAAATAACGCAATTCACGTATTTCCAACAGGTAGGGGGACTTGAGTGTAAGCCTGTTTCAGTTGAAATAACTTATGGAATCGAGCGCCTTGCTTCTTATATTCAAGAAAAGGAAAATGTATTTGATTTAGAGTGGACCAACGGCTTTACGGTTCGTGATATTTTCTTACAGCCTGAATATGAGCACTCAAAATATACTTTTGAAACATCAGATCCTGAAATGCTTTTTAATCTGTTTAACATTTATGAAAAAGAAGCACATCGTCAAATGAACGAAGGGCTTGTTCATCCCGCTTATGACTATGTCTTAAAATGCTCTCATGTATTCAATCTTCTAGATGCAAGAGGCGCTATTTCTGTTACTGAACGTACTGGGTTTATCGGTCGATGTAGAAACCTAGCAAGAAAGATAGCTAAAACGTTCTATGAAGAGAGAGAAAAGTTAGGATTCCCAATTCTACAGCAAAAGGGGGAAGATACACATGAATAAGCAAGATTTATTACTTGAAATCGGGCTTGAAGAGATGCCAGCTCGTTTTGTGACAGGGTCAATTGAACAGTTAACATCAAAAATAGAGAACTGGCTAAAAGAGAAAAAGATTTCATTTGATTCCATCACTCATTTTTCTACTCCAAGACGTCTAGCGGTCATTGCTTACGGTGTAAGTACTAGCCAAGAGGATGTTGAGGAAGAGGCAAAAGGACCTGCTAAAAAGATTGCAGTTGACCATGAAGGGAATTGGTCGAAAGCAGCTGTAGGATTTACTAGAGGTCAAGGAATGTCGGTTGAGGATATATATTTCAAAGAGATTAATGGGGTCGAGTACGCTCATGTTCGAAAGTTTACAAAAGGGCAAGCGACAAAAGAAATACTTCCGGAGATAGAACATATTATTACCGGACTAACATTCCCTAAAAATATGCGTTGGGCAAGTGAAACACTAAAATATATTCGTCCAATCAAATGGATACTTGCTATATATGGAACAGAGATTATCCCATTTACCATCACGAATGTATCGACAAGCAATTTTACAAACGGGCATCGTTTCTTAGGGAAAGAAGTGAAAATCGGTACTCCAGAAGAGTATGTAACTAAGCTTTTAGGTGAATTTGTTATTGCAAATGCAGAAGAAAGAAAAGGCGCAATCCTGTCACAAATTTCTAAGTTAGAAGAAGAGCAAGGCTGGGCGATTCCTGTCGATGAGGAGTTATTAGAAGAAGTAACGAATCTAGTTGAATATCCAACCGCTTTATTTGGAAGATTTGAGGAAGAATTTCTAGAGCTACCCGAAGAAGTTCTTATCACGTCTATGAAAGAGCATCAGCGATATTTCCCTGTTAAGAAAAAGGACGGAACACTTTTGCCATTCTTTGTTACAGTAAGAAATGGAGATCATATGCATCTTGAGACAGTAGCAAAGGGAAATGAGAAGGTTCTTAGAGCAAGACTATCAGATGCAGCCTTTTTCTATAGAGAAGATCAAAAAACGAATATTTCTGATGCTCTCGCTAAGCTTGCCTCCATTGTATATCATGAGGAAATTGGTACCCTTTCTGAAAAAGTTGCACGAGTACGTTCACTAACCAATCAGTTAGCAGAGTTATTAACCTTTAATGAGGATGATAAAAAGACAGCGGATCGTGCTGCTGAAATCAGTAAGTTTGATTTAGTCACTCATATGGTATACGAATTCCCAGAACTTCAAGGTTTCATGGGTGAGAAATATGCTAGACAAAAGGGTGAATCTGAAGCAGTTGCTGTTGCCATTAATGAACACTACATGCCAAGAAACGCCGAAGACTCTACGCCAAAATCAAATAGTGGGGCACTTCTTGCCTTAGCAGAGAAACTAGATACGATTGTCTCATTTTTTGCAATTGGCAATATCCCAAGCGGCTCACAGGATCCGTACGCATTAAGAAGACAAGCGTCAGGAATTGTTCAAATCTTAATCAATAAAGAATGGAATGTCTCACTAACCGATCTTCTACGTCTCTCTATCCTTTCCATTAAGGAAAAGGGAATTGGAGAAAAAGGTGAAGAGGAGTTACTACTTGAGCTTGTAACTTTCTTCAAGCTTCGCTTAAAGCATTATTTACAAGAACAAAGCATTCGCTATGATATCATTGATGCTGTATTAGAAAAGAATATTACAGCTTTACCTACACTTGTCAAAAAGGCTTTTGTTCTACAAACGAAAAAAGATGCTAGTGGTTTTAAAGAGACGGTTGAAGCTCTTAGCCGTGTGCTTACCATCTCGAACAAAGCAGTGGAACATGCGGAAATCAATGAATCCCTGTTTGAAAACCAGTACGAGACGGCACTATATAATCAATATCGCGGTGTGAAATCTGCATTAGCATCTAGTGAAACTAGTGAGGAAGAGTTTTTCGACAAACTTGCATCTTTACAAGGGGCAATCAACGACTTCTTTGACCATACAATGGTCATGGCAGAGAATCAAGCGTTGAAAAACAACCGTTTAGCATTAATGTCACAGTTGGCAGAATTGATTATCAGCTTTGCAAATGTAAAGGAAATTGTAACAAAATAATCTTTTTTAAAGAGGGCCTTCTGAATGGTGAAGGCTCTTTTTATCCTTATGTCTTTTCATTTATGAGAGATAGTATATAATAATTTTATATAAGTATGACATACATATGAGCCTAAAGGGCAAATAGGTGGTGAGTACAATCGAGCTAAATAAACGGCAAGAGCATATTTTACAAATTGTAAAGGAAAATGGGCCGATAACTGGAGAGCATATTGCAGAACGACTCAATTTAACGAGAGCTACACTTCGACCAGATCTAGCTATTTTAACCATGGCTGGATATTTGGATGCACGGCCGCGGGTAGGTTATTTTTACACAGGGAAATCAGGCACACAATTATTAACTGAGAACTTAAAGAAACTCTTTGTGAAGGATTATCAGTCTATTCCTGTAGTTGTGAACGAAAACGTTTCTGTTTACGATGCGATCTGTACTATGTTTCTCGAAGATGTTGGGACATTATTTGTTGTCGATCAATCTTCCTTGCTCACAGGCGTATTGTCGAGGAAAGATCTATTAAGAGCAAGTATTGGAAAGCAGGAACTAACCACTTTACCAGTGCATATCATCATGACAAGAATGCCTAATGTAACGATGTGCGGAAAAGACGATCTTCTCATTGATGTGGCGCATAAATTAATTGATAAGCAGATTGATGCATTGCCTGTTGTTCGAGAATCGGAAAGAGGTTTCGAAGTACTTGGCAGAATCACTAAAACAAATTTAACAAAGGCGTTTGTTGCATTAGCAGAAGGAAATTAACGACCGAAAACGGAATTACTCGATTCGCATAATATTATTACAAATGATGTAGGAGATGAGGAAGTATGGGGAAAATGCCAATCGTCTACGTGGTATCTGATTCTGTAGGAGAAACTGCAGAGCTCGTGACAAAAGCAGCGATAAGCCAATTTGATGGACAAGAAGTCACAATCAAAAGGTTTCCATATGTAGAGGATAAATCCAATATTGACGAAGTGATTTCACTTGTGAAATTAGACGGTGGGATGGTTGCCTATACACTTGTTAAGCCAGATATGCGGGAGTATATGAGGGATACAGCGAAGTCTGAAGGAATATATGCTTGTGATATTATAGGTCCTTTGATTGACCAAATTCAAGAAATTTGTGGGAAACAACCTTTATTTGAACCGGGTTTGGTTAGGAAGCTCGATGAGGAGTATTTTAAAAAGGTGGAAGCAATTGAATTTGCCGTTAAGTATGATGATGGTCGAGACCCGAGGGGGATTTTAAAGGCGGATATCGTCTTAGTGGGTGTTTCAAGAACCTCAAAAACCCCATTGTCACAGTACCTGGCTCATAAACGTATTAAAGTGGCGAATGTTCCACTTGTTCCAGAGGTTGATCCTCCAGAGGAATTGTTTAAAGTACCTTCAGAGAAATGTTTCGGATTAAAAATAAGCCCAGAAAAACTAAATAATATTAGGCGTGAAAGACTTCTTTCTTTAGGTTTAAATGACAGAGCAAGCTACGCGAATATCGAACGGATTAAAGAAGAAATTGAGTATTTTGATAAAATTGTCTCAAGAATTGGATGTCATGTGATCGATGTAACCAACAAAGCTGTTGAAGAAACAGCTAATGTCATTTTAAACCGTTACTTAAAAAGAGGATAAAAAAAAGAAATAGCGCATAAAATGATGTGCTATTTCTTTTTATTGTTTGGAAAGGTATCACAAAAAAAGTGATGGAAAAATAGACTTTTATATACTATAATAAAAAATTGTGATAAAAATGTATCAGATTAGGTTTAGACTTCACTATGAACGAATAAACTATTTATTGTCAGAAGTCAAGATTCTCGTCCGAAAAAAATTCGACAAACGCTTTTCCACTAAGTTATTCCTCGAAATAAGAAGGAATATATGGAGTGATGTAGAATTAATAGTACATTAGGTTTACCCAAGGTTCTAGTTGATGCAGATTCCTGTCCAGTGAAGCAGGAAATTGTCGAAATTGCGTCGAATTTTTCATTGGAAGTAATTTTTGTTGCATCTTATAATCATATGAGCACCACAGAAGCTGCAGGAACATGGAAATATGTCGATACGGGCAAGGAGGAAGTTGACTTATATATCATGAACCATGTGGATAAAGGAGACTTTGTAGTCACCCAAGACATCGGGTTAGCTTCGACACTCGTGAATAAAGGTGTTTATGTACTTTCTCCAAGGGGGAATGTATACGAAGAGAAAGATATTAATCTTGCTCTTGATATGAGGTATCTTGCCGCGAAAGCTAGGCGACAAGGGGTACACTCGAAAGGACCCAAACGTTTTGGTCAAAATGACCGAGATGATTTTGCGAAAAATTTTTATAGCATTTTGTCGAAATTTGCAGGAAATCTATAATTTATCGCGAATTACTCACTAATACCTGGAGTTGTTTTCATGGCAGAACGTATCCCTGAGGATAAAATTAATGAAATTCGCCAGGCGGTTGATATAGTGGACGTGGTTAGCGACTATGTTCAGCTGAAAAAACAAGGTCGGAATTATTTTGGACTTTGTCCGTTTCATGGAGAAAATTCTCCTTCCTTCTCCGTTTCTCCCGATAAGCAAATTTATCATTGTTTCGGATGTGGAGCAGGTGGAAATGCATTTTCTTTCTTAATGGAACAAGAAGGTGTCTCATTTATAGAAGCGGCTGTTAAACTAGCTGAAAAAGGAAATGTTGAGCTACATATCGAATCGTCATCTTACACAAATTCTAGGACGATCCCGAATGATTTTCAGCAGATGATTGATGCTCACGATTTATTACGTAAATTCTATCATCATTTGCTCGTAAACACAAAAGACGGTCAACATGCACTTGAGTACCTTTTATCGAGAGGCTTTACTAATGAAGCGATTGCTAAATTTCAAATAGGCTATTCATTAAATTCGTGGGATTTTGTTTACAAATTCTTATCGAAACGTAATTATCCCCCTGAAGTGATGGAAAGGGCAGGGCTAGTTATTAAACGTGAACGTGATGGAACTTATTTTGATCGCTTCAGAGACCGCATAATGTTTCCTATATTAGACCACAAAGGCAATACAATTGCGTTTTCAGGAAGATCATTAGGGGCTGATGAGCCAAAATATTTAAATAGTCCTGAAACAGCAATTTTTAACAAAAGTAAAATTTTATATAATTTTCACCAAGCAAGGGCAAGCATTAAAAAAACGAATCAAATCGTATTATTTGAGGGGTTTGCTGATGTAATAGCTGCCGATCGATCAGGTGTACTCAATGGAGTTGCAACCATGGGAACATCATTGACAGACGATCATATCGTATCAATCAAGCGGAGTGCTGAAGCAGTAACGATTTGTTACGATGGAGACAATGCTGGTATTGAAGCCGCTCACCGTGCTAGTCAGCTTCTTCATTCAGCTGGGATTCAGGTACGTGTGGCAATATTGCCAGATGGAATGGACCCAGATGATTATATTCGCCAAAATGGTGATGAGAAATTTCAAAACGAAATTATCTCTGCAAGTGTTACATTAATGAATTTTAAACTGCGATATTTAAGAAGAGGAAAGGATTTAAATAATGAAGGAATTCGCCTCCAATATATCGAAGAAGTATTAAAGGAAATAAGCCAACTAGAGAAGGTAGTAGAACGAGATCACTACTTGAGACAGTTGGCGAGTGAGTTTTCCCTTTCACTCGATGCATTAAAGCAACAACAAAAGCAATTTTTCTTTGCGAACAAAAAGGGAAATCGTGCGCAATATGTTCAAAAAAGAAATCAAGATGTGGTTATCAAACATTCTTCCAACCTAAGACCGGCTTATGAAACTGCAGAAAGACGTTTAATAGCTTATATGTTGAAGGATTCTGACATAGCATATAAAGTGCAGGATTTGTTAAACGGTACTCCCTTTAATATTGATGAACATCAAGCAATCATAACATACTTGTATGGTTACTATGAAAAGGGATTCCAACCAAACCCGAGTGATTTCCTAACATATATAAAAGATGAAAAGCTTAGACGTACTGTAGCAGATATTGGAATGATGTCTATTGGTGAGGAAATAAGCGACCAGGAGCTTTCCGATTACATTAAGCAGGTGTTTAATTATCAAAAGATGTTAAAAATAAAAGAAAAAGAAGTAGAAGAGAAAGAAGCAGAGAGACAAAAGGATCATGGTAAGGCAGCTGCGATTGCGATGGAAATTATCCAATTGCGCAAAACATTAAAAGCTTGAGATTGTTGTTTGACTTTGGAAGGAGGGGTACATATGGCTGAAAAATCGGCCCGTTCAAAAGAGGTTGATTCAGATTTGACCCTAGAACAAGTAAAAGACCAGTTAACAGAGGTTGGAAAGAAAACAGGGGTTCTAGCCTATGATGATATTGCAGAGAAATTAGCTAATTTTGATGTAGACTCTGATCAAATGGATGAGTTTTATGAATTTTTAGGTGAGCAAGGTGTAGAACTAGTTGGAGAATCCGAAGACGGAGATCCTAATGTACAAGAGCTTGCTAAAGGTGAAGAAGAATTTGATTTAAATGATCTAAGCGTACCACCAGGAGTGAAAATCAATGACCCGGTTCGAATGTACTTAAAAGAGATAGGTCGAGTAGACCTATTGTCTGCCGAAGAGGAAATTGAGCTCGCTAACCGTATCGAACAAGGTGATGAAGAAGCTAAGCGTCGTTTAGCAGAAGCTAACCTACGTCTTGTGGTTAGTATTGCAAAACGTTATGTTGGTCGCGGCATGTTGTTTCTTGATTTGATTCAAGAAGGTAACATGGGATTAATCAAAGCGGTTGAAAAGTTTGATTATCGCAAAGGCTTTAAATTTAGTACGTATGCTACTTGGTGGATACGACAAGCTATTACTCGTGCGATTGCTGACCAAGCAAGAACCATTCGTATCCCCGTTCATATGGTGGAAACCATCAATAAATTAATTCGTGTTCAACGCCAGTTACTTCAGGATCTTGGACGTGAACCAACTCCAGAAGAAATTGGGGAAGATATGGATTTAACTCCGGATAAGGTTCGTGAAATCTTAAAAATTGCTCAAGAACCAGTCTCATTAGAAACACCAATTGGTGAAGAAGATGACTCACATTTAGGTGATTTCATTGAGGATCAGGATGCTACATCACCTTCAGAGCATGCTGCATATGAGCTGTTAAAAGAACAGCTTGAAGATGTTCTTGATACTTTAACCGACCGTGAAGAAAATGTATTACGACTACGTTTTGGACTTGATGATGGCCGCACAAGAACTTTAGAAGAAGTTGGAAAAGTGTTTGGTGTCACAAGAGAACGTATAAGACAGATTGAAGCAAAAGCGTTAAGGAAGTTAAGACACCCTAGCCGTAGCAAGCGTTTGAAGGATTTCTTAGAATAAAATGATTGTCTAAAAATAGTTTACTTCTTACAATAGAGGTAAACTATTTTTATGTTCAGCAACAGAAAGGACAATGTATGAGTCATAATCGGAAAGAAATCATTGTTAAAGAAATTTATTATTGGAAAGAAACGAAGCTGTTACCAGAACAATATTGCAATTTTTTATTAGCTTTATATACTGAAGGTGAACAAGTTAACGGAACGAAAATTGGAAAAAGAAGCACCAAGAGGAAGCTTTTCCTCCCTTATACGACATTGCTACTGATTCCGATTGGTATATTTATATATTTTACTGAATTATCTTTCTTTTTGCAAATGACTCTTTATGCTTTATTGCTAATTTTTGGATTTGGAGCTAGTTTTTATTTTTTTAGAAAAGCGACAGACTTTATTGTGCCAATGATTTCGACAGCCCTCGTGGCGCTGTTATGCTCAGTAGATTATGTCACTTATGTTTTTCCTAATAGTGGTGTAAGCCTCTATACAATCATAACTTTAAACTGTATAGCTTGGTTTATCATTGGTAGAAAAGCAAAATTATTGTCCTTTATTATTTCTTCTATATTAGGACTGCTATTACTAATTGGGTCTATTTTTATATAATGATTATTTATTATAAAATTTAAAATGTTGAGAAAATTATTTAACTCCTTATATAATAAATATGAAATCGATTTCATTTTAGGTTTAAGGAGGAGAAAAACGTGAATTTTGATTTAACATCAGAACAAAGCATGATCCTTCGAACAATTAGAGAATTTGCTAATGAAGAGGTTGCACCAGGTGCGCTTGAAAGAGACCTTCAAAAGCAGTTCCCGCATGAGGTGTTTAAAAAACTAGCTGAATTAGGTTTAATGGGGCTTCCATTTCCAGAAGAATACGGTGGTGGGGGAGCAGATACAATAAGCTTTGCCATAGTTACAGAGGAGCTAAGTAGAGCATGTGCGTCTACTGGAATTACTTACTCAGCCCATATATCGCTGGGGGGGGCTCCACTCCATTTGTTTGGTACAGAAGACCAAAAGAGAAAATATTTAATTCCGATTTGTACAGGTGAATCCTTTGGAGCGTTTGGGCTAACCGAACCCAATGCTGGTTCTGATGCAGGAGGTACAAAGACGAGAGCGAATGAGAAAGATGGGAAGTTTGTTATAAATGGTAATAAATGTTATATTACGAATGCAAGCTATGCAAAGCATTTAGCCATTACCGCAGTAACTGGTGAACAAAACGGGAAAAAAGAAATTAGTGCTATTATTGTCCCAACGAATTCCCCTGGCTTCCAGGTCATCAGCAACTATGAAAAGATGGGGCTTCATGCCTCTAATACAACCGAGTTAGTATTAGAAGATGTTCAAGTACCGGTTGATAACTTACTAGGAAAGCGTGGAGAGGGCTTTAAACAGTTCTTAATCACTCTTGATGGGGGAAGGATTGGAATCGGTGCAATGGCAGTAGGGATTGCTCAGGCGGCTTACGAAAAGGCATTGAGCTATGCAAAGCAAAGGCAGCAATTTGGAAGATCACTGTCCCATTTTCAAGCGATACAATTTAAGCTTGCAGACATGGCCATGAAAATTGAACTTGCTAGAAATATGGTTTATAAAGCTGCTTGGTTAAAAGACCAAGGACGATCCTTTACAAAGGAAGCTTCCATGTGTAAGCTTTACGCATCGGAAATTTGTAAGGAAGTTACTGATCAAGCTGTACAAATACACGGTGGTTACGGGTATATGAAGGATTATCATGTGGAACGATATATGCGTGATGGAAAGTTAACAGAAATTGGTGAAGGTACTTCAGAAATTCAACGAATGGTAATTGCACGAGAAATTGGTTGTTAACTCCTTCGTTTATGACAGACCTCACAAAAACTAGTGAGGTTTTGTCTAAAATGAGAACATAATGTGACAAAGTTTACTTTAGTACTTTTCCTTCTGCCCATTTTCAAGTAAAATAGATATTGTTTGCATTCTATATTTAAATAGTTTTGGATGTACTTACATAAGGGAGGGAAAAGCATGAATCGCAATCCGATTATTCCATTTGTCTTAATCATGGTTCTTGGTATTGCTGCGATGTTCCTTTTTTCGTTTAAAGGCTTAGGTGACAGTAAGGAACTAGCTGCAGAACAAGAGAACGGTGGAGAACAGGCAGAAGAAGTTTCAAACAATCCCGAAGATCTTTATAAGACTGCGGGCTGTATTGGATGTCACGGGGATTCATACCAAGGGGGCGTTGGTCCTGCATTAACAGGTGTGGGTGACAAGCTATCAAAAGAGGAAATTCAAGATATCCTAGCGAATGGTAAAGGTTCCATGCCGGGAGGTCTAGTGGCAGGTAACGAAGAAGCAATGGCAGATTGGTTATTGGAACTTAAATAAGTAAGCGTTTTAGTCCTTTGCATATGTGAAGGACTTTTTTTATACTGTATGTAATCAAAAAAAGAGATGGTGTTACTAAATGAATGTTGAAAGATTATCAAAAAGACTAAGCGCAGTTGCTGATTTGATTCCAAAGGGTGCAAAACTAGCTGATATAGGCTCTGACCATGCTTATCTTCCTTGTCATGTAGTAAAGGCAGGAAAAGTGACTTATGCAATAGCTGGAGAGGTCGTGGAAGGTCCGTTTCAATCTGCCAAAAAACAAGTAGAAATGGAAGGGTTATCGAATCAAATTAATGTACGAAAAGGAAATGGTCTCGAAGTAATAGATGCGGGTGAAGTAGAATGCATAACAATTGCCGGGATGGGTGGCGCGCTGATAGCTACTATTCTTGAAGAAGGAAAGGATAAACTTGACGGTGTAAAGAGGCTTGTCCTTCAACCAAATATTAGTGCTATATCCATTCGATTATGGTTATTAGAAAATGGATGGAGTCTCACGGACGAAGCAATTATAGAAGAGGACGGGAAAATATACGAAATATTGGTTGCTGAAAAAGGAGATCCCCAATCGGCATATACGGAGAACATTGAATGTGAGTTACTGTTTGGCCCTTTCTTAAGTAAACAAAAAAATGAGGCTTTTCTTCAAAAGTGGACTGGTGAACGGAATAACTGGGAACGTATTTTAAATCAATTAGGTCAGTCAAAACAGACGGAAGAAAAACTAGAAAAGGAATTGGAATTAAAGAAGAAGATTTCAATGACAAAGGAGGTTTTAGGAAGATGAAAACCGTAAATGGACATGAAATCATTAGTCTTTTTGAACAATTTTCTCCCAAGAATTTAGCACTAGAAGGGGATAAAATTGGATTGCAAATTGGGAAGCTAAACATGAAAGTTTCAAATGTAATGATTGCTTTGGATGTACTTGAAGAAGTCGTTGATGAAGCCATACATAATGATGTTCAATTAATAATTGCACATCATCCGCTTATCTATCGACCACTTCAAAAGCTTGTGACCGATTCAGCAACAGGTAGAATTATTGAAAAATTAATCAAGCATGATATTGCTGTTTATGCTGCACATACGAATCTGGACGTTGCTGAAGGTGGGGTGAATGATTTACTGGCAGAAGCCCTTCAATTAACTAATACAGAAGTTCTTGTACCAACTTATGACTCTGAATTACTCAAACTGGTTGTATACGTTTCAGTAGGATATGAAGAGTCTTTAAAAAAAGCGTTAGGTGATGCTGGAGCAGGTTCAATAGGTCGGTACTCTCACTGTTCCTTTTCATCTGAAGGAAAGGGAGAGTTTATTCCGTTAGAGGGGACAAATCCTTTCATTGGGACAATAGGGAAAGTTGAACAGGTAGAAGAAGTGAGGATAGAAACCGTCTTTCCTGCTCATCTAGAGAAAAAGGTCATTTCCGCTATGATCAAAGCACATCCATATGAAGAAGTGGCTTATGATGTGTACCCACTAAAAAATAAGTCAAAATCACTTGGCTTGGGCAAGATAGGGAAAATTCAAGAAACAACACTCCGAGAATTTGCGAATTTTGTAAAAGAAGTGCTAGATGTACCTGCTGTTCGAGTCGTAGGAGATTTAGACGCTATGGTAAAAAAGGTTGCGGTGCTCGGGGGAGATGGGAATAAGTATATTCAATCCGCTAGCTTCAAAGGTGCTGATGTGTATGTAACAGGTGATATGTATTACCATGTTGCTCATGATGCCATGATGTTAGGACTAAATATCATTGATCCAGGCCACAACGTAGAAAAGGTCATGAAGCTAGGAGTGGCAAAAAAGCTTACTGAGATGTGTAATCAAAAAGGATATAATGTGAATATTTTTGCTTCAACGATTCATACAGACCCGTTTCAATTTGTGTAAAAAAGGAAAGTCACGAAATTTCGTGACTTTCCTTTATATTATCTTTTTACTTTTGGTAATATTTTTTGAAGAGGTACCTTTTTCTCACGAGTCCATGTGGATTCATCCAAAGGATTAAATTGCTCGATAAAAGAAATGACTTCTTTAGTGATAGGAGTAGGTGTTGATGCTCCAGAGGTTACTCCCACTGTTTGTGCATCTTTAATCCAGTCAATATCTAATTCAGATATGTCACTAATTCGGTATGCTACTGTACCTGCGATTTCTTCGGAAACTTGCGCAAGACGATTGGAGTTATTACTTTTTGGATCTCCAACAACAATAACCACATCAGCCTCACCAGCTTGTTCGGCAACTGCTTCTTGTCGAACTTGTGTAGCCATACAGATTTCTTTATGAAATTCTGCGTGTGGATATTTGTCTTCTATTTTCTTCATGATATGGCCTACATCCCACTGGCTCATTGTTGTCTGGTTCGTGACAAGTATTTTGTCAGCTTGAATAGCTAATGATTCAACATCTGCGATTGTCTCTACAAGGTGTACAATGTCAGGAGCTACACCTAATGCTCCTTCAGGCTCTGGATGCCCTATTTTACCGATATAGATCACTTGGTAACCTTCATCCTTTTTTGCTTCAATCAGCTGATGCGTACTTGTTACATCTGGACAAGTAGCATCGATGGTAACAAGTCCTTTTTTCTTTGCTAACTCTCTAACTTCTGGAGATATACCATGGGCAGTAAATATAACAGTACCTTTATCTACTTGTTCTAGTATTTGTTTTCGATTAGGGCCGTCTAGCGTTATAATCCCTTCTTCAGCAAAAGCATCCGTAACGTGCTTATTGTGTACAATCATTCCTAATATATATATAGGCCGTGGCAAAGATTTATCAAGTGCTGCATTTCGTGCGATGACCATCGCATCAACAACACCATAGCAATAACCACGGGGTGATATTTTTATAACTTTCATTGAGTTGGTTCTCCCCTTTTAGCATGCTTATTCTATCATTATATATAAAGTGTCATGATTATACAAAGAAGAGAAAAAGGAATATGCTGCGGGCATATTCCTTTATACATATATTTTAGGTACGGATTTTCCTTGTAATCTTTTTGATGCCTTCTCTTCGATTTCGATTGAATGTGTTTCGTTTTCAGTACTCTCTGACTTCGTGCGTTTTCGTTTTGTTTTTGATTCTGATTTTGGTTCAGTGTTAGTGGACTCTACGTCTCCATCATCCTTAGTTTCCTCATCCGAACTCGCAGCATTTAAACCACGGTAAAGTTTCCACATTGCTGGTAAGTTTTTAACAATTGGACCATATTGCTGTACCATTGGTCCGATTTGTTGAGCGGTGTTTAATACCCGCTGCGTATTATTTAGAAATCCCGTAATTGCTGTGGGGTCTGCTAGTGATTTTAACAGCCCGCTACCTGCACCTGGTGCAGCAGAGCGAGAAGCATTACCAAACATTTGCATACCGGCTTGTGCGCCTTGAGATTTACCTTTACCAAGTAATTTAGACAGTAAACCTCCTCCGCCATTTTTTGTAGGACCCCTCATTCCTCTTGGAGCATTTGCACCCATTGGGGCTCTGTTCATCCCCATATTCCCCATTCTTGCTGGGGGCATCATTGGTCTCATTTGGTTACGTCGTCCAAATCCAAGCATAGGTTGAGGCGTTCCTCCACGCATAGGAAGCGGTTGTCTTGGTGGCATACGAACACCCTCCTTTCATAATTTCCCCTCATATACCCTATGCAACAAATGGATATTTGGTCTAGGTGAATGATGATAAGTTATGAACTGGTTTGAAAATACTGTAATTCGTAAAACATAATCATATGGGAAATGAACTGTAGGTGGCACTTTATGAAGAACTTTATTATAATTACATGATGGGTATGGACATCCTTACCAAAACTGAAGGAGCTTTAATAATGACGAAAACAAAATTTTCAACGTATCAACTTAAACCATTTATAAACAAGGCGATTGATGCCATTGGATTTTATGAACCAACTGAAATTCAGGAAAGATTGATTCCAACTGTACTAAAAGGTGAAAGTGCTATTGGTCAATCTCAAACAGGGACTGGGAAAACACATTCGTATGTGTTACCAGTACTCCATAAAATTAATCCTAAAAAGCAAGAGGTACAAGCTGTAATCACCGCACCAACAAGAGAGCTTGCGACACAAATATACCAAGAGGTATTAAAGGTAACCGAGCATGCGGAAGAGGGCGAAGAGATTACAAGTCGTCTATTTATCGGAGGTACAGACAAAGTTCGTGCCATTGAAAAATTAAAAACTCAACCACATATCGTTGTAGGGACTCCAGGACGTATCAATGATTTAGTAAAGGAACAAGCCCTATTTGTACATACGGCAAGCATGTATGTAGTCGATGAAGCCGATTTAATGCTCGATATGGGATTTTTAGAAGATGTTGACCAAATTGGAGCAAGAATGCCAGAAAAGCTTCAAATGCTTGTTTTTTCAGCTACCATTCCTGAAAAGCTAAAACCTTTTCTAAAGAAGTATATGGAAAATCCTAAGTATATTCATATTGAGCCAAAACAGTTAACAGCAGCGAAGATTGAACATATTCTTCTTCCATCAAGACATCGTGAAAAGTCAACACTTGTGTATGAGGCACTAAAGCTGTATAACCCATATTTAGCGATTGTCTTTACGAATACAAAGAAAAAAGCCGAGGAAGTTGCCACGGCACTTACTCATAGAGGGTTAAAGGTTGGAAGAATTCATGGAGATTTAAGTCCTCGAGAACGTAAACGGATGATGAAGCAAATCACGGATTTAGAATTTCAATATATTGTGGCTACCGATTTAGCTGCAAGAGGTATTGACATTCCAGGAATTAGTCATGTGATTAACTATGAACTTCCAACTGATTTAGATTTTTATGTACATCGTGTGGGTAGAACAGCTAGAGCGGGGAATTCGGGAATAGCTCTCACTATTTATGAAACATCGGATGAGGATAAATTAAATAGGCTTGAAAAACTAGGGATTGAATTTAAGCATATTGATATTAAAAAAGGTGAACTCTCGGAACTTGAAGATCGTAACAGACGTAAAAAGAGAACGAAGCAGTCGGACGAGGTTGAAAAGCTAGCGAAGTCTTTTGTTAAAAAGCCGGCAAAGGTGAAGCCAGGCTATAAGAAGAAGATGCAGTTTGAAATGGATAAAATAAAGAAAAGACAGAACCGATTGAAAAAGAAATAATAGGCGGGAGAGTGTGGAAATGCTAAAATTAGGTTCACATGTTTCAATGAGTGGGAAAAGTATGTTGCTAGCATCAAGTGAAGAAGCGGTCTCATATGGTGCGAATACTTTCATGATCTACACAGGTGCTCCTCAAAATACTAGAAGGAAGAAAATAGAAGATTTAAACATCACAGCAGGTCAAAAGCATATGGAGTTAAATGGAATCAATCTAGAAGATATTGTTGTTCATGCTCCTTATATTATTAATATTGGAAATACTACAAACCCAGATACATTTGACCTTGGTGTACGATTTTTAAAAACAGAAATCGAACGTACAGAGGCGATCGGTGCAAAGCAAATTGTTCTGCATCCAGGAGCCCATGTAGGAGCAGGGGAAGAGGCTGGAATCAAGAAGATCATTGAGGGTCTTAATGAGGTTTTAACAGGAAATGAGCAGCTTCAGATCGCTTTAGAAACAATGGCAGGCAAAGGATCTGAATGTGGAAAAAGCTTCGAAGAATTAGCAATGATCATTGACGGTGTCAAACATAATGAAAAGCTTTCAATTTGCTTTGATACTTGTCATATTCATGATGCGGGGTATAACATTGTTGAGGATTTTGATGGAGTTCTCAACGAGTTTGATAAAACCATTGGAATTGATCGCTTAAAGGTCCTTCATATTAATGATAGTAAGAATGATCGGGGTTCAAGAAAAGATAGACATGAAAATATTGGATACGGAAAAATTGGATTTGAAGCACTTGCTTATATCGTGCATCATCCGCAACTAATGAGTATTCCAAAAATCCTTGAAACACCGTTTGTTGGAGAAGATAAGAATAATAAAAAAGCACCGTACAAACAAGAGATTGAAATGTTAACTACAAAGACATTTAACGAAAACTTACTCGAACATATTATGGCATAAAAAAGGAAGGCTCATTGAAAAATGAGCCTCTGTTTAATTATTTCGTAAATTGTGTAACCAACTGACTGACGGCTTTTGCTGTCGCAGGGCTTGTGAATTTTTCAATATCCTTTAACAGTTTCGATCTTTCAGAGGGATTGAAAATATCTACTTGTCGTCCTCTAAGATAAGATGCAATTTTTTTCGCTTCATTAACGCTAATGGCAACTCCAAATTGTTTGGCGTATTTCAGTAACTCTTCTGTCGTAATTGTATTTATTTTGTGATTAACAATTGATTGAAAAATACTCACGTATTCACCACTCCCTGATGTTAATCTATGTGGCTAGCTAATAAAAGGTGTATATAAGGAGGCAGGAAGGACTTCCTTTACATCGATTCATTTCTCATGTATACTACTTTTGGTAAATCGGAATGATTCTGATAATAATAGGTGGTTAAAATGGAAAAAATTATAAATGTAAATAACCTGACTTATAAGTATGAAAAGGAAAATGTACTTGAAGATATTCAATTCTCGGTTCCTCGCGGAGCGTTCTTAGGACTTGTTGGACCTAATGGGTCAGGGAAGTCTACTTTATTAAAAATAATCTTAGGTTTATTGAAGCTGCAAAAGGGAGAAGTCGAATTATTTGGAACAGCTATTGAGCATTTTAAAGATTGGCATCGAATCGGTTTTGTTTCTCAGAAAGCAAATTCCTTTAACTCGGGATTTCCTGCAACAGTATACGAAGTTGTATCAAGTGGGTTAACTAAAAAAGTGGGATTATTTAAAAGGCATAAAGAAGAGGATAAAGTAAAGATACGAGCAGCGATTGATTCTGTGGGGCTAACTGAAAAAATAGGAAGTAATATCGGTGAGTTATCAGGAGGACAACAGCAAAGAGTTTTTATAGCTCGTGCATTAGTAAGTGATCCAGACTTACTTATCTTAGATGAGCCAACAGTTGGTGTTGATGCGAAGAATGTCCAATCTTTCTACGAGATGCTTACGGAGCTTAATCAAGATCGAGGTATTACATTAATTTTAGTAACGCATGATATCGGTACGATTACAGATAAAGTTACCCATGTGGCTTGCTTGAATAAGCATATGCATTTTCATGGTGATACGGAGGAGTTTGAAAAACAAAATATGTCTGATCTATATGGCCATGATGTTCAAGTTCTTATGCATGAACATGACCATCAACATCATAATCATGTTCATCATCATGGAGGGGAAAAACGGTGATTGAAGCGATATTTAAGTATGAGTTTTTACAAAATGCATTTCTCACAGGTGCAATCATTGGAATAATTGCGCCTTTACTCGGTGTTTATATTGTAGTAAGAAGACTTTCACTAATAGCCGATGCTTTAAGCCATGTTACTTTAGCTGGCATTGCGGCAAGCTTGTTGCTTGAAAAAAAACTTTTGCTCACTACGGGACTAAATCCTATCTATTTAGGAATGACCTTTTCTGTAGTAGGTTCGTTGTTTATAGAAAAGCTTAGAACCGTATATAAACATTATCAGGAGCTGGCTATTCCCATTATTTTATCTAGTGGTATTGGCTTAGGTGTTATTTTTATTTCATTAGCTGATGGTTTTAATACCGATTTATATAGTTATTTATTCGGTAGTGTCAGTGCAGTCAGTCGAACCGATTTAATTATTATCATCATCATTAGTATGATTGTGGTAGCTTTTATTACGCTTTTATATAAGGAGTTATTTCTTTTATCATTTGACGAAGAACATGCAAAAGCTTCAGGAATAGCGGTGAAATCCCTTCATTTCTTTTTCATTGTCTTAGTTGCATTAGTCATTGCAGCTTCGATGAGAATTGTCGGGATTTTACTAGTATCTTCACTCATGACTCTCCCTGTAGCGGCTAGTATTCGGATTGCAAAAGGATTTAAACAAACAATCCTACTTTCTACCGTTTTCGGAGAAGTTTCTGTCCTCGGGGGGCTGACTATTTCTTACTATCTTAATTTGGCTCCGGGTGGAACGATTGTAGTTATTGCTGTATTGATTCTCATTCTTGTTATATTATTAAAGAAAATGTTGCAATGGAAACATGAGGTGAGAGTATGAATGTTACAGAAGCTCTTGAGTTATTAAAAAATAAAGGCTACAAGCATACAGGAAAAAGAGAAGAAATGCTTGGTCTTTTTGCTAACAGTAATAAATATTTAACGGCTAAGGACGTGCTTGACCGGATGAAGGATCATTACCCTGGATTGAGCTTTGATACGATCTATCGCAATCTCTCGTTATTTGTTGATTTAGGTATTTTTGAGATGACAGAATTATCCGGTGAAAAACATTTTCGTTATTCTTGTGAAAGTAAACACCATCACCATCATTTTATTTGTTTGGACTGTGGAAAAACGAAGGAAATTGATACATGCCCTATGAATAGTTTACAGGAAAGCTTGAAGGACTATGATATCTCTGGCCATAAATTTGAAATTTATGGCCGATGCCCAGAATGTACCGTTAATTAAAAATTAATCATCGAACCATTTCTCAACCCAATTATTGGCTTCTTTCCAACTAGAAACTCTTTTTACCTCATTCGGAAGGGAGCCTTGATTATAGGGCGTATCAAATAAAAGCACTGGTATATGGCATTTTATTGCAATTTCAATGGCGTTTTCATACTTATCTTCAAAAAATATTTCTACTCCGTACTTTTTTGCTGCTTCAACTTTTTCATGTGATCCGATAAGTTCTAAATGATCGTATCTGATCCCATGGTTAATAAACCATTCTTTAGTCACCTCTAACATGTTTTCTCCCCGTGCGCTGATGAAAATTAATTCGTGCTGTTTTCCCCATTCTAATAATAATTCTCTTGCCCCCGTGGCTAATGGAGACAATGTGAAGATGTCTGCCTCTTTTTTATCATACCAATCGGTAAATTCTTTATCTGGGATATCCACTACTTTTAATAAATCATAGTCAGTTAAATCATCGAGTGTTAATTGTAATTGAAAGGCTTCATTTATAAAAGGAACAATAGCTGCAGGGCAGGTAATGGTTCCATCAATATCAAACCCTAATTTTCTTTTCTTCATGTAGTACTTCCCCATTTCGTTATATTCCATAATTGAAAAATGTCGAATTAGAAATGATTAACAAACATAATTGTTGTGATCGCGCAAATAATAATACTGCTCCTATCAAAGGAAAGCGAGGGATCAATATGGCAGATCAAGAACGCAATAACGAAGGATCATTCGATTACCTTCGTACGAGCGACAATGTTGGTGAAACAAATAAATACCAACCTGCAGATTATTTAGAAGAAACCTCAGCTGAAATTGCTGCACCAACTACTTTTAACCGGGAAAGAACAACAAACAATGTTGGTGAGACAATGAAAAGCGGCACAGGGATAGGGTTTGCTGCTTTAATCATTTCTATCCTTTCATTATTTGTAGCACCCATTTTGTTTGGAGCAGTTGGGATTGTATTAGGGTTTATCGCCCGAAGACGTGGAGCAACTGGCCTTGGTAGCTGGGCTATCGGGATTGGAGCGATTTCCATCATTGTCGGTATGTTTATACTACCATTTTTTTAACCCCTACAGATAAAAGAAGAGGCTCCGGCAATTACGCCAGAGCCTCTTTCCTTCATTATGATTGCATTGCTTCCTGATCACGTTTTGCTTGAAATTCTGCGGCAATTTGATCGATTTCCTTTTTAAGCTCTTCAACCATTGTTGCTTCAGGCACTTTACGAACAATTTCCCCTTTACGGAATAAAAGGCCTTCGCCACGAGCCCCCGCTATACCAATATCGGCTTCTCTAGCTTCTCCAGGACCATTTACCGCACAGCCCAATACTGCCACTTTAATGGGTACTTTAATCTGCTGAATGTACTCCTCTACCTCGTTTGCGATCGAAATTAAGTCAATTTCAATTCTACCACATGTTGGACAAGAAATAAGTGTTGCCGCATTTGAAGATAAACCAAATGATTTTAATAATTCACGGGCAACCTTCACTTCTTCTACAGGGTCAGCACTAAGTGAAATTCGAACGGTGTTGCCAATTCCCTTGCTTAAGATCGCTCCCAAACCTGCTGCACTTTTTACAGTACCTGCAAACAAAGTTCCTGATTCAGTAATTCCAAGATGTAAAGGATAATCGAACGCTCTTGCTGCTTTATCATAGGCTTCAATCGCTAGATTTACATCGGATGCCTTCATACTAACGATGATATCGTGAAAGTCGAGGTCTTCTAAAATTTTGATATGGTGTAAGGCACTTTCTACCATCCCATCAGCTGTTGGGTACCCATATTTCTCTAATATTCTTTTCTCTAACGAACCAGCATTGACACCAATTCGAATGGGAATGCCCTTTTCTTTAGCCGCTTTAACAACTGCCTCCACCTTTTCGCGACGACCAATATTACCGGGATTAATACGGATTTTATCCGCACCTCCCTCAATGGCTTTTAGAGCTAGTTTGTAATCAAAGTGGATATCTACCACTAGAGGTATATTAATTCTTTTTTTAATTTCAGAAATCGCGTTTGCGGCTCTTTCATCAGGACAAGCAACACGCACGATTTGACAACCGGCTTCTTCTAGCCTCTTTATTTCAGCAACCGTGGCCTCAACATCATGTGTTTTTGTAGTAGTCATGCTTTGAATAACAACTTCATTATTTCCACCAATAGTTAAAGGTCCGACTTTAATGGGACGAGTTTTTGTACGATGTATAATTTCACTCAACAGTGATTCTCTCCTTTTGAAAAAAAGATCTAAATTAATCTTAGTACTTTCCTATTGAACATTGTAACAATGAACGTTAAAGGTGACAAGAATCTTGATGCCGGGAAAAAGTCTCCATTATTGTGAGATGCTATCGGACTTGCTGTAATCAGGAAATAGGTATATCTTTCCGGCATGAATTTCCTCTGGTTTTTTGCCTTCATTTAATATGATAAAATCATTTACTACTTTTTCAATTGGAACGGGTATTGCTCCCTCTAGTTGTGCCTCTATGATCGAAAGAACAGTATCTCCTTGTTCCACTGTTTTACTAAAAGAGGCAATAACAGTCTCTTCTGTGTGATTGACTTTAGAATCTACTTTAATGGATTCTATCGTTTTGTTGTTTGTGTTTGGTATTGTACCTATACTTAAGTCCACATATATGATATATACAATAAGAGTAACTAGTAGAGAAACGAAGAGACGTTTCATGGACGATTCTCCTTATTAGTAGAGTTACTCTATTTATATGCAGTAGATAGATTGATAGTACAAATAAAAAAGAAAAACGCGTAAAATCGCGTTTTTCTTTTATTGCTTAGCTTTCTGAGGGATTTCTCGTACTGTTAAATATAACATAATGATAGAAACGAACCAATTAATTAGGAAACCGTTAGGAACGTTCGTTTGAAAAGCTTCCATTATCGTAAAGAAAATAGTAGGGAGAGTCACGCTATAAGCTGATAGTCTCCATAATTGACGATATGGTAGATTACGACTGGTTACATTCTTAATAAATAGGCCGAACAATGCAAGAATGGTAATTTCAATAAATTTGATTCCACTTGAAAAAATATAAATGGCAAGTGCAAGGACGGGAATAATAACTGATAATAAACCGTCAACGGAATGAATCACTTCCAAAATACTATCCTTCGTAATGTTTAGGTCGGTTAAAGTTGAATAGTCGTAAGTGTCGAGCGTTCCTCCAGCAATAAGTACAAACTCATTCTGAAGAAGAGCAAAGGCATTCTCATAACCCTCTAAATCGTTCTCACTAACTTCACCTGTAGAATCAAAAATAATGGTAAAATCAGTATCCTCAATATAGATCGGTTCCTCTTGGTCTGCTGAGAGTTCCCCATTTTCTATTGAAAAATCAGGAAGTTCATTATCTACTGTGTGGGCGGCTGTCTCAATTCCATTATTTATAGCTGAACTTACATAGCTAACGGTTGGGATAACAGAAACGAGAGTTAGTAGAAAGACATAAAGAATGGTTTTTCCAATACCTTGGAATCTTGTTTTAGCAATGTCTTTCGGGGAGTAGAGACTTTTAAATAATTGCTGAAATATGTTCATGACGCATGACACACACCTTTCTATGTAATCCTTCATTATTTTATCGTTATATGGCTTTGTTGTCCAAATTAACACGATTAGTTAAAAAATAGGAATTTGTTTTGTAACATAATTGTAACATTACTATCCTTTTGTTAAGGCATTGTAAATTTAAAGATAATAATATTTACTTTTTCCTTTACGTTACACATAATGATTAAGGGTTTTTAAGAAAAATGTCGAAAAAAGTGTAGGGGTTGAAATACTTGGAATTAAATATTCAACAAATGATTTTTGAGTTTTTAGGTGGCCTTGGAATTTTCTTATTTGGTATCAAGTTTATGGGGGATGGGTTACAAAAGTCGGCAGGAGACAAATTAAGAGATATTCTTGATCGATTTACAACCAATCCTTTCATGGGTGTGTTAGCAGGGATTATTGTTACAGTGCTAATCCAAAGTAGTTCGGGTACTACGGTTATTACGGTTGGGTTAGTTAGTGCTGGTTTTATGACATTGCGACAAGCAATCGGTGTCATCATGGGGGCAAACATCGGTACAACCGTTACGGCATTTATCATTGGTATAGATATTGGTGAATATGCGCTTCCAATTATTGCTCTTGGTTCAATCCTTATATTCTTCTTTAAAAGCAATAAAACAACAAGCATTGGACAAATTATTTTTGGTTTCGGTGCATTGTTTTATGGATTAGAGTTAATGAGTGGTGGGATGAAGCCGCTAAGAAGCTTAGAGGCCTTTCACGAGTTAACCGTTAATATGAGTTCTAATCCTATTTTGGGTGTTGTGATTGGAACGGTATTTACCGTTATTGTACAAAGTTCTAGTGCAACGATTGGAATATTACAGGGCCTATATGCCGAAAATCTAATTAACATTGATGCGGCATTACCTGTATTGTTTGGTGATAATATTGGAACAACAATAACAGCTGTATTAGCATCAATTGGTGCATCGGTTGCAGCAAGAAGAGCGGCTGCCACGCATGTGCTATTTAATCTAATTGGTACAGCCATCTTTATGATTTTACTGGTTCCTTTTACAAAAGTTATCACATCTTTACAAGGTGCTTTAAATTTAAATGAAGAAATGACGATTGCCTTTGCTCATGGTATCTTCAATACGACAAATACAATTATTCAATTTCCGTTTATTGGTTTACTTGCGCTTATTGTGATCAAGCTAATACCAGGTGATGACTCTCTAATTGATTACAAATCGAAGCATTTAGACCCTAACTTTATTAAACAGTCTCCTTCTATTGCTTTAGGACAAGCAAAGGAAGAAGTTTTGAGAATGGGACAATTTGCCATTAAAGGGTTAGAGGAAACAAGTAATTTTGTGAATTCTAAGCAGAACAAGCATGCTGAATCGGCGTATCAGTTAGAAAGTGCAATAAATAATCTTGACCGAAAAATTACTGATTATTTAGTGCAGCTGGCTACAAGCCCTCTCTCAACAAATGATTCAGAAGAGCATACAACACTAATGGATACGGTTCGTGATATTGAGAGAATAGGGGACCATTTCGAAAATATTGTTGAGCTTGTAGAATATCAAAATTCAAATAAAGTGAAAATTACAGACAGTGCAATGAAAGATTTAGAGGAAATGTTTGCTTTAACGATCTCTACTGTTCAAGAAGCACTTCAATCTCTTGATCATAAAGACTTGGATGCGGCTCGTCATGTGGTTGAAAAAGAAAATCAAATTGATAAAATGGAAAGAACTCTTCGTAAGCAGCATATACTTCGTTTGAATGAAGGAAAGTGCTCCGGTTCAGCTGGAATTGTGTTTGTTGATATTATTAGCAATCTAGAACGTATCGGTGATCATGCTGTAAATATTGCAGAAGCAGTTCTTGGAGTAAGACATTCTTAAAAAAACAAGGGGACTTCCCTTGTTTTTTTGTACAGAGGTGACAAGATGGAACTAGTGTATTGGCTTATTATTGTATTGTTATTTCTAGTTTCTTTTGTAGGTTTGATTTATCCGATCATTCCAGGTGTGCTATTTTTGGTTGGCGGTTTTATCCTTTACGGCTTTTTATTCTCCTTTGAACCTTTTAATTGGTTGTTTTGGAGCATTCAAAGTTTATTTGTCCTCTTATTATTTGGCGCAGATTATTTAGCGAATTTATTTGGAGTGAAAAAATTCGGAGGCTCAAAAGCTGGAATTTGGGGAAGTACAATTGGTTTATTAATAGGTCCCTTTATTATCCCAATTCTAGGAATTATATTAGGGCCCTTTATTGGTGCGGTTATTGCAGAGCTTCTGATCAATAAAAGAGGGTTAAGTGAATCCTTGAAAGTTGGTGTTGGGTCGGTAGTCGGGTTTATTAGTAGCGTGATTACAAAAGGACTTATTCAATTATTTATGATTGTCTATTTTGTCTTTGTGGTTCTATAAACTAGAAAGAGAAAAGAGCTTATGAGCCCTTTTCTCTTTTAGTTTAACCCGCATATTTCATGGGGGCAGTTTTGACAATCTACTTCTTGCTTTAAATAGGCTAAATTTTTCACGGTAAACTTCTGTTGATCATAGGATATTACATCTAGTTCCCTAAGTTCCTTTAGCATGCGCTGTATGACTTCTCTTGTTCCATACGTAAGACTTGCCAGTTCCTGGTGGGTGAGTGGTAAGTCAATTAAAATTCCTTTATCAGTCATTATTCCGTAACTATTACAAAGTCGAATTAAGATACTATAAAGTCCACCTTTTTTTCCATTCATAATGAGATCCTGACACTTCATTTGAGCTTTTAAATATCTAGTGCTGAGCCAAGATGTCAATGCACTCAGGACGCGAGGTGAACTCATCGCAAACTTTTCGAACTCTTCTCTTTTGATTATAAGAAATTCACAATCTGAAATGGTTTTTGCAAAAAAGTGATAAATCGGATTTGTTTTAAATAATTGGTATTCAATGATTAATTCTTCTCCATTAAGAATTTTAATAATAAATTCTTTTCCTCTCATATGAACTCTTCCAAGAGACAAACTTCCCTGTAAAAGAATATAAATATGACTCACAGAATCTCTTTCATTAAATATGGTAGTACCTGATTTTATTTTCTGTATATTTTCTTTATCTATAAATTCTTGTATGAGTAAGCTATATAATGAAACATTTATTTCATTCATGTAATACCCGCCCTTTCCTCTCCTCTCTTTGATTTAATAAAAATACATAAAGAGTGTCAATAACGTACCGTCCTTTAAAAAGAACAATCCATAACTACTATGACTTAAATCATTGACATGACGCTAATATTTACAATTTTGACAAATTATCGAAACATCAGAAATGGTATGATAAAAGGAAGAGATATCATCCAGTTTTGCGAATATTTCTCTCCAAAAGGGGTAATGTAAATCTGTTGGCTTAAGCTTAATATTTGAACAAAGTTGCCAAGTTTGGTAATCTTAAGTTAATAACTTTAGGAATATCCAAATGTTAAAAATGAAAGGGTTTTTCTAAAGAAAAAATCATTATACATATTTAGGAGGAGTTATTCATGGCATTCGAATTACCGCAACTACCTTATGCTTACGACGCTCTAGAACCACATATCGACAAGGAAACAATGAACATTCACCACTCAAAGCATCACAACACTTACGTAACCAACTTGAATAATGCTTTAGCTGGAAATGAAGAATTACTGTCAAAATCAGTTGAAGAAGTAATTGCTAATCTTGATGCAGTACCTGAAGCAGCTCGCACTGCAGTACGTAACAACGGTGGAGGTCACGCTAACCACACATTGTTCTGGCAAATCTTATCTCC
The DNA here is from genome assembly GCF_050586445.1 of Bacillus coreaensis. Classification (NCBI taxonomy): domain Bacteria; kingdom Bacillati; phylum Bacillota; class Bacilli; order Caryophanales; family Bacillaceae; genus Bacillus; species Bacillus coreaensis. Next base: position 230,497 of record NZ_JBOCCY010000005.1, read on the forward strand.
AAATGGTGGTGGAGAGCCTACTGGTGATCTTCTAGCTGCAATTAATGCAAAGTTTGGAAATCTTGATAGCTTTAAAGAGGAATTTGCAAAGGCTGCTACAACTCGTTTTGGTTCTGGTTGGGCTTGGCTTGCGGTAAATAACGGAGAACTAGAAGTGACAAGCACACCAAATCAAGACTCTCCATTAATGGAAGGGAAAACGCCAATCCTTGGCCTTGATGTGTGGGAGCATGCTTACTACTTAAAATTCCAAAACCGTCGTCCAGACTATATCAATACTTTCTGGAACGTTGTAAATTGGGATGAAGTTGCAAAGAGATATACTGAAGCGAAATAAGTAACAAGTAACGACGTGGATCATACCACGTCGTTTTTGTTTATTTTGTACATAATTAAGGTGAGCTTGTTGAAAACTACCCTTAGATATGAAGGGGAGTTTCTATTCATGAGTAAAGTTAAAAAATTAATTGGTGACATCGATCTGACAAAGGATTTGCTTTTGCTTTTGTTAATCGGAGGTCTGTATTCCTTAAGTGTTGCTTTATCCAATACATTTGTAAATATTTATTTATGGAAACAATCCGGTGATTTTAAAGATTTAGCTATTTATAACCTCTCAGTTGTTGTTCTCCAACCTTTAACATTTATCCTAGCAGGCAGATGGGCTAAAAAGATTGACCGAGTAATCGTTTTACGTATTGGAGTCATTTTTTTAGCCATTTTCTACCTAACCGTTTTAACAATAGGAACCAATGCTTCGCAATTTTTAGTTGTGTTAGGAGGATTACTAGGAATTGGTTATGGTTTTTACTGGCTGGCCTTTAATGTGCTGACCTTTGAAGTTACGGAGCCAGAAACAAGAGATTTCTTTAATGGCTTTTTGGGAATTCTGTCTTCTGTTGGAGGAATGATCGGTCCTATTGCTGCTGGAACTGTGATATCAAAACTAGAGAATTTCACTGGCTATTCTGTTATCTTTGCTACATCCTTAGGGTTATTTTCTGTTGCGGTTATTTTAAGTTTTTTCTTAAAGAGAAGGCCTGCGAATGGAAGATACATGTTTCTAAGGATTTTACAAGAGAGAAAAAACAACTTTAATTGGAGGCAAATTACAAACGCACATTTTGTCCAAGGAATGAGAGAAGGAACGTTTGTCTTTGTCATTTCGGTCTTTGTATTTATTACGACAGGAAGCGAAATGGCACTTGGTACCTTTGGATTAGTGAATTCAGGTATTGCTTTTATTGGGTATTACTTTGCTTCACGTTGGATTAAAAAACAACATCGAAAAAAAGCTATTCTTCTCGGTGGTATCCTATTGTATTTAGCTATTTTGTTATTAGTATTTAACCTCACTTATACAAAGCTTTTAATTTACGCATCGATTATTGCTATTGCATACCCGATGCTGTTGGTCCCATATTTATCGATGACTTACGATGTAATCGGTAAAGGCTGGAATGCTGCAGAAATGAGAATTGAATATATAGTGGTCAGAGAAATTTTTCTGAATTCGGGAAGAATAGTCTCAATTCTTATCTTTTTAATGGCTGTATCATTTTTTGATCCAAAGGCAAGTATCCCAATCCTTTTATTATTGATCGGATCAGGTCATAGTCTAATTTATTTTTTTATTAGGAAAATTGAATTTCATTGATCCTAACGCCTCTCCTAAAATTGAATTTTGGGAGGGGTGCTGAAATGAGGTGAAGACATGCATCAGCAGGAAAAGAAGAAAAAAAAGAAGAGAAAGCAGCTACCTGTTCGGTTAAATATGCTGTTTTTTTTCGTGTTTTTGCTCTTTTCCATTCTTGTCCTTCGTCTTGGCTTTATCCAAATTGTCTATGGAGAAGATTATCGTAGGGAGATAGAAAGAACCGAGGATGTTACTATCAATCATCCGGTTCCAAGAGGTCGTATGTACGATAGAAACTTTAGAATGATAGTGGACAATGCCCCTCAAAAGGCAATCGCTTATATAAACCAGGGACATGGACCTAAAGAAATGTTACAGGTTGCAGAGAGATTGGCTTCAATTATTACAATGGATTATAGCAGGATTTCCGATCGAGACAAAAAAGAGTATTGGGTGATGCGTTTCCCTGATAAAGCAGAAAACAAGTTGCAGGAAAAAGAAAGGAAAACATTAAAAAAAGGACTAACCAACCAGGAGTGGAATAAAAAGATTTACCAAATAACGCTAGAACGTATAACGCAAAGTGATATCGAACAATTCAAAGAACAAGATTTAGAGATTATATCCATATGGAAGGAATTAAGAAACAGTACGGAATTTACTCCTCAAGTGATAAAAAATAAAGATGTCTCAGATAAAGAGTTTGCAGAAGTAAGTGAGAGCCTGCAATCCTTACCTGGTATAGAAACGATAACTGATTGGGAGAGAGTCTATAAGTTTAACAATACGTTAAAAACAGTCCTTGGAAAAGTGACTGACACAAAGGAAGGAATACCAAGAGATCATCTGGATTATTATGTTGCAAGAGAGTATAACCGTAATGACCGGGTTGGCAAAAGTTATATTGAATATCAGTACGAAGACGTCCTTAGCGGGCAAAAATCTAAGATTAAGAAGGTCACAAACAAATCTGGAGAAATAATTGAGTCACAGACTATATCTGAAGGTGAGCAAGGGAATGACCTTATATTAAGTATCGATATGGAATTGCAACTAGCCGTCGAAAAAATAATTGAAGACGTTCTTATGAAAACGAAGGCAAACAACAAGGATACCGAGTTTTTAGACCGAGCATTTGTCGTCTTAATGGATCCTCGTACAGGGGAAGTTTTAACGATGGCTGGAAAGTTATTGGTGCAAAATGATGATGGGAACTATGAAGCAGAAGATTTTTCATTAGGAAATATTACTACTTCCTATAATGTCGGTTCGACAGTAAAAGGTGCAACAATTTTGACAGGTTATCAACGGGGAGTATTAAAGCCTAGAACCGTACTAGTTGATGCCCCTATGAAAATTAAAGGAACACCTGTGAAGAAATCATGGCAGAATTTTGGTCCGATAGATGATGTATACGCCTTAAGAAGATCTTCTAATGTGTACATGTTTCATACCGCAATAAAGATTGGAAAAGGTCATTATGCATATGATAAACCATTAATTTTAGAACCGAATACCTTTCATATTGTTCGCGATTCCTTCGGTCAATTTGGACTTGGAACTAGAACTGGAATTGATCTTCCCAATGAAACCATCGGGTATAAAGGGACAAGCTCAAAGCCCGGATTTTTATTGGATTTAGTGATCGGGCAATATGATACATACACACCCATGCAGCTTGCACAATATGTAAGTACAATCGCCAATGGAGGAAATCGGTTACAGCCAAGAATGGTGAAGGAGATACGGCAAACGAATCTCCAAAATATACATGCTCCTGGGACACTCGTGCGGGAAATTAAGCCAAAAATACTTAATCGAATTGATGTTAATGAGTCGAATATGAAGAGGGTTCAAGAGGGCTTTCGCCAAGTCATGCAGCATCCGTTAGGAACGGCTTATAAAGAATTTAAGGATGCTGCCTATTCACCAGCTGGAAAAACGGGAACCGCACAGGCCTTTTATGACGGGCCTTCAAGGCATTTATATAAAGAGCCGCCAGCCGTTATGAATTTGAGCCTAGTGGCGTATGCACCTTCCGACAATCCTGAGATTTCAATGGCTGTTGTTGTCCCGTGGGTTTATACAGGGGAAAAAGGACCTTCTCCTAATTTGGAAATAGGGAGAAAAGTGTTAGATACGTACTTTCAATTAAAGAGAGCAAAGTAATACTATGCCCAAATTCCGACAGGTTCACACACATTTCTACTTAATTTACAAAACCTTTACAAACGATTAAAACCCTTTTAACAGTTCAGTATTATTGTATTACTTGTAGGACAGAATAAAACAAACCTTAATTCTTAGGAGGAATTCCCGAATGAAAAAAATCAAGAAACTCAGCCTACTTTTAATGCTAGCAGCTGTTATGTCCATTATTGCTGCTTGTGGTGGCGGAGAAGAAGATGCTACTGAAGGTACTGATGGTGCTGAAGGTACTGGAGAAACAGCCGAATTAGAAGGATCTGTAGTGATTGATGGTTCAGGTACAGTATATCCATTCATGGTTGAAATGGCTGAACAATATATGACGAATGCTCAAGAAAACGTTTCTGTTGAAGTTGGACGTGCAGGTACATCTGCAGGATTCAAGAAGTTCTTAGTTGAAGACGGAACAGATTTCAACGATGCTTCTCGTCAAATTAAGGAAGAAGAAGCTGCAACTGCTGAAGAATTAGGAATTGAAGTTCAAGAAATGAAAGTTGCTTTAGATGGTTTAACATTTGTAGTCAATCCAGATAATGATTGGGCAACAGAACTTACTCAAGATGAAGTAAAACAAATTTTCTTAGGTGAAAAGAAAAACTGGTCAGATATTCGTCCAGATTTCCCGAATGAGCCAATCGTAACAATGGGTCCTAACGAAAACCACGGAACATACGAATTTTTCTGGGAAAAAATTCTTGAAGAGCAAGACTTGGTTGAAGGTGTAAACCTACAGCAAGACTATTCAACTCTTGTAGATTTAGTTTCTAAAGAAAAGAACGCTATTGCTTTCTTCGGATATGGTTATTACGAAAACAACAAAGATAAGATCCAAGCAGTAAAGGTAGACTTTGGTAACGGTGCGGTTGAGCCTACTTTAGAAACAATCGGTGAAGGTGAAGAATTTGCATACTCTCCATTCACACGTCCAGTATTCACTTACTTAAATGTGAACATGGCGAAAGAAAAGCCACAAGTGTTGGATTATGCAATCTATACAATGAACAATGCTCAAGAAGTTGCAAAAATCACTGGATTCGCTCCTTTAACAGACGAAGAAGTGGAAGCAACAATCAGTACTCTTGAAGGATTAAAATAATAAACAAGGTATTCAGATACCAATCTGACGTACTAAAGAAGATGAGATGGGTTCATTCTCATCTTCTTAGCTGTTTAAAATTAGAATAAAATGAGTCATTCTTTGCATGATAAGGATGATAGGGTTTGGATGAAAGGGGTTTTATCCTTGGGAAAAGATGTAACAAGGGAATCAAACACGGTCAGTGTTCGAGAGATGATTGCGAAAAACAAGCAATCTGTTAGTACGGCTAGTATTTTAGAGGGGTTAATGCCTAAAATACTACTTACCATTGCTATTATTTCTATTTTAACAACTATAGGTATTGTACTAACCTTATTAACAGAAACCATTGCGTTTTTTAGAGAGGTCTCCTTTGTGGAGTTTTTTACTGGCACAGTCTTAAAACCACTTGGTGAAAGTGCACAGTTTGGTGTTTTGCCATTACTAACTGCTACTATCATATCTTCTGCTATAGCTATGTTCGTAGCAATTCCTATTGGATTAATGACAGCTGTGTACTTAAGTGAGTATGCGTCGGAGAGAGTTAGAAAATTACTAAAACCAATGTTAGAAATCCTAGCAGGTATTCCAACGATTGTATATGGTTTCTTTGCTTTTACATTTGTGACTCCCCTATTAACAAAGCTTATACCTACACTTGAGCCTACCAATATCCTCAGTCCGGGTATAGTTATGGGGATTATGATTATTCCAATGGTTGCTTCTCTTTCGGAAGACGCAATGAGCTCCGTACCTAATGCAATGAGGGAAGGAGCCTTAGGATTAGGGTCGACAAAATTTGAAGTAACTTGGAAGGTAGTCGTTCCCGCTGCTATATCTGGAATTGTTGCTTCATTTGTTCTCGGAATTTCCCGTGCAATTGGTGAAACGATGATCGTAACAATAGCAAGTGGAAGTAACAAAGTCTTCACATTTGATATTACCCAATCCATGCAAACAATGACTGCATATATAGTAGAAGTTACAGGAGGAGATGCTCCTGCAGGTTCCACGCTTTATTACAGTCTTTACGCAGTGGCAATGACTTTATTTGTTTTTACACTAGTCATGAATTTAATTGCCCAGTATATCTCTCGTAAGTTTAGGGAGGAATATTAAGATGAAATACGTTGATACAAATCAAGTTCAAAAAAAGATGACATCACGTTTACTTACTAATCGTATAGCAAAAACATTGTTTCTTTTAGCTACCTTATTTGGATTACTTGTTTTAGTTGTACTAATTTATCGTGTAGTTGCACAGAGTCTTGGCTGGATAGATTTTGACTTTTTAAATAACAGACTTTCTACAAACGCAGAGAGAGCCGGTATTAAGGGAGCAATAATGGGTACCTTGTGGCTAATGCTAGTGGTCGCACCAGTAACATTAATCTTAGGGGTAGGTACTGCCATTTATTTAGAGGAATATGCAAAAAAGGGGCGTTTACAAGCCTTTATACAAATGAATATTTCTAATCTAGCCGGAGTTCCTTCTATCGTTTTTGGAATTTTGGGATTAACAATCTTTGTAAGAGGATTAAATTTAGGTGCAGTAGTTTTAGCCGGAGGCTTCACAATGGCTTTATTAGTTCTTCCTGTAGTAGTAGTGGCAAGTCAAGAAGCCATTCGTGCGGTTCCTCAGTTCTTAAGGGAAGCTTCTTATGGAATGGGAGCGACGAAATGGCAAACGATTAAAAACGTAGTTTTACCTGCTGCACTACCAGGGATTTTAACTGGAGTTATTTTAGCATTATCCCGTGCAATTGGTGAAACAGCACCACTTGTAGTAATTGGTATTCCAGCATTTATTATTCCACTACCTGAAGGTCTTTTAGATAAATTTACGGTCATGCCACTGCAAATTTATTACTGGACTATTGATTCAGCTTTAGTAGATGAATATGCAAACCTAGCGGCTGCAACAATTGTTGTTCTATTATTGGTTTTATTCATAATGAACTCAATAGCGGTGTTAATAAGAAACAAATTTCAAAGAAGATTTTAATTGGGTGGAGGGGTTTTACGATGGTCGTTTCAACATATAGTGAAAATAAAACAGCGGAAGAATCTAGTGATAATATGAGTGTAAACAAAGCAAGCAAGAAAAGCCTTGCTTATCAAACGAAGGATTTGAACCTTTGGTACGGTACAGATCATGCATTAAAAAACATTAACCTTGATATAAATGAGAGGGAAGTAACAGCTATCATTGGTCCTTCAGGATGTGGGAAGTCAACATTTATCAAAACGTTAAATCGAATGGTTGAACTGATTCCCGTAGTAAAAATTTCTGGAGATATCATGTATCGTGAAAGAAGTATACTAGATAAATCATATAAAGTGGAAGATTTACGAACAAATGTAGGAATGGTTTTCCAAAAACCAAATCCATTCCCAAAATCCATTTATGAAAATATTGCATATGGACCTAAAATTCATGGAATTCGCAATAAAAAAGTACTTGATGAGATCGTTGAAAAGAGCTTGCGTGGTGCAGCTATCTGGGATGAAGTAAAGGATCGTTTGAATGAAAATGCGTACGGTCTATCCGGTGGTCAGCAACAACGTCTTTGTATTGCACGCTGTTTAGCCATTGAGCCAGATGTTATTTTAATGGATGAACCAACGTCAGCCCTTGACCCAATTTCAACTCTTAAAGTAGAGCAACTGGTTCAAGAGCTTAAAAAGGAATATAGTATTATAATTGTTACACATAATATGCAGCAAGCTGCACGTATTTCGGATAAAACGGCATTTTTCTTAAATGGAGAAGTAATTGAATTTGACGATACGAATAAAATATTCTCAACTCCTTCTGATCAACGTACAGAAGACTATATTACTGGTCGCTTCGGATAAATACTCAAAACAAACGATTTGATTGTTAACAATACCAATCGGACATGAAAGGAAGACAAATATGGTTGTACGTGAAAAATTTCATTTTGATCTTAAGGAACTTCAGAATAAGTTGATGGAACTTGGTGAGTTCGCTGATCATGCATTAAGCGAAGCAATTAAAGCATTAGAAACTAAGAACGTGGAACTCGCTTTAGAAATTATGGAGAATGATACAAGAGCAGATGTCTTGTATGAAGAAATTAACGACTTTGCTATTCTTTTAATTGCAAAGCAACAGCCTGTGGCGATTGACTTACGTCGAATCATTGTTGCCATTAAAATCGCAACAGATATCGAGCGGATTGCCGATTTTGCCGTAAACGTTGCTAAATCAGCTATTCGAATTGGTAGTGAGGAACATGTTAAGCCGATTGTTCGTATTAGAGAAATGTATGAGGTTACCTCTAAAATGTTGAAGCTTTCGTTAGAATCTTTCATCGAAGAAGATGTGCAAAAAGCAAAACAAGTGGCGGATATGGATGATGAGGTTGATCATTTATACGGTCAAACGATACAGGAACTATTAAGAATTAATCAGGAAAAGCCAGAGTTTTTGGCGCAAATTACACAACTATCGTTTACTTGCCGTTACTTAGAAAGAGCGGCGGACCATGTGACCAATATTGCTGAACACACGTTTTATCTTGTTAAAGGTAGACACTATGATTTAAATGAGTAATATAAAAAGCTGAAGAGATTATCTTCAGCTTTTTGTTATGATCTTTGCAAGTTGTTCGTAGGTCATATCGCTTTTTACTACAAACTCACCTAGTTGAACTTTCGTATGATAACCCGAATTGATTAAATATTGCTCGAATTCAAAGGCATCAGTGATGATTCCTGCGTCCTTTAAAAGGGTGGCAATCTCACTTGATTGCATACCACTAATAATGTTAAGTTTGTACTCCTTAACAGCTTCTGCGGGCTGTTCTTCTTCTTTTGCTGCCTCTTCTTTCGATGTATCATTCTGTTCTGTCTCTTTTGTTTCTTCTTCAGTTGGTGTTGCTTCAGTGTCTTTTGCCTTTGCTTCTAACTCTGCATATACTTTTTCATCAACTACTTTATATCCCTTATCTTCTACTTGAGCAATTAACTCTTCATTGCTTAATTTTGCTGCTGCTCCATTGTCTCCAGAAAGATAATAATAGGACCCAAATATACAAGTGGATAAGAGGAGACCAAAAGCAAATGCTCTTAGGTGAATCTTATTCATATGTTTCTCCCCTCATAGAAAATTCATTTAAAATAATCTCAACATCCTCGATAGGAAGAGAAGATTGCTTCGCGATTTGTTCAATGGAGAGACCTTGTTGGGATAGTGACCAAACTTGATTCTTTAATATTGCATGAACTTCTCTTTTTTGAGAAGCGGTACCAGAGAAGTCTGTATCGGGTACTAGAAGTTCCTCTTCAAGAATCTTTATTTTTCTCTTCATTTGGTATAGCTCTTGAATTTGGTTTAGGGATAACTGATCGATTTCGCTCTTAAGCTCTTTCATCGGATCCTTAACAAAAAAGGATAGGACGAAGAGAAGGATTGATACAACCAATAAACTTAATAACACATATTCCATTTCTTTCACCTCTTAAAAATCAATAAAAACATTGTATCACTATATACGACAATTTTCGAATCAAAGTAAGAAGATAAGAGGGTTTTGTCGAGGGAAATGAGAAAAAAAGGTCGAAATGACTAGTTTTTCTTACAAGACTTGTAAATTTAAAAAATAAATCTTCCTATAAAGTCGGTGTGACAGGGATAAGCAGATTACGACAAAATGTGTTTATTGTGAGAGGAACCTATCAATGCTACGATGAAACTAACAAATAGGTATTTTAATTGAAAGTAAACATATACTGTTAATTTCTTAATTCTTGAGGTGCATAATGACGATTGTTTCCAATACATTGGCTAAAACAAAGGAAAAGGACGGGATACACACTCAATTTATTGCTAAAGACAAGCTTTTCGTATGTTGGTATACATCACCACTAAAATTGGACGTTATACAACGCTTTTTTAAAGATTCTATAAAAGATCAGATTGTGAGAGTGTATGACGTTTCCAAACAACTACGTGATAATGAGGTAACTTCACCTTACCTAGATATAAGAGTTCCCCAACAACAAAACTATTGGACGTTAAAAGGACTAAAGGAAAACAAAGTATATTTACTAGAATTAGGGTTTTTACTGGAAGATCAATACTTCCCCGTTCATCGGTCTGATTGTATTCAAATAGAACAAACAGATTTCATTGAAAAACCAAAAACACTGGTAAGAAATTCACGAGGCTGGAATGAATATGTAAGTACATACAGCTTTTATGAAAATGTAAAGGAAAGTGAGTGGGAACGTGAACAATAAGAAAATTCTTATGCTTTCATGGGAGTACCCTCCTAATGTTGTTGGAGGCTTGTCCAGACATGTGGAAGGATTAGCTAAAGCATTAACCTCAATTGGCTATCAGATCCATATCATAACGACTTGGATTGAGGAGCTTCCTAAGTATGAAAGAATAGGAAATATAGAAATTTTTAGGGTAGTTCCTTTAAATGAGGGAGAACCCAGTTTTATTCGTTGGGTGGGTGGTTTAAACTTATCAATTATTCATCAAGCAATGGATCTTATGGAAGAACACGAATATGCTTTGATTCATGCTCATGATTGGCTCGTAGGCGCTGCTGCGGTGACATTAAAAGAGAAACGACAATTACCTTTAGTTACTACGATTCATGCTACTGAACATGGTAGGAACGAAGGCATATATACAGAAATGCAAAAGAAGATTTATGAACAAGAGAAAGAGCTTATTCATTATTCAGATAAAGTGATTATTTGCAGTACATCTATGCAAGAAGAAGTACTTCACATTTTTGATATAGAGCCTCATAAAATTGTCATGATTCCCAATGGAATAGATACAAGCATTGCCAACATTATTTATAGTAAGGAAGTATTGGATAAATTCCCAATCCATCAAGAGAAAAAAATGGTGTTTTCAATTGGTAGGATGGTAAAGGAAAAAGGTTTCCATACTCTCATTGAGGCAGCGAAAGAAATGGAAAGAAGGCGACCTGATGTTTACTTCATGATTGCTGGGAAAGGTCCGATGCTCCAAGAGTTCAGACATCGAGTGGAGATGCTCGGGCTAAAAAATATATATTTTATTGGTTTTGTTACAGATGCTGAGAGAGAAGCCCTTTTTAAGCAATGTTATTTTGCTGTATTTCCAAGTTTGTATGAGCCGTTTGGGATCGTTGCGCTAGAAGCTATGGCCTATTCGAAACCAACAATTGTATCAAATGTTGGAGGTCTAAAGAGTATTATCTATCATTTACACACAGGTTTATTAATGAGCAGCAATGATCCAAAGAGTTTTATTGAGCAGGCAACAATTCTTTTAGACAATGAAGAACTTGCTATTCAACTAGGTGAGAGTGGGAAAGAAATGGTTGAGGCTATGTATAGCTGGAAAAGAATTGCGGAGGATACACACCGAGTTTTCGAAGAAACAGTTTTGTAGATTAGGTTATAACTAAGTTCACACAAACAAAGGAAGTAGGGGAGAGATAAGAATGAAGGGCGTGATTTTGGCTGGTGGGAAAGGGTCCCGGATGTCGCCACTTACATTGTTAACTCCAAAACCTCTCGTACCCATTATGAATATTCCTGTAATTGATCTTTGTATCTCATGGTTAAAATCACAGGGAGTGACTGAAATAGCCATAACAATCCATCATCTAGCTACGAAAATACAAAAACATTGTGGTGACGGGAGCAAATATGGAGTAAAGCTTGTTTATTTTTATGAGACAAACCCAATGGGGACTGCAGGTGGTCTTCAAGCTTTAAAGGAGTTTATTGATGGAACATTTATTGTGATCTCTTCAGATGTGGTTAATCAATTTGATCTTCAAAAGGCTGTTACATTCCATTTTGAGTCAAGAAGTGACCTTACAGTAGTAACAACCTCGATGGCACACCCAGAGCATTATGGGATAGTCATTAAGGATAAGGAAGGAAAAGTTCGTTGCTTTTTAGAAAAGCCACCACAGCACTTAATCTTTAGTGATCAAATTAATACAGGAATTTATATTATTGAACCGTCCATATTAAACTATATTCCAAGTGACCGTCCATTCGATTTTAGCCATGATTTATTTCCTCTATTACTGCAAAAGAATGTTGCTCTTTACAGCTTTAGTTTGGAGGGCTATTGGATTGATATTGGACAGATTCATACATACCACCAAGTTCATCGAGATTATTTGTCACCCTCCTTGGGATGGGAAGAAAAAAAAGGATACAAGGAGATTAAAAAGAGTGTGTGGGTTGGTCCGAACTGCGAGATTGATCCGTTGTGTAACATTGAAGGTCCGGTTCTTATTGGTGAAGGTTCTCGACTTGAATCAAATACGGTCATCGGTGCCAATACGGTCATCGGTAAAAATTGTGTCATTGAGAGTGACTGTTTTATAGAAGATTCTATTTTATGGGACGGAGTTCAAGTTAAAAAGGATTCTCACATTGTAAATTGTGTCATTGCTTCATTTGTTGTGGTTGAAGAGGGAGCAAATATGGTAGATAATATGATGGTTTTTGGTAAGAAAGAGATACAGAGTAAATTAAATAGACATGTCATTTCCCAACCTAACGATTTTTTTGAAAATGGTTCCACCTATGAGCATGAAGATCATCCGGGTAGTGAATACAGCATGGAGAAACTTGAAACCAAAATACCATTTGATGCAATAGTGACTGTAACAAAAATTCATTGCCCATCAAACTTAAAAAGTAAAATGGTTAGAATACTTATTGAGAGTATGCTTGAAAAGACGAAGAATATTAACATTAAAGAAGGAATCAAGCTCCACTTGAGTGATAATCGTTGGGTATATATTTTTCCGTTCGAAATGGAAGAGTATATTACCATCTATACACATGCGGAGAGTATTGAAGTTGCTAGAGCAATGTCCTATGAGTGCCGTAACCAAATAACGATCTATCAAGGGGTGTAAAATGATAACAAATACGTATTTGTCAATGGAAAAGGACCCAGATAAGCACACTCCGAATATGAGAAAACAGTTTTCAACTATTCCTGGTATTTGGATAGGTGGGAATATGCACTGGATTTCAAATGGACATGAAAAATTAATTTCTTCAGAGTCGATTTCCATTCATGTTAAAGAAGAAAGTATTCATTCAAAAGTTCGTTTGTTCCAAGTATATGTCAGAAATCATAACGAAGTGGAAAAGAACATGAAGCTAGTCTTTATGAGTCGTCACCACGAAGTAGCGACTGAGCACCTTTCGTTTGTATCGCCCCTTGAAAAAGTAATTTTTCATCTTTCAGGTGAAAAAATGTTTCTAGTAAATGGGCGGTCTGAAGAAGGAACCATTCAACAAACCGTTCAGCCTCTTTGGAATATTCCAACTGACCAAATATGGGCAGATCAAAAAAAAGGAATATTAAAATATCAACCGATGGGAAAGGGAGCTGCGGCAAGTATTTTTACCCTCAATTTAACCATTCCTGCTAAAACTTTAAGAAAAGGCACCGCTTGGGTGATTCAAGGAACTGAAAAGAATTTACTTCTACATCTTAATGATACAATTTTAAAAAAACACACTAGCATTTCAAAATAAATAATGGTATTATAGAAAAGTCGTATGAACAAATAACGAACAAGTCTGAACAGATAGAGTTTGGAGGGATAAATATGCGTGTGAACATTACATTAGCTTGCACTGAAACTGGTGATCGTAACTATATCACTACAAAAAATAAGCGCAATAACCCAGATCGTATCGAGCTGAAAAAATATTGCCCAAGATTAAAGCGAGTTACTTTACACCGTGAAACAAAATAAGCAGTAGGGTCATTCCCACTGCTTTTTTTTGTGTTTACAAACAACTATTCAGATACTAGGGGGAAAATCATTGACTAATAAAAGGTCCCTTCGCTCCATCCTTCAACAAGATCTTCAGCAAAAGCCACAACAACAATATGAAAGCCAATCCAATCAGATTGCTACTCGTTTATTCAAAACAGAGGAGTGGAAGGACGCTACTACTATTGCAATCACTATTTCGAGAACACCTGAAGTAGATACATACCCTATCATCCGAAAAGCCTGGAAAACAGGGAAAACGATTGTTGTTCCAAAGTGTCACAAGCAGACTCGTACAATGACTTTTCATGTAATTCAAACTTTTGAACAGCTAGAATCCGTCTTTTTTGGTCTTCTAGAACCAATTGTCAGTCAAACGGTTGAAGTTCATAAAAGTAAAATAGATTTAGTTATTGTTCCAGGCTTAGGATATACAACAAAAGGCTACCGTATCGGTTTCGGTGGTGGTTATTATGATCGTTTTTTAAGTGATTATGAAGGAAAGACCATCTCTTTGGCTTTTCCAGAGCAAATCTTATCTTCCCTTCCGTTAGAACCACATGATATACCTGTAAAAAAGCTAATTACCCCAGAGGAGGTTTTTAGTAGTGATTGAATATATCCTAATCCCTTCCTTTATCATTTTGGCATCTCTTCTTGGGTATGCCTTGCGCTTCTTGACAAAGTCAGGAAGCGTTTCAGCCGTTTTTGTGGGTTTACTTATTTGCTTTAGCTTAGGGATAAAAGGTTTGATTTTATTAGGGATATTTTTTGCTTCTTCAAGTCTTTGGTCTATATACAAAAGGAAGGACAAGATGGCAGTCGAGGAGATGCATGCGAAGGGTTCAAGGCGGGATTATCAGCAAGTGTTGGCCAATGGTGGAATGGCGGCGCTAATAAGCGTTTTGTATGGATTCTTTCAAACCAACAGTTTACTTTTAGCTTTTTGTGTTTTTATTGCTACTTCTAACTCTGATACTTGGGCATCGGAAATTGGCACGTTAAGTAAAAGACGTCCTTATTCTGTTCGTACTTTTTCAGTTGTTGAAAGAGGAACGTCGGGAGCAGTCAGTATGTTAGGCACAATGGCAGCGATAGCTGGTGCAATGGTGATTTCATATTCATCTTACGTGTTATTCAACTTGCAAATATCTGAATTTTGGATGATTTTCCTTTTGGGGTTTCTTGGCAATGTCATTGATACTTTCCTCGGTGCATATGTACAAGCGTTATATAGATGTTCACACTGTGGTGTGGAAACCGAGAAAATGGTTCATTGTCAAAGAAAAACAGCCCTAATAAGAGGTAGGAAATTCTTTAATAATGACGTAGTTAACTTTATATCTGGCTTTGCTCCTGCGATTGCGATATTGTTAATGTATTAGGTCATGAAAATAAATGATTGTGGAAACGATAAGTAATGAACTAAGGAGGGAATGGAATGAAAAATCATGTTAATCGCGTAGCTCTAATTGGAACAGGTGCTGTAGGTTCGAGTTATGCATTTGCACTGTTAAACCAAGGGGTAACGGAAGAGCTAGTGCTAATTGATTTAAATAAAGAAAAATCAGAAGGTGATGCTATGGATTTAAACCATGGGATGCCTTTTGCTCCAAGCCCAACAAAGATATGGTTTGGTGATTATAGTGATTGTAAAGATGCTGATTTAGTTGTCATCTGTGCAGGGGCAAATCAAAAGCCGGGTGAAACAAGATTAGACCTAGTTGAAAAAAATACCCATATTTTTAAAGGGATTGTTGAGCAAGTTATGGCAAATTCCTTTGATGGTATTTTTTTAGTTGCTACAAATCCGGTTGATATTTTAACCTATGCTGTCTGGAAATTTTCTGGCCTGCCTAAGGAGAGAGTCATCGGATCTGGTACGATTCTTGATACAGCAAGGTTTCGCTACCTGTTAGGAGATTATTTCGATGTGGATACAAGAAATGTTCATGCCTACATTATCGGTGAGCATGGTGATACAGAGCTTCCTGTATGGAGTCGCGCTGATATTGCCGGGATTCCAATTTCACAATGGATTAAGAAAAATAGTGAGTATAAGCAAGCGGATTTAGAGGAGCTATTTCTTAATGTAAGGGATGCAGCTTATCACATTATTGAAAGAAAAGGTGCGACTTTTTATGGAATCGCCATGGGCTTAGTTCGTGTAACAAAAGCGATTCTGCAAAATGAAAATTCGGTTCTTACTGTTTCAGCCCATCTTAATGGAGAATACGATCAAAATGATGTATACATAGGCGTACCTGCAGTAGTAAACAGAAATGGGATTAGAGAAGTAGTCCATTTAGATTTAGATGAAACAGAGAAGGTAAAGTTTGCTCACTCTGTTAAAGTGCTAAAAAAGACAATGGAACCTGTCATGAAGATTGAAAAATGATTTTTATTTGTCATGGATAAAAATGAATTTGACGTTTCAAACTATAGGTAGGAGGGATGAAAATGTCACGTTTATTTTCCATGGTATTAGTTGGTATTGGTGGATATTATGCCTATAAGAATCGTTTTCGATTGGTAAATATCGTACTCGGTAGTCCAATGATAAGAAGAATGGTTGTTAGTTCCTTAATGAATGTACCGTATGTTAGAAATTTAATGACAAAAACGGTATTCTCTGGACGTACTGCCTATTAATAAAAAAGACCAAAGTTTTGTGCTTTGGTCTTTTTTATGTGCGTTTACCTTTCGTAAAAGGGCCAAACTCAAAACTTTTTTATTAGGAACTAATCTCGTATATAATGTGAGTAAATGTTTGTAAAGGAAAGAGGGGGAAGCTTGAACAAATTAGAAGATTATTTATTTTGGAAGCTTGCGCATTTTCTTGTTCATAAAAAGGAGTATCGACTATTAAAGACCTCACCTTCGCAAGAGGAATTGTGGTTTGAAAAAGTAGAAAACAAACAAGTACCAATTATTCGTCTTAGACGGATCGACTTAGACTGGAGCAATTGGCTTTCTCGAGATATTGAGAATTGTGGAAACAATGGTGAAGTAATCCGACGTCAATTGATTCGCGGCGAGGCAAACGTATTAAATTTATATTTGTCATCTTATCCACCGGTTGATGACTATGATTTTCTGCTTTCCGAAAAAAAGATTCTCAAAACAAATATCATCACAAAGTTGATTACACGGGACACATATAATAAGGAAATATCTGAATTGGAACATGTATTTAGTGAAGAAATACCACTTGAGGGCAAGGAAGAATACTCTCTAGATGAAATTGAACTCTTAAAAAACGCTACGTTAGAAACAGCAATTCATCGTATAAAAATTGAGAAGTCGATGTTTGAAAATGGAAAACCCTTTTTTACATATTTCTTCATAGTCCTTCAAATCATCGCTTTCCTTTTTCTTGAGTGGAAAGGTGGAAGCACAAATACAGCCACACTCATTAAGTATGGTGCGAAGTTCAATCCGCTTATTATAGAGGGAGAATGGTGGAGGTTTTTAACACCCATTCTACTTCATATTGGATTTTTTCATTTGTTTATGAATACATTGG
Organism: Bacillus coreaensis; assembly: GCF_050586445.1. NCBI lineage: Bacteria > Bacillati > Bacillota > Bacilli > Caryophanales > Bacillaceae > Bacillus > Bacillus coreaensis. The sequence goes on from NZ_JBOCCY010000005.1 coordinate 247,743, forward strand.
CGTTGTACTATCTTGGCCCTACGATTGAAAGAATATATGGACGAATGAGATTTCTTTTTATATATTTGGTCGCTGGTTTTAGCGGCTCACTGGCAAGTTTTTTATTCACTACAAGTCTTTCAGCTGGTGCAAGTGGAGCAATTTTTGGCTGCTTTGGAGCTCTTCTATACTTTGGGCTTAACTATCGTTCCCTCTTCTTTCGGACAATGGGCTTTAATGTTCTTGTTGTCATTGCCATCAACCTGTCTCTTGGTTTTACGATCCCAGGAATTGATAACGCTGGCCATCTTGGTGGTCTTGTAGGAGGATTTCTAGCCGCATCGATTGTCCATTTTCCAAAATTCAAAAAATGGGTACAGCAAACATTTTTTTTATTCCTTACTCTATCTGCGATGGGTAGTATGTTATGGTATGGCTACACAAATCCAGAAAAAATTACAGATTCACAATCGGTGATGATTCTGTCTCAGGTATATCTTCAAGATGAAAACTATGATAAAGCTTATCGTTTATTGACTAATGCTATTCAAACACATCAGTCTTCTGCAGAATTATTTTTTCAGCTTTCTTATGTTGAGATTAAACGAAATGATCTATCTTCTGCGGAAAATCATTTACTAAGAGCAATTGAACTTGATAAATATTTTCATGAGGCATTCTTTAATCTGTCCCTCATTTACTATGAATTAGGAAACAAAGAAGAGTCACTAACATATGCACAAAAAGCAGCAAAGCTTGCTCCCGATCGAGAGGAGTATCAAAGTTTTATAGACAAATTACAACAATAAATTCATTTTTCTTTAAGGTGATGTTTTATAGCATTACCTTTTTTCTATTGATAGCGTATGTTTTTTTGGGGGGATGTCTATGATGTTGAAGTATACATGGAAATGTTTGGAGCAAGTTCTTTAATTGAACGAGGTGACGCTATGGAAGCAGTAAAACATAAGGTGAGTTCAAAACTACATACCAATACAAGTTATTTAAGGGATGCTCTAGGTGTTGATAAAAGCTTTGATGTTATTCAGTTAGATGTAGAATACGCAGAGAAAGGAATGGCGTTTTATTTTGTCGATGGCTTTGTAAAAGATGATATTCTTCATTATTTAATGAAGCTGTTGGCTGATTTAAAGAAGGAACAGCTTGAGCCTGATGCACTGAGTGCGTTGCTTAAAACGTATATTCCTTATGTCGAAGTAGAAACTACCGACGATTTGGATAAGGTTGTCGACACCGTATTAGCAGGTCCTACAGCTCTTCTTGTAGATGGGATACCAACGGCCATTCTAATTGATGCAAGAACTTATCCAGTTCGTGGTCCTCAAGAGCCGGATATTGAAAGGGTGGTTAGGGGAGCAAGAGATGGCTTTGTCGAGACACTAGTTTTTAATACAGCCTTGACTCGAAGAAGAGTAAGAGACCGTACGTTGCGGATGGAATATTTGCAGGTCGGAAGAAGATCAAAGACGGATATTGTCATTAGTTATATAGAAGATATTGCCGATCCCCATATGGTTAAACAGTTGAAAGAAGCTATATCAAAAATTGATACGGATGGCTTACCGATGGCAGATAAAACAATCGAAGAGTATTTATCAGGTAGACATTGGAACCCGTTCCCTGTTATTCGATATACCGAAAGGCCAGATACAGCGGCTACCCATTTATATGAGGGACATGTATGTATTATCGTCGATGGGTCACCGAGTGTGATCATTGCCCCGGTTACCTTTTGGCATCATCTGCAGCATGCAGAGGAGTATCGGAACAAACCTATTGTTGGTGCGTATCTTAGATTAGTACGTTTTATTGCGGTGTGGTCTTCTATCTTTTTGTTGCCCATGTGGTATTTATTAGCGACGAATAAAGAATTGTTACCAAAAGCTCTTGCCTTCATAGGGCCAAATGAGATGGGACAAATTCCCCTCTTTTTACAGTTTCTTCTGATTGAGATTGGGCTCGATGTACTAAGGATGGCAGCTATTCATACTCCATCAGCGTTAGCCACTGCACTTGGTCTTGTAGCAGCCTTGATGATTGGACAAGTTGCTGTCGAAGTAGGATTATTGAGTAATGAAGTCATATTATACTTCTCTATTGCAGCTCTTGGAACGTTTGCAACACCAAGCTATGAGTTAAGCTTAGCATCAAGACTAGTAAGGCTGTGCTTACTAATTTTTACAGCGCTATTCCATACGATCGGATTTGTGGTAGGGACCGGATTACTAATCCTTTTGCTCGCAAATATGAAATCTTTTGGTGTCCCATATCTTTGGCCATTCATCCCCTTTGATATAAAAGCACTAAAAGATGTTCTAATTCGATCCCCCATTCCTTTGAAAAGTAAGAGGCCAGAAATTTTACATCCCAAAGATCCCGATAGATAACGCATGTCTTTCTTTTTGAAAGGCATATTTTTTTTGTAGTATTGAGTAAAGCTTGTTTTTCGATTATACTTTTTATGAAAGCGTTTGTACAAGCTTTCACAATTTAGTACTTGAGGTAATTAGATGAAGAATACATACGATATTCAACAATTTTTAAAGAAGTTTGGAACCATTATTTACGTTGGAGACCGCCTTGCTGATTTAGAGTTGATGGAGGAAGAACTGAAGGAATTATATCAATCTCAGTTGATTGAAGAACAGGACTTTCAAACGGCATTATTTATTGTCCGTCATGAAATTCAACAATTAAAAAATAAAGAATAGTAGGTGTAAATATGACAGATAAGTGGTTGGTTGGGGTAGATTTAGGAGGAACAACAACAAAGCTTGCTTTTATTAATCAATACGGTGAAATCTTAAAAAAATGGGAAATTCCAACAGATAATAGCAATAAGGGGAAAAATATTACGATTAATATAGCCAAATCAATCGATCAGGCACTTGAAGAATTAGACCAGCCTAAAAGTAAGCTTTTAGGGATAGGGATGGGTGCACCTGGTCCAGTGGATTATGCAACAGGCATTATCTACAACGTTGTAAATTTAGGATGGGATGATAACTATCCTTTAAAGGATTTATTAGAAGTAGAAACTTCCTTACCTGCGATCATCGATAATGATGCTAACTGTGCCGCACTTGGTGAAATGTGGAAGGGTGCTGGTAATGGTGGGAAGGATATCGTAGCTGTCACGTTAGGAACAGGCGTTGGAGGTGGTGTGATCGCTAACGGACATATTGTTCAAGGTGTAAGTGGAGCTGCTGGTGAAATTGGTCATATTACATCCATCCCTGTCGGTGGAGCCCCTTGCAACTGTGGGAAAACAGGCTGCTTAGAGACTATAGCTTCAGCAACAGGTATCGTTCGAATAGGAAAAGAAAAGCTTCAGGCGGCACATGATTCAAGTGGAGAACTTGCATCAATATATCGTGAAGAAGGTACCATCTCAGCCAAAAATATATTTGATAGTGCGAGAAATGGGGATGCGCTTGCAAAAGAAGTAATTGAGGAAGTAAGTTTCCATCTTGGATTATCATTAGCGAATATTGCTAACACACTTAACCCTGAGAAAATTGTTCTTGGTGGAGGAGTTTCAAAAGCGGGAGATATTTTACTAGACAGCGTTCGCCAAAACTTTGAAAAATACGCCTTCTCACGAGTAAAAGAATCAACAAAAATCGCTGTTGCGACACTTGGAAATGATGCAGGTGTGATTGGTGCAGCTTGGTTAATAAGGGATTATGTAAGTAAGTAATATGGGAGGAGCCTCTACATTTATTGTGGAGGTTCTTTTTTATTTTTAAAAAAATTGGACAAAGTTGAAACTATTTTTAGGTTTCAAACGTCTATTATTAGGGTAATATGGAGGTCAGTCATTTAACATTCTACAAAACAATTATAATGATGAGTTTGATTTTTCGTTAAAAAAGTATTAAGATTATTTTTGGTTAACTATAATTCTACCAAAATATACCATTGACCAAAGATACAGGAGGTACCTGCTGCATGAACAAGTTGAAGTGGTCAAAGTTCTCTTTGATTGCAATTGCAATCGTATTGCTCTGGATAAAAACGTATATCGTTTATAAAACTAGCTTTGATATTAAAATTGAAAACTGGAGACAAGAATTTATATTATTTATAAATCCGCTAAGTTTCCTAATGTTTATCTTTGGTATTGGCTTGTTTTTAAAGGGGAAAAGTCAAAACCGATTCATTATTACAACAAGTTTTCTTATGTCGGCCGTTTTGTTTGGTAATGTTGTTTTTTATCGTTTCTTTAATGATTTCTTAACGATACCGGTATTGTTTCAAACAAGTAATATGGCGGACTTAGGAAGCAGTGTGAATGAACTATTAGAATGGAAGGATCTTTTATATTTCACTGATTTCTTTCTTATTGTTGCTTTTGTTTTACGGAGACCAACATTAACAGAGCAGAAGAATCGTAATAAAGTAGTGATAAGTGCGTATTATTTACTTACTGCTGCCATTGCATTTTTTAATTTAGGATTGGCTGAAGCAGAAAGACCACAACTTCTTACTCGAACATTTGATAGAGAAATGCTTGTCAAAAATATTGGAACATACAATTACCATATTTACGATGCCTTTCTACAGTCCAAATCATCCGCACAAAGAGCATTAGCAGACGGCAGTGAATTGGTGGATATTGAAAACTATGTCCGAGCGAATTACAAGCGCCCTAGTGATGATATGTTTGGAATTGCCAAAGGAAAAAATGTGATATTAATTTCAATGGAATCAACTCAAAGTTTTGTCATTAATCAGGAAGTAAATGGGCAAGAAATTACTCCTTTCCTAAATCAATTTATTAAGGAAAGTTATTATTTTGATAACTTCTATCACCAAACCGCACAAGGAAAAACGTCAGATTCTGAGTTTATCGTTGAAAATTCTTTATATGGCTTAAGCCGCGGGGCAGTATTCTTTACTCATTCAGAAAATGAGTATCGAGCAACACCAGAAATACTAAATGAAAATGGGTATTACACAGCTTCTCTACATGCCAATAACAAGAGTTTCTGGAATCGTGATTTAATGTATGATTCATTAGGCTATACAAGATTCTATGCCCTAGGTGATTATGACGTAGATGAGACAAACTCGATTGGTTGGGGACTTAAAGATATTCCTTTCTTTGAACAATCGGTTGATCATTTATTAAATATGCCAAAACCATTTTACTCGAAATTTATTACTCTAACTAATCACTTCCCATTTGAACTTGGCGAGGAAGATTTGTATATTCAACCTTATGATTCTACTAATAAAACAGTAAATAATTATTTTCCTACGGTCCGCTATCAAGATGAAGCATTAAAACTCTTTATTGAGGAGCTAAAGGAAACTGGATTGTATGAGGAATCAATTATTATCCTTTATGGGGATCATTACGGAATTTCTGAAAATCATAATAAGACAATGGGTGAGTTTTTAGGAAAAGAAATTACACCGTTAGAGAGTACACAGCTTCAAAGAGTGCCATTAATCATTCATATTCCTGGGCAAGAAGGAAAGATTATCCACAATGTTTCAGGGCAGGTGGATTTAAAGCCTACCATCCTTCACTTACTTGGAATTGATACAAAGCAAAATATTGATTTTGGTTCGGATTTGTTTTCTAAAGACTTTACAGAGTTTACAGTGCTTCGTGACGGAAGTTTTATCACGAAGGATTATGTATACACGAAAGGCACATGTTATGACAAATCGACAGGGGAAGCAATTGATTCTGTTGATGCTTGCGAGCCATACATGGAAAAAGCGAAAAATGAGCTTGAGTACTCTGATAAAATTGTTTACGGAGATTTACTTCGGTTTTACGAAAAATCTGGGAATATCAAAAAAGAGACAAGTGAGTGATCAAAGAGAGGCCTACTTTTTGTAGGCTCTTTTTTATAGCTTCGTTTTCCTTATTCTTTCTAGGAATCTTTTTTCATCTTCTTCATATGAATCGATAAAGGAAGGAGATGATGGCCTTGAAAGTTAAGGTTCGGACAGGAGACTCATTGGATTATTATAGTCAATTATTTATGTTGCCAATTCATTTGCTGCTAGACGCTAACAAACTGACAAATGATACGATCCTTGAAAAAGGGCAAACGATACAGATTCCAGGATTTGAGCTAGAAACTCGTTGTATCGGCCAGAATGATGCTTTCTGGAGACTAGCTCTTCACTATAATCTCTCCATTGATGCATTATTGTTAGTCAATCAGAAGCGCAATCCCAACAGCTTTGAGCAAGGTGAAGTTGTTCATATTCCAAAGAGAATGATTAAACCAATCATACACGGGCAGACCTTTTATGATTCAGCCCAACTTGAAACAGATATTAAAAAGCTAGTTGAAGTGTACCCTTTTGTCTCAACAAATACCATTGGAGAAAGTGTACGTGGAAATCCAATTCATGAGCTGCGGTTTGGCAAGGGAGATTTGAAATTACACTATAATGCTTCTTTTCATGCGAATGAATGGATTACTACCCCGATTCTCCTGCAGCTAGTGAATACCTTTCTATTAGCATTAACCAATCAGAGATCGATCAGAGGAGTAGATATTCAGGCCCTTTATAACCGTGTGGATGTTTCTATCGTACCAATGGTAAATCCAGATGGAGTGGATTTGGTATTACATGGTCCGTTAGAAAGTGAATGGGATCATTTAAGAACCTACAACGGTGGGAGTAGTGATTTTGTAGGTTGGAAAGCAAATATTCGTGGGGTCGATCTAAATAATCAATTTCCGGCAAAATGGGAAATTGAAAAAGAGAGGAAAATACCAAAAGCACCGTCAGCTAGAGATTTCCCTGGTAATGAACCTTTAACAGAACCTGAGGCAATTGCAATGGCTCAACTTGCTAAAGAGAGAAATTTCCATCGACTGTTGGCCTTTCACTCACAGGGAGAAGAGTTTTATTGGGGTTATGAAGGGTTAGAACCTACTGAGGCACATTTGCTTGCAAATGAGTTTGAACGTGTCAGTGGATACCGTTCTGTACAGTATATCGACAGCCATGCAGGCTATAAGGATTGGTTTATTCAAGAGTTTAAACAGGCTGGGTTTACATTTGAACTTGGAAAAGGAATCAACCCACTTCCATTATCACAGTATAGAAAGATATACCATGAGATGCTAGGGGTTTTTTTAGCTGCCATGTATGTTTAGGAAAGATTTTACTTGTTCACCGTAATAGAGAAAGGTAAAATAAATTTAATTGTCTTTAAGGAGGAAAAGAATAGTGTTTTCAGTAAAAATTAAACATGCACTTTATCTCATTCTTTTCCTTCTATTTGTTGTTCTATTATTTGGGTGTAGTAAGGAAAGTGTACCAAATAGCTTACCTCAATCATTACATAATATAGAGTTAAAAAAGAAGGAAATACCCCTTTCCTTCATTGGTGGTGAGGTTATGCTACCAATTAAAGAAATGAAGGGAAGTTTTTCTTCCGGTAATGGCTGGTTAGATAATCAAACAATACTGTATGTTACCGATACTAGTGACGGGTCCGCCTTATATTCCTATGACTTAGTAGTAGGTCAGTCAACACTGTTGTATTCGAGTGTCTATCCTATTGTTTCGGTAACTGTTAGCCCTACTAGAAGCAGTATACTTATTCATTCCTCACCTAATTCAAGCACTGGTTTGGTGACGATTATCTCGTCTAGTGGAAAAATCATCTTGTCGTCAGAGATACCTTCAAATGAATTGGCTATCGAATGGAATGAGTATAATGAAAATCTTTTGCTAATTTCGAGCTTTACAGAAGATTGGCAGTATCAAACCTATACATTAGATATAAGCAATAATACACTTGCTCAAATAATCATCCCTCAACCATTTGCGTATTGGAGTAATGTAAACGAACTTCTGTATCTCGATTGGCGTACGGATAGACCATCGCTTTCTGCACCTTTAAAAAAATATAATATTAATAGTAAAGTAAGTAAGGATGTCTTGAAGGATGTCTATCAGGTTGATGTTTTTTCGAAACACACGCTTAGCATAACTATAGACTCTAATGAGGAATCAACTGTAGGAAACTACACATTTTATGACCAGGATTTTCAAGTGAAGTCAAGATTGTTGTTGCCACAGCTGTCTAATTTTTCAGGATGGTCCGTTCCTTTTTATGATTATAACAAGGGGTCTCACACATTCTATACATTTAAGCCAGAATATAGTTCGGAGATTGACACTTATAAAGGGACGTTTGACCTTATTAAGTTTTCAATCGAGTCTAATGAGGAGCTAGTTGTAATCGAAGACTTAGTAAATGAACCTATCAGCTGTTCCCCTAACGGAACATTATGTCTGTACGGGTACAGCCTAGAAAACCTCCTCCTCCTTGGTGAAAAAAAGAAAATAGGTTTAATAGAAGAATAAAAAGGACTGCGAAAATTTCTTTTCGCAGTCCTTTTTTATTGCATCGCTATGGTGTTAGTGTGTTGCTGGATATCCATGGTGGATCACAGTCATAACTGTAAAGAAACCGAAAATAGCTAAAGTTCCTACAGCAAAAAATAGTCCAAGGAAATTTTTGTTTTTTAGTGAACTAAATGCTCCATATGCTGCTAGCAATGTAACTAAAGCAAATATAATGACCAATCCCACTTTGACAGCCCCCTTTATCAAATGGTAAAGACAAATGCCTTTTATCATTTCGTGCATATTTCAGTATTTTATGTAACGTAAGTGTTTACATTCGTATTTTATTGTATCGGTTTTTTTTCCATTTGTCGAGGTTTAAAAATGACACTTTCTTGACGTCAATTCTGTTGAGCAATATTTCTCCTTTCCATAAAACTAGTGTAAAATATTCTTAAGATCAAATGATATGGAGGAAAATCTTATGAAATGGGAACAGGTTCCCCTCGGTCCGTTACAAACCAATAGCTATATCGTAACCGAAGGAAATCATTGCCTCGTTATTGACCCGGGGGATGAAGGGAAAAAACTTATTCAATTACTAGAAAAGAGAAAAGTGGTACCACAAGCAATCCTGTTGACACATGCTCATTTTGACCATATTGGAGCAGTAGACATCATTAGAGACCACTATCGTGTACCCGTGTACATACATAAGAAAGAAGAAAACTGGTTAGGAGATCCATCTTTAAACGGTTCGAAATTCTTTATGATGCCAGTCTCTACATCAGTAAATTCAGCAAATCATTTCTTTGAAAAGGAAGAAACCATAACCATTGGAGACTTTACTTTTTCCGTGTTTGAGACGCCTGGACACTCTCCAGGTAGTGTCTCGTTTTACTTCGAAGAAGCAGAATTTGTTATTTCAGGAGATGCGTTGTTTCAGCAGAGCATCGGGAGGACAGACCTGCCTGGGGGGAATCATGAACAGCTTCTTAAGAGTATTCATAGTAAACTACTTGTACTCCCCGAGCAAACGTTAGTATTGCCTGGACATGGATACACAACAACTATTGGTGACGAGATGGATTCCAATCCGTTTTTAAATGGTTTTTAACAAATGAAAAGACCCTTCTCAAGTTGAGTAGGGTCTTTTCATAGGGATACTACCATTCCTTTTTGGGAGGGATGGTTAATTACTATAAGATATTATAAAATAAATACTGTGTCAATAGAGGATAGTGGGGATATGCTAGTGAAGGAAAAGATAAAAGAATTGATCACTTCATCCAATTGTCAGCAAATCTCTTATGCTGAATATATGTCAGTAGCTTTGTATGATAGCGAAAGTGGATATTATATGAAAGCTGGAGAGAAGGTTGGTCGTCAAGGGGATTTTATTACAACAAGTAACATTGGAAATATTTATGGGCAGCTAATTGCAAGGTGGTACTATAAGCAAGTATCCAAGGGGGTTATCCCTGCTTTTGTTTGTGAAATCGGGGCTGGATCAGGAAGATTTGCTCAAGCATTTTTGGAAGAATGGAGTATATTAACTACCGATCCTATTACATATTTCATCTTAGAGGCTAGTCCTTTTCATCAGCAACTTATTCAAAAAGCGATAGATGATGATAAAATTAAAATAATTAATAACTTGAGTGAGCTTAAAGGCTTTCAAGGAATGATTCTTTCGAATGAGTTATTCGATGCTCTCCCGGTACATGTGATCGAGAAGAGAAAGGGGATCCTTCATGAAGTGATGATTACGGTAGAGAACGAGGATTTAAAGGAGTTATTAGTACCTCTAGTAAACACGAATGTTCAATCTTATGTGACAGAATATATGCGAAACTTGCGAGAAGACGAGCGTGCGGAAGTACCCTTAGCGATGGGTGAATTTATAAAAGGGATTTCAAAAATAATTGATTCAGGAATTTTGCTATCTGTTGATTACGGTTATACTGACTCAGAATGGGAAGAACCAGGTCGCTCACAAGGTAGCTTAAGGGGATATGCGAAACACACAATGAAAACAAATCTCCTTGCACACCCAGGTGAGATGGATATCACCTCACATGTACAGTGGGATCCTTTCATTCAGATTGGAAAAAAGTATGGCCTTAACTTAGAACGATTTATGAGGCAAGATGAATTCTTCTTACAAATTGGTATTTTAGATTTATTAAAAGATCATTATGATCCAAATCCCTTTTCGGAACAAAGTAAACGAAACCGAGCGATTAGGAGTTTAATCACTCCGGGTGGAATGAGTAGCCACTTTCAAGTAGTCGTTCAATCGAAAAACATATCAAAGGAGTTCTCTATATAATAAAAAGCGATGGATCAATCCCATCGCTTTTTCCCCTTTTTCATGGGGCTTCGTTCCTATTAATGTCCGCCAGCACCTGGTGTCATCATAAATGTTGTCCAGTATGTAAAGCCAACGAAGAACACTGTTAAATAGGCACCGAAAATATAAATATACATACGTTCAGAAAGCTTTAGGTAGCTTAACAGAATGAAAAACCCCGTTTGACCAAAGAATAGCAATGATGTTTGTGGCATATGCCCTAGGTAGAACATAACGGCAAAAATACCTGTCCAAAACCCCATTACTCTAAACATACGATCCATATGATCCCTCCTTTTCACCCTACAAGTCCCTTACCTTACAATATTATAATGTAAACGCTATGAAAAAGTAAACAGGAGTTTGTTTTTTTAATTCGTTATTAATGCTTGATAAGCACAAGCATCGCAGCCATTGATTATGTTTTGCTTCTCTACAAGTTCAACTTCATTAAATAGTGACTCAAACATCCCTTTTAAAAATTCGTGATGTGTTTCACAAACAGCATCTGGATGTTCTGTCGCGATTTCTTTAAATGGACAGTTGAAAATTTGGAAGTATATACGAGACTGATCTTCACTCACTTCGAATTCTGGATAAAATCCAGCCATGGTTGAAGCATTTTTTAACGTGTTTAACTTTTGTTCAAACGTCGGGAACTCTCCATTATGAGATCTGGCCATTTCTTGTTCAATCATTTCCTTACCAAATCTTTTCCCCGTCATTCGTAATACTTTATGACCTTCTTCTCCAAGAGAGAGCATGGATTCCATAGTAATTTTAGCTAACATTTGATAGTCTCGGAACGGAAAATTCAACTGAATAACGTCATCGGACAATCGGTATAACCGACTTGGTCTTCCGCCCTTGCCTGTTTTTTTTGTTTCCGAGATTAGCATATTCACATCTTCAAGCTTAGAAAGATGTAATCTTGCTACGTTCGGATGAATATTAAAATTGTCTGCAATTTCTTGAACGGTAACTTCTTGATGTCTTTTTGTAATGTACTGATAAATGTAATAACGAGTTGGGTCCGATAATACATTTGTTATTTTTAATGTTTGTTCCATCTTAGCCACACCTCTCGGATCTCCTTAAATTTATTCCATTATAATACAGCCGACGGTAGTAAAAACTGTATTCACTGTAAGTTTATAAAATGTTCACAACTTGTTGGCGAAATATTGAACAAATAACTATACAAAAGTTATACAAAAGGTTAAAATATATTTAACAAAATAATGAAAACAACTTAAAAGGCGGGGAAAAGGATGAATGATTTGACATTTTTCACTTATCCAAGTTGTACATCTTGTCGTAAAACGAAAAAGTGGCTGACAGCCAATAGAGTTGCATATGAGGAGAGGCATTTATTTAAAGAAACACCGACAAGTGAGGAACTAAAAGAATTACTATCTCTTACCACAGAGGGATTGGACGAATTGCTTGCCACAAGAAGTCGAATATTTAAAAGTCTAAATCAAGATGTGAATGATCTTACTCTTTCACAGGTTATCAATATGGTCGTCGAAGAACCGAGATTGCTAAAAAGACCTATTGTTACTGATGGAAAAAAATTAGTGGTCGGTTACAACCCAGACGCATTGAAGAGTATTGTGAACAAAAAAATAATTAAAAAAAGCAGCTAACAGTAAGAAAAAAAGGGAAGACGGCCGTCTTCCCTTTTTTCTTTGTTGTCCAGCTACGAAAGCTAGCCCCTCGGGGTCATAAGCCAAATCTCTCCGGAAGGCGGGCCTTCCTGCAAGATTCGTCTTATGCCTGTCGGGGCTGAACAAGCTTTCTCCGCTTTTCTAACTGGGCTAGCTGGATTCGAACCAACGCATGACGGAGTCAAAGTCCGTTGCCTTACCGCTTGGCTATAGCCCATCTTTGTAATAATTAATGATGTAAATACTGTGTTTGTACTAATTATTATGGTTGCTTTGTTGAAAAATATACACACTTTTTCTCCCATCATTTACTATTGAAATGATACGATAGGTTTATCCAAATGAAAAGGTGGTGTCTTATTGGTGACTTCGATTGAAGAATTAGCTGATCGAATGTTGAAGGATGCTGTTACAAAGCAAGCAACCGATATCCACATTATCCCCCGAAAGCATGACACTCTTGTTCAATTCAGAGTGGCACATCGCCTCGTCACTCGCTACTCGCTCCCTATTGAAGAATGTGAAAGGCTAATCTCCCATTTTAAATTTAGTGCATCCATGGATATCGGGGAAAAAAGACGTCCTCAAAACGGTTCTTATTCGATAGTAGTCGATCATCAGCAAATTGGTTTACGCCTCTCTACTCTTCCTGGCAACAAAAAAGAAAGTTTAGTCATACGACTGCTCCCCGAGCACCAATCAATTCCTTCCTACCAAGTTTCCTTATTCCCTTATATGACCAATAAGCTTCTTGCCTTACTTAAACATGCCCACGGATTAATTATCTTGACTGGTCCAACCGGAAGTGGGAAAACCACTACCTTATACACCTTGCTCGAAAAGAGCACGAATTTATTTGACCGAAATGTGATTGCTTTAGAAGATCCAATTGAAAAGGAAAGTGACGCTGTTTTACAGGTTCAAGTGAATGAAAAGGCTGGAATATCCTATGCGGCTGGATTGAAAGCCATCCTTCGTCACGATCCAGATATTATTATGGTGGGGGAAATTAGGGACAGTGAGACAGCCAAAACTGCCGTTAGAGCTGCATTGACAGGCCATCTTGTGTTATCAACCATGCACACTAGAGATGCAAAGGGGGCTATTTATCGGCTCCTAGAGTTTGGAGTAGATTGGATTGAAATTGAACAAACGCTAGTTGCAGTAACAGCTCAAAGGTTAGTAGAACTTAGTTGTACACTCTGTACAACAGAATGTACAAACGCTTGTTTTGTTTGTGATCGTTCAAAAAAAGCATGTGTCTTTGAGATATTAGCTGGTCAACCTTTAAGTCATGTTATAAATGAAGCAAGAGGGGAGAAAAGAGCGTATGACTATATAACTCTAAGAAAGGTCATATCAAAGGGAATCGCATTAGGGTTTATCAAAGAAACGGAGTATGATCGATGGGTGTTAGACAATGAAATCAAATAAGTGGCTATTAACGGAGCAATCCAACTTGTTAAAACATGTGGGAGAATTACTGGATAGGGGCTACTCTCTTGCCGAAGCGTTGGAATCTACTTCCTTGCAGATGGCTGAAGGGAAGAAATTCGAACTTAATAACAGCATTAAATTATTAAGAGAGGGCTTCGCTTTTTCGTTAGTGATTCAAAAATTAGGCTTTCATCAAACCTTAGTTAGCTATGTGTATTTTGCAGAGCAACATGGTGGCCAAGCTCATGCATATATAGAAGCAAGTAATTATATGATGAAGCAGCAGAAAGACAAGAAAGAACTAATTAAAATAGTAACTTATCCTCTTATTCTTGTTTTTACTACTATTCTCCTTTTTGTGTTTGTTGATCAATTTCTTTTACCAAAGTTTGTCTCTCTCTTTCAGTCCATGGGCTTACCTTCAAACCTCTTTACAGAGGTTATTATCCTTATTGGTTCTACATTCCCTTTCATTAGCATTCTCTTTGTCGTAACTCTACTTATTTTTGCTAGTTACTATCTTTTTGTGTTCAAAAACTATTCCGCCATGAAACAAAAGAAGATTTTAGTATCCATTCCTTGGTGTGGTGTGTTTTTCCAATTATTAATCACTCACTATTTTTCTGTGCAAATGAGTTATTTGCTAGGAGGGGGACTTTCGATTTATGAGGCGGTAAGTCTCTTCGAAGGAAATAAGGAAAACAAGTTTGATCAAGAACTAGGAGCTTATTTAAAGCAACATTTATTAAAAGGGACTAGTCTTGAAGAAATTATTAAAAAGCAAAAGATATTTGAACGTGATTTGCCGATGGTCATTCAGCACGGGCAAAAAAATGGCCGTCTTGATCAAGAGCTTCTTTTCTTTAGCAGTTATTGTATGAATAGATTCCAAGAAAAAGTGAATCATATTATGAAATTTATTCAACCGTCTATTTATCTAATTGTAGGATTATTGGTTATTTCAATGTATTTATCCATCCTACTCCCAATGTTTCATTTAATGGATGGTATATAAAACTTAAGGAGAGTAAAAAATGAAAAAATTCATCCAAAATGAGAAGGCTTTTACACTTATTGAAATGATGATTGTTTTGCTTGTGATTTCAGTATTATTAATCATTGCAGTTCCGAATATCAGTAAGCATAACAGCAATATAAAGGAAAAAGGATGTGAAGCTTTTATAAAAATGGTAGAAGCACAGGTTCAGTCCTTTGAAATGGACAATAATCGTTTGCCAACTGGTCTGGCAGAATTGCAAACAGAAGGGTTTTTACAAGAAAACCAATCCTCCTGTCCAAATGGAGATATCGTGACAATCTCATCTACGGGAGTGGTCTCAACTAATAATGAATAACAATCATGGGTTTACTTTAATAGAATCTATTTTTGTGTTAAGTATGTTTGCTTTGATTGTCTCGTTTTCTTTTCTTTTTGTTCGTCCTCAAATGTTTTTCCTCGATAAACAGCTCTTTTTTTCTCAATTCAAAGATGACCTTTATTACATGCAACAATATGCTATCTCAAATCATACAGTTGTTTCTGTAAATATCTTCCCCCTATCTCATCGATATTACGCTAAGGATCAAAATGGAAAATTTATTGTCGATCGAACATACTCAAATAAAGTGAACATTCGAGAAGGTTCACAAAATTTGTATTTTCGATATAACACCTCTGGAAATATAAATACATTTGGTACTTTGTATATCGATATACAAGCAGAACGGTATAAATTTACGTTTAACATAGGGAAGGGGAGATTTCATGTTGTACAAAACTAATGGATTTTTCCTTGTGGAACTTTTGCTTTCTCTGTCAATTTGGTTGGTACTAACATTATTTTTACTACCAATGTATATTCAGGTGAGCAAGCAGTCGCTTAACAACCAATATAGTCGTGAGGCATCAAAGATATTATATGACTCTTTACAGGAAGCAATGTTTACCGGAGTTATCAAAGACCAATTAACAGTACAGAGAAAAGGGAAGCCATTTACTGTGACAAAGGAAGTGTCTAAAAATGAGGTGTGTGTAAGCTATGAAAATTCCTTCAAAAAGGAAGTTCTCATATGTGACAGTTTTCAATAATCAGGGATTTACTTTAGTAGAGATGTTGGTATCTTTCACGATTTATTGTATGCTTGCGTCTTTTTTACCTTATATTTTTTCAATTATTTTAAACATGAACCATGTTGCGAACCGTACACAACAACTAGAATTCGAGCTCTTTATTAGTCAGTTAAATACGGAGCTTCAAGGTTGTGATTATGTTGAGGTGAAAAACGGCAAGCTTTATTTGCAAAGTGTTGGGGAATTAGTCACGTATGAGAAATATGGACCATATATCCGTCGCCTGGTGCAACTTCAAGGGCATGAAATAGTGTTGCAAAATATAAGTAGTGTTGAGTTCAATCAAAATCAAAATAGTATCTCCATTCTTGTTATTGGTAACAATCATGTTGTATATGAGGACGAACTGTTTCCTTTCCTTCAGGTGGTGGGAGGCCCATGAATGAAAAGGGATTTATGTATCCTATTAGTTTGTGTATTTTTCTACTAGTCTCACTTTTTTTAACAATTGAGTTTAATCAGTATGTATCGGAAAAAGGGATAGTGTCCTCAGTCAATCAACAAGAAAAACGACAGTATTTATTTTTGCTCACATCCAAGAGGATTTCTGAGGAAATGGCAGGCGGTGTAATTCCTATAGATGGAATGGCAACATACACAAACGCCAAAGTGACGTATACAGTTAAACAGATTTCTAACCAATATGTAGAAGTTACTTATTTTATGATTCAGGGTACACTTTCTGTTAAAGCGATAGCCCAGTATGAGATAAGAAGCGGAAAATTAGTAAGATGGATGTTACCAGTGTAGCACCCTATGGGTTTAGTTAACTAGTATTTGGTCATACTGTTAATGACTATAAGGGAGGCAAGAACATGAGCGCAATAAATGATTATGTGAAATACATTACACAAACGGTAGTGAAATATATTGATCAACCGAAGGAAGAAAGAAAAAAGCTGAGGAAGGAAAAAAAAGAAACGAGAGAAGCATTTGCTTTTCGCTGGTTTGGTATTCTTCCATATGTCATTATGATGAACAAAGGAAAGAGAGAGAAATCATTTAAAGGGAATGACAAATAAGTCATTCCCTTTAAATCGCTTTTTCAGATAAGTAAAAAATACCACCGTTAATAATCGAAATTTGAACTTTTGGCTCGTATTGCTCCTGTAAGGCTCGTTTTTCATTATCATAGCTCTCGCCTTTTTCCTCCGCATCTTCATAAAAATGCTCCAGCAACCTCAAGTCTTTTGACCAGCGTTCTCTAGCCTCATTTGCCCATGTATGATCTTCTTCAAGAATGTTTGAGCGAATCATATTCTGAATTCGCGTTACCCCACTATTCGGCATAATAAGTGGTGATAAGGTAAAGGAGTAGTCAGGTATTTTGCGAGCTAATTGTAATTTTATCAGTTCATCGTGGAAGTTCTCGATCATTTGTCCATTAATTAATTGTAGACCTATCGACCGAAAGACATCTCTTTTACGGTCACATTGATAGGAGATTTTTACGTTCATACCTAACCAAGGACGTAATGGTACTTGTTGACCCATGGTTGCTTGATGATCTTCATAGAGTCGAATATATCCAGCAAGGTTTTTAGATGAGTTGAATATTTGATGAAGTCTTGGTGAACCAAAGTGTATGACTTCTCCTTTAATATCGTCAGGTGTCTTTTTTTGATCTGTAATAAGCGTAAGTTTCATAGGGTTTGGAACTCCACCTGTTTTTTCTAAGTAATGCCAGTAAAACGGGCGATTCATTAATTCCTTATCTAGTTCAACCGTTAATTGCACAGTTAAATATGAGCCGGTATTCTCGAGTATCTCACATTGATTAGCAGTAAAGTACTTCACCAAAAAATTATGAATTTCCTGTTGCTGCACGATAATCACCTTCCTTAACTTCTTCTGCAAATTGAATCATGGAGGCTAGGTTGTCCATTTTTATTCGCATTTCCCCTTCAGAGGTGGAGTTTCCGAATATATCTGAAAGATGATCCTCAAAGCTACCAAACTCTAAACGAGTCAGAATATCATCGAGATCACCAATCACTTTTTCAAATAAATTAATTTTTTCATGTAGTAGCTTTAAAACATGTTCTTCCACAGTTCCTTTAGTTGCAAAATTATAAATCATTACGTCTTTTTCTTGCCCAAGGCGATGAATTCTCCCGATACGTTGCTCTAGTCTCATGGGATTCCAAGGCAAATCAAAATTAATGATATGATTACAGAACTGAAGATTAATTCCTTCTCCTCCTGCTTCTGTTGCAATAAGGACCTGTACATTGTTTTCAAAAAGCTGTCTCATCCAATCTTTTTTACCTCTTTTAAATCCTCCGCGGAAAGGAACGGAGCTGATTCCGTTTTGCTTTAAAAACCATTGAAGGTAGAGCTGAGTGGCTCGGTATTCCGTAAAGATAATAACCTTATCATTTACTTGTTGAATCAGTTCAAGCGCTTTTACCGCCTTGGAATTCGTATGTACGGCGTTTACCTTCTCGATTAAATATGTGATTTGATCTTGATATTCCTTTGATGGGTTTTCCTTCTTTTCAAGCATATTTTTTAATGTGAAAAAGACTGCTTCTCTACTACTGCATGCTTCTCTTTGCAGAGTCATGACTGAGAAAGCGGATGTGGTTGTCCAGTCTCCCTCTGACCGTAGTTCAGTAACAGAATCATACAAGTCCTGCTCTTCCTTAGTAAGCTCAATAGGAATAGTTTCAACTTGTCTTTTCGTCCATTCAATACCTGTGTCTGCTCGACGATTTCTGATCATCACTTTATTTACAAGCTCTTTTAAATGTTCATTATCGTTGATATCTCGGGAATCTTTTTTATATTTTTCATTAAATACAGATTCATTTCCTAAATGGCCTGGTTTTAAAAGTGAGACAAGGTTGAAAATCTCGCCAATTCGATTTTGAATTGGGGTTGCTGTTAGAAGTAAGCAGAATTTTTTCTTTAAGCTTTGTACAAATTCATAGTTTTTTGTTTTATTGTTTTTTAATTTATGTGCTTCATCAATAATAATAAGATCATAATCTTGAGAGAGAATGATTTCTCTATGGGGAGCCCGTTTCGCTGTATCAATAGAAGATACGACCACATCACACTGTTCCCACACATAGCTTTTACGTTGAGAAACTGCCGGAATATAAAACTTACTTGTTAACTCATATGACCATTGGGTCACAAGGGAGGCGGGTACAAGAATGAGGACTTTTTTTACAAGACCTCTGATCATGTATTCTTTTAAAATAAGTCCTGCTTCAATCGTTTTCCCTAGACCTACCTCATCTGCAAGGATAGCTTTTCCGTTCATGTTTTCAACTACTTGCTTGGCCACTTCTAACTGATGGGGAAGCGGTGTTAATTGAGGAAGATGTTTGGGAGCTTGTAATCCCTCAAAATTATCAATAACCGTATGTTTTTCAACTTCTACCGCTAGTTTATATAACTCAAAGTTCCCCCAAGGGCCATCATTTGAAATTTTCTCTACCAGCCCCTCCTGCCAAGTGGAATCAAACTCAATCTCTACCGTCATAAAAACAACTCCCTTTTTGATCGATAAATATATTGCCGTATGGGTTTCGAAATGGTAGGATGTTAATATCTTAAAAGTTTTGAAATTTGTCACATTATAATTTATTTTGACGAATGTTCTATAAGTACAGCTTAGTATTATCCAAATTGGGAATTTTTATAATGCGAATGAGAACAAGGGGAGAGACTACTTCAAAGTAGCGCCGAAGGAGCAAACAAAAATTTGTGAATCTCTCAGGCAAAAGAACTCTTGTTTGACGCAACTCTGGAGAGCGCTTCATTCATTTGAAGCCACCAAAGGGGACAGCCAAACGGTAAACTTTCAGGTGCCAGGACAGAGACCTTTCTTAAGTAAAGAGGGGGGTCTCTGTCCTTTTTTTTATGATTTTATAAGGGGGAAATAATAGTGGCGCAACTTAAAAGAACACCGCTTTTTGATGTGTATCAGAAGTATGGTGGGAAAACCATTGACTTTGGAGGATGGGAACTGCCTGTACAATTTTCAAGCATTAAAGAAGAACATGAGGCTGTAAGAACGAAGGCAGGTTTGTTCGATGTTTCTCATATGGGAGAAGTTGAAGTGAAAGGGACAGACAGTTTGGCCTTCCTTCAAAAAATGATGACCAATGATGTATCAAAGCTGCAAATTGGTGGTGCCCAATATACTGCTATGTGCTACGAGAATGGTGGTACGGTCGATGATCTTCTAATCTATAAATTGAATGACGACCATTATTTGCTTGTTGTAAATGCTTCTAATATTGAAAAAGACTTCACATGGTTAAACGATCATGTTGAAGGGGATGTAACGCTTCTGAATCTTTCTGAACAAATGGGCCAGCTAGCTCTTCAAGGCCCGCTTGCTGAACAGGTTCTTCAGAAACTAGTTGAAACAGTGGAGCTTTCGACAATTGGATATTTTAAATTTCAAGAGAAAGTAAAGATTGGAGGAAAAGAGGCACTTGTTTCAAGAACTGGGTATACCGGAGAAGATGGTTTTGAGGTGTACTGTAATAGTGAAGATGCGACTTACCTATGGGAAAAAATTCTTGAGGTAGGTAAAGAAGAAGGCGTTCTTCCATGTGGCTTAGGCGCTCGTGATACTCTGCGCTTCGAGGCTAATTTGGCCCTGTATGGTCAGGAGCTTTCTTCCTCGATTTCTCCGCTAGAAGCGGGTATTGGTTTCGCTGTGAAAGTAAATAAGGAAGAAGATTTTATTGGGAAGCAAGCTTTAAAGCAACAAAAGGAAGCTGGAGTTCCTCGAAAACTAATAGGCATTGAAATGATTGACCGAGGCATCCCAAGACATGGATATCCGGTGTATGTGGGTGAACAACTTGTAGGAGAAGTAACGACTGGAACACAATCACCTACGTTGAAAAGAAACATTGGCTTAGCGTTAGTGGATTCAGCAGTCGTAACTAGAGAGTCGGAGCTAACCATTGAGATTCGTGGGAAACGCTTGAAGGTAAAAGTGGTACCAACACCATTTTATAAAAGGGAAAAGAAATAAGGGGAGGAACAAACGTCATGAAGCATCGCTACTTACCAATGACAGAAACCGATAAAAAAGCCATGCTAGAAGAAATCGGAATTTCCGATGTTCAGGAGCTTTTTAACGATATTCCAGAAAGTGTTCAGTTTAAGGGAGAATATAAGATTAAAAAAGCTAAATCGGAGACAGCCTTATTAAAAGAATTAACAACCTTGGCTGCTAAAAATGCCGACTTACGCTCACATACTTCTTTTTTAGGGGCAGGTGTGTATGATCACTACATGCCGGTTATTGTTGATCATGTTCTTTCTCGTTCAGAATTTTACACAGCGTATACACCATATCAACCAGAAATCTCACAAGGTGAGTTACAGGCAATCTTTGAATTTCAAACAATGATTTGTGAATTAACAGGTATGGACGTTGCAAACTCTTCAATGTACGACGGGGGTACTGCTTTGGCAGAAGCAGCGATGCTAAGCTCTGGTCATACGAAGCGTAAAAAGGTGCTTCTCTCTAGTACGGTACATCCAGAAACAAAGGATGTAGTCAAGACGTATGCTAAAGGACAATACGTAGAAGTCGTAGAGATTCCATACAAAGATGGTGTGACTGATTTGGATGCTTTAAAGAGCGAAATGGGTGATGATATTGCAGCCGTTATCGTTCAATATCCAAACTTCTTTGGAAGAATCGAGCCGATGAAAGAACTCGAGGAAATCATACATGCTAACAAAGCAATGTTTGTGGTATCAAGCAATCCTTTGTCCCTTGGTGCATTAACACCTCCTGGAGCCTTTGGTGCTGATATTGTAGCGGGAGATGCACAACCGTTTGGAATTCCAACATCATTCGGTGGACCACATTGCGGTTATTTTGCTGTAACGAATAAGTTGGTTCGTAAAATTCCTGGTCGTCTTGTTGGTCAAACAAAAGATGATCAAGGAAGAAGAGGATTTGTTTTAACGCTTCAAGCAAGAGAACAACATATCCGACGTGACAAGGCAACATCTAATATTTGCTCAAACCAAGCGTTGAATGCTCTAGCTGCATCTGTCGCTATGACGGCTTTAGGGAAAAAAGGCGTCAAAGAAATGGCTGTGAGCAATATCCAAAGAGCTCACTATGCAAAGAAGGCATTTGAAAATAAAGGATTCACAATTGCCTTTAATGGACCATGTTTTAACGAATTTGTTGTTGTCTTAAATAAGCCTGTGAAAGAAGTGAACCAACAGCTTTTACAGGAAGGAATCATTGGAGGTTTTGATCTCGGGCGTAATTATCCAGAGTTGAAGAATCACATGCTTGTAGCAGTAACCGAACTACGTACAAAAGAAGAAATAGATCTATTTGTTGATCGAATGGGGGATTATCATGCATAAGGAAGACCAAGCGCTCATTTTTGAATTAAGTACCTCTGGCCGAATAGGGTATAGTCTCCCAGAGACAGATATCCCTGAGGTAAACATAGACGATTTAATTCCAGCAGATTATTTGCGAGCTGTTGAACCAAACCTACCCGAGGTTTCTGAGCTTGATATCATGCGTCATTACACAGCTCTTTCAAAAAGAAATCATGGAGTAGATTCCGGTTTTTACCCTCTTGGATCTTGTACGATGAAATACAACCCAAAGATCAACGAAAACGTAGCTCGTATAGCTGGTTTTGCTCATCTACATCCCCTTCAAGATGAAAGCTCTGTTCAAGGTGCATTGGAGCTTATGTATGATCTTCAGGAGCATCTAATTGAGATTACGGGTATGGATGAAGTTACATTGCAGCCTGCAGCAGGTGCACATGGTGAGTGGACGGGACTTATGCTCATTCGTGCCTTCCATGAAGCAAATGGCGACACAAAAAGAACAAAGGTAATTGTACCAGACTCCGCTCACGGAACAAATCCAGCTTCAGCAACAGTCGCAGGTTTTGAAACCATTACTGTTAAGTCCGATGAAAATGGATTAGTCGATTTAAATGACCTAAGAAGTGTTGTTGGAGAAGACACGGCTGCCCTAATGCTAACCAACCCAAATACTCTTGGTTTGTTTGAGGAAAATATTCTGGAAATGGCGCAGATTGTTCACGAAGCTGGTGGAAAGCTTTATTACGATGGAGCAAACTTAAATGCAGTACTTTCTAAAGCTAGACCAGGAGATATGGGCTTTGATGTTGTCCATTTAAACCTTCATAAAACATTCACTGGCCCACATGGTGGCGGTGGTCCTGGTTCTGGTCCTGTTGGGGTGAAGAAAGATTTAATTCCATACTTACCAAAGCCAATTGTTACGAAGAAAGACGGAGAATTTGTGTTAGACTACGATCGCCCACAGTCAATTGGACGTGTAAAACCATACTACGGTAATTTTGGGATTAATGTAAGAGCCTATACGTATATTCGTACAATGGGTCCGGATGGATTAAAAGCAGTGACGGAATATGCTGTTTTAAATGCGAATTATATGATGAGACGTCTTGAACCATATTTTGATTTACCGTTTGACAGGCATTGTAAACATGAGTTCGTCCTAAGTGGAAAGAGACAAAAGAAGCTGGGTGTACGTACATTAGATATAGCGAAGCGCCTGTTGGACTTCGGATATCACCCGCCAACTATTTACTTCCCACTAAATGTAGAGGAATGCATCATGATTGAGCCAACAGAGACAGAGTCGAAGGAAACTCTAGATGCATTTATTGAAGCAATGATTCAAATTGCAAAGGAAGCAGAAGAGAACCCTGAAATTGTTCAAGAAGCTCCACACACAACAGTTGTAGGGAGATTGGATGAAACAACAGCTGCAAGAAAGCCAATTTTGAGGTATCAAGCATAGTGATGTTAAGAAAACAAAAAGGATTCCGCTCTAAAGAGCTAGGAATCCTTTTCTCTTACTTTACTTTAATTTTACCAGACCACTTTTTGAATCCGCCTTCAAGGTGAGAAAGATCTTTATAACCTTTACGGTAAAGTGTTTGTGCTGCACGGCCACTTCTCATCCCACTTTGGCAATATAGATAAACCGGTTTGTCAGGACGAATTTCTTTCATGCGCATTTTAAATTGCGATAGAGGAATGTTTCTAGCTCCTAAAATATGTCCTGCTTCATACTCGTTCGGTTCACGCACATCAATTAGTTGAGCTTTTCGATAGCCTTCACGGAATTGTTGTTCATTCAGCGTTTTTACAATTTTTCGTTGGTAGAGCCATGTAATCACAGAGTAAGCGATAATGGCAACTACAAGTATAAGGATAAAATAAAGAGTATCCATAAAGTAACATGTCTCCTTTCGAACAAGCATTACGCCAAGTTATATTATATCGATGTTGAGACTTTGGGTAAAGAGGAACAACTTAATTTTTGAGTACATGTTACTTTCTTTCATTCGTTTCATTTGTTAAGCTAATAGAGCTAGATTTCAACATTAGAAAAAGAGGTTTCATTATGAACAAAGAAATATGGGGTTTCATTGATTCAGGAGAAGGATCTCCTTCTTTTAATATGGCATTGGATGAAGCATTACTTGATTGGCATAGTAAAGGAGAGATTCCGCCAATTATCCGCTTTTATGGCTGGAATCCGGCTACTCTTTCTATAGGGTATTTCCAAAAGGTTGAGAAGGAAATCGATCTTGATAAGGTGAAAGAACATCACCTCGGTTTCGTACGTAGACCAACCGGTGGGAGAGGGGTACTTCATGACCAAGAGCTAACTTACAGTGTTATTGTGACAGAAGAACATCCCGACATGCCTAAAACGGTAACAGAAGCATACCGCGTAATCTCTGAAGGAATATTAAAAGGGTTTCAGCTACTAGGGTTAGAAGCTTACTTTGCGGTTCCTAAAACAGCAGAAGAAAGAGATTCTCTAAAAAATCCTCGTTCAGCTGTTTGCTTTGATGCTCCAAGCTGGTATGAGCTAGTTGTTGAGGGAAGAAAAGTAGCAGGAAGTGCGCAAACAAGACAAAAAGGTGTTATTCTGCAGCATGGTTCCATCCTACTAGATATAGATGAAGATAAGCTGTTTAGTCTTTTTAAATATCCGAACGAAAGAGTAAAAGAACGTATGCAAAAAGCCTTTAAAAACAAGGCTGTGGCCATTAATGAAATTAGTTCAAGACAAATAGAGGTAGAAGAAGCCAAACATGCTTTTAAAAAGGGGTTCGAACAAGGGCTAAATATAGAATTGCAACCATTTGAACTTTCGGAAGAGCAGCTAGAATATGTTCATAAACTGGCGCGAGAACGGTATGAAAGTAATGAATGGAATTTTAAAAGATAAGCGTCGAAATATGTCGCTTTTCTTTTTTTTGTAAAGTTATAGGAAAAAAGCCTATAGTACGTAGGTTTGTCTCATTGTTAGAAAAAGCAAGGAGCGAAATTTGTTAAAATTTATCGCTTTCGCTCGAAAATCTACAAAAATCATCTCTTTTCGCTAGATTCTTAATTTTTTTGAGTTTGACAAAATTGCAGGTGTTTGAACTAAACACAATATATAGTGGTTGTTTTGGAAAAATATATACTATATGTAGACAATATAGTTGATTTCACAATTGGACTGTGGTAATTTAAGAATATTCCTAGCTGTGCTAGATTCTAAATTTCTATTAGTAGTTTTTTACAGAGTAGATTAAAAGAAGCATTTGTATATTTTAAAGGAGTTGTGTGTATGTCTGTTGCGTTTAGAAAAAAAATGAATATTGATGTCGAGAGCTTGAACAAGGACATTAGCTTGTTTCCTCAGGTGCATCCAGTAACCCCAGATATGAAGATTACTCATAAAGGGGTATCAAGACTAGTTATGCTTGACCGTTATACATTTAAAGATACGGAAAAGCTAACATTATCGAACGGAGATTTTGTTGTTCTTACAATTAAAGAAGATCCGAAGTTTCCTGCGAGAGGTCTTGGATTTATTCTTGAAATTGATTGGGACCAAAAGATGGCTAAAGTGCTTGTTGATGAGGAGTTTAGAGGAGTTCTAGATGACCCGGAAGAAGCTAGTACAGGAGTTATTAATCGTTCGCTTGATGTCATTGAAAAGCCATTGGAAGTGTTCTATGAGCAAATTGCGAAACGCAACGCAACAGGCTTGGCTTCAGTAGAGAGAACAGAAGAAAAGAAGGCTGAATGGTTCCAGAAGTTTTACCAGGAACTAGTTAACTTAAACTTCATTCCAGCAGGACGAGTTCTTTATGGAGCAGGTGCTGGAACAGAAGTAACATTCTTCAATTGTTATGTTATGCCATTTGTGCAAGATTCTCGTGAAGGAATCTCCGAGCATCGTAAGCAAGTAATGGAAATCATGAGCCGCGGTGGTGGAGTTGGAACGAACGGTTCAACCCTAAGACCAAGAAACACACTTGCTCGTGGAGTAAACGGCAAATCATCTGGTTCAGTATCGTGGTTGGATGATATTGCAAAGCTAACTCACTTGGTTGAACAAGGTGGGTCAAGACGTGGTGCTCAAATGATCATGTTAGCCGACTGGCATCCTGACATTATTGAATTCATTATTTCAAAAATGCAAAATCCAAAAATTCTTCGTTTCTTACTTGAGACAACAAAAGATGAAACGATTAAAAAATATGCGAAAGAAAAACTAAAGTTTTCTCCTCTTACAGAGAGTGAGCGTGCTATGTACCAAGGTATTGCTAATTACAAAACGATTCCAGGTCATGGTGGTTTTTCTGAGAAAAACATTGCGGACGCTGAAGAAAAGCTTGCTACTGGAGGAAATTTCTCCGTTCATAACTCAGAATTCTTAACAGGCGCGAATATTTCTATCTGTTTAACGAAAGAGTTTATGACTGCAGTTGAAAATGATACTGTGTACGAACTTCGTTTCCCAGATGTGGAAAGCTACGATGCTGAGGAAATGAAAATTTACAACGAAGAGTGGCATAAAGTCGGGGACGTTCGTGAGTGGGAAAAACAAGGCCATAAAGTACGAGTGTACAGAAAGATCCAGGCAAAAGAATTATGGAATCTTATTAACATCTGTGCGACATACTCAGCTGAGCCTGGAATTTTCTTCATCGACAACGCAAACGATATGACAAATGCGAAAGCATATGGTCAACAAGTAGTAGCTACAAATCCATGTGGTAAATAGTTTGCCTCATGTAAAAAACTGCGGAATAAAGCGGGAAGGCTGAGATGCTGATCCGAACCGAAGGCTGAATGTAAAAGTTTAGTCAGGGGCAACGCATAGACGGTGAACCTTGAAAGAGAATATAACCCGTCCACGAGGCCGCAGCATTACACAGGATCTACCGAAAGAGTATCGTGTGCAATGAAAAGATATGCTGAACTTGCGGGAATACAACCGTAAGAACTAGAGGATAAAAAGCCTTTAGGTTAACAAAATTGGAACAACCACTAGCACCATATTCCGTGTGTAACCTTGCTGCTGTTAACTTAGCGGAGATGGCAAATAAAGAGACAAAAACGGTTAATTTTGAAAAGTTAAGACAAACGGTCGCTGTCGGCGTTCGTATGCAAGATAACGTTATTGATGCTACACCATACTTCCTTGAAGATAATAAGAACCAAGCATTAGGAGAAAGACGTGTAGGACTTGGTGTAATGGGCTTACATGATCTTCTGATCTATTGTGAGACAGAATACGGTTCTGAAGAAGGAAATGTTCTAATTGATAAAGTGTTTGAAACAATTGCAACGACAGCCTATGAAACATCTGTTGAATTAGCGAAGGAAAAAGGCAGCTTTCCGTTCCTTGTAGGCAATACAGATGAAGAAACGAATCGTCTTCGTCAAGCATTTACGCAAACGGGCTTTATGCAAAAGATGCCTGAGCATGTGAGAGAAGCTATTCTAGAAACTGGAATCCGTAATTCTCACTTGCTAACAGTAGCTCCTACAGGATCAACTGGAACAATGGTAGGTGTATCCACGGGTCTTGAGCCTTACTTCTCGTTCTCATATTTCCGTAGTGGACGTCTTGGGAAGTTTATTGAAGTAAAGGCAGATATTGTACAAGATTATCTTGACCGACACCCAGAAGCGGATCCTGATCATTTGCCAAGCTGGTTCGTATCAGCGATGGAGCTTTCACCTGAAGCGCATGCTGACGTACAATGTGTCATCCAAAGATGGATTGATAGTTCAATAAGTAAAACGGTAAATGCGCCAAAAGGATATAGCGTTGAGCAGGTAGAAAAGGTGTATGAGCGTTTATACCGCGGTGGAGCAAAGGGTGGTACCGTATATGTGGATGGATCACGTGATAGCCAGGTATTAACACTGAAGGCAGAAGAAAATACGGCTGATGAATTTGAGCCAAATGTGGAAAAAACACATGTGGTATTAGTTGATACCATTTCGGATCTTCGTTCGACTGATGTAACCATTGGTTCTGAAGTTGGAAATACTTGTCCTGTATGTCGCAAAGGAAAAGTAAAAGAAATCGGTGGCTGTAACACTTGTACAAACTGTAACGCACAGTTAAAGTGTGGTCTATAATTTGAGGTTAAAGAGGATGGAAATAATTGTTCCATCCTCTTTTTTCGTTTCTTTATTTTTTTGTTCATACTACCTGTATAACTAGGTTGATGAAATGAGGGAAAAATATGAAGCCATTCGTTCCACAGCTTGTTTATATAGAACCAGGTGCACTGGAGTATAAACTCGGTAAAGAATTGAAACGAAAGTTTGAAGACATGGGCCTTGAAATAAGAGAAACAACATCACATAATCAAATACGTGGAATTCCTGGAGACAATGAGCTTCAGCAATACCGGAATGCAAAGTCCACCTTAGTTGTTGGTGTAAGAAGAACATTAAAGTTTGATACATCTAAGCCGTCAGCCGAATACGCCATTCCTTTAGCAACAGGATGCATGGGGCATTGTCATTACTGTTATTTACAAACTACATTAGGAAGTAAGCCGTATATTCGAACATACGTAAATCTCGAGGATATTTTTAATCAGGCTCAAAAATATATGGATGAACGAGCTCCAGAGATCACTCGATTCGAAGCCGCTTGTACATCAGACATTGTTGGCTTAGATCATTTAACTCATTCCCTAAAGAAAACGATTGAGTTTATCGGTCAAACAGAGTATGGTCAGCTTCGTTTTGTAACGAAGTATCATCATGTCGACCATCTGCTTGATGCGAAACATAATGGGAAAACACGATTTCGCTTTAGTGTGAATTCACGGTATGTAATTAAAAATTTCGAACCGGGAACATCAACATTTGATGAACGACTTGAAGCCGCTAAGAAAGTAGCTGATGCGGGTTATCCACTTGGGTTTATTGTTGCCCCTATTTATCTTCATGAGGACTGGAAGGAAGGGTATCGAGAGTTATTTGAACGACTAAGTGACTCATTACAAGGAATTGAGTTGCCTAACTTAACCTTTGAATTAATTCAACATCGTTTTACGAAGCCAGCCAAAAAGGTAATTGAAAAGCGCTACCCGAAAACAAAGCTCGAAATGGATGAAGAAAAAAGAAAATACAAATGGGGGCGTTACGGAATTGGAAAGTACGTGTATCAAACCGATGAAGCAGCAGAAATGGAGCAAACGATTCGAGGGTATGTAAAAGAGTATTTTCCCAATGCAGAGGTTAGCTACTTTACGTAAAAGGCCCATACGATAAAAAAATAAAATGATTAAGATTGTCCGCGGTACTATTTCATGAAGTTACTGCTTAAAGATGTATCATATACGTGCATCTAAGGAGTGACTTTCATGTATATTGACGGCGTTTTTTCTGGGGGAGGCATTAAGGGAATTGCCTTAGTTGGTGCCTATGAAGCAATTGAAAATAGAGGCTTTCGATTTAAAAGAGTGGCAGGAACGAGTGCAGGCTCCATTATTGCGTCGTTAATTGCTGCAGGCTATACAAGCAAAGAGGTTTATGAGCTTATAAATGAATTGGATTTAAAAACGTTTTTAGATACTCGGCCTTCGTATCTACCCTTTCGTGTGGCTAAATGGATTCTTCTTTATTGGAGACTTGGGATTTACAAGGGACAGAAACTTGAAGAATGGCTTGCTGAAAAGCTTGCACAAAAAGGTGTTCGAACATTTGCAGACCTTGAACCACAAGCTTTAAGAGTTGTCGCTTCGGACTTATCAAATGGCCGATTAATTATCCTCCCAGATGATTTGCCGTACTATGGAATTAATCCAAATTCATTTTCAGTTGCGAAAGCAATCCGAATGAGCTGTAGCTTACCGTATTTTTTTGAACCAGTTAAAATAAAGCATGACCATACGACAAGTACAGTTGTTGATGGTGGGGTTCTTAGCAATTTTCCCATGTGGCTATTTGATAGTGAGAATGTAAAAAAGGTTCGACCCGTATTAGGAATCAAACTTTCTCATAGTATTCAAGATCGACCGATTAAACAAATAACCAACGCAATTAAGCTATACGAGGCTCTGTTTGAGACAATGAAGGATGCTCATGACTCGAGATATATCTCAAGAAAGCATGAAAAAAATATCATCTTTATCCCTACTGAAGGGGTATTAACAACGGAGTTCGAATTGACTGAGGAAAAAAAGCAAATCCTTTTCGATTTAGGGAAGGAAAGAGCTTCCCAATTCTTTTCAAAGTGGAGTTATTAAAAAGAGAAACCGAGCGTCTAAAAAGATGCTCGGTTTTTCTTTTTACCTTTTCGCCCTTCAATGACCGTTAAATGTGTGGCTGATTTGGATTTATTCGCATGCTTTTTTAACGAAGTAATGGAGCCACTTTTGGCTGAAGGTTTCCGCTCTTTTTGTACATACTTCTTTTTTGAACGCTTAGCAGCTTTACGGAACGCATGCTGTTCTTTTTTGTCGGGACTTCCCTTATAAAAATGTCGAACCAAAAAGTACAGAATGACTCCGACAATTGCAAACACAAAAATACTTTTAAAAAATTCACTCGGATTGACCATAAGTCTAGAAACTACACCAATGGCAGCTAAAGTAACTAAACAAACGATAAAAATAAGCGAAGTTCGATTTTTCATGAAAGCCACCTCCCTAAAAGCATGATTAGCATTTTTTTCCGCTTTTAAACTAGCTGCTCTGACAATTACACAATTTCCACCCATTCTTCGTTAACAAAGATGAGGAGATTGGGCTTGCACATTTTAATGGTGAGGTTGTTATTGTATAAAACGTTTTAAAGGTATTAATTAATTTATGCAACTTTCCACGATATTGGAACTCCATTTTTACATTTGTTTAATAAAATCTTATCTTATATTTATTCTACTAGAAAAGGAAAAAAACCTCTATCATGTAGACTTAAATTGACAGAAATCAAATTATTTTTATTTATAAGTAAGGAAAGAAATGCCGTGGGACATAATACAAATGGAGGTGGTTTTAATGGCAGAAAATAAGGGGAAATATGAGCAAGAACAGCACGAAAAACCATTATCATTTATGGCTATGGTCATTATTACGGGGTTTGTAGGAGGAATACTATGGAGTGGTCTTGCATTTATTGCATGGTATTTTAACTTCACTGAGATTCATCCAAGGGTTATCTTAGAACCATGGGCGATCGGCGCATGGAAGAAACAATGGCTTGGTACTGTCATTTCGATTATTCTTCTCGGAGTTATTTCAATCGGGGTTGCCATTATGTATTACATAGCGCTCAGACGTTTTAGGAGTATATTTATTAGCATGGGCTTTGGACTTGCGTTACTTGCATTGGTATTGTTCGTACTTAACCCAATCTTCCCTGGAATTCCTCCATTTAGAAAGTTGGAGTTAAATACATTAATTACTACAGCTTGTTTTTATGTTTTATATGGGACGTTTATCGGTTATTCGATTTCCTATGAAGAACATGAAATGAAGAAAATAAAAAAGGCAAACCATGAACCTCAGTTCTCTCCAGACTAGTGTAACGAAAAAAGGATGTGTTAGAATGTTCTTATTGAGCATTCTTTTTTCGTTACACAGAATAAACATACGAAAGGGAGAGAATGATGGAAAAATTAAATAAATTAAGAGCTGAGATAGAAAAGTTAAATATTGATGGAATCGTTATAACAAGTAGTTTTAATCGTCGCTATATGTCTAATTTCACTGGGTCAGCGGGAGTTGTCCTCATTAGTAAAGATCGTGCACAATTTATTACTGATTTTCGTTACGTCGAACAAGCAGAAAAGCAATGTGTAGGTTTCGAAATCGTAAAGCATAACGGTACCATACCTGAGGAAGTAGCAGCACAAGTTAAAGAGCTTGGAATCACTAGACTTGGCTTTGAACAAGAACATGTTACATATTCTTCTTATCAATCCTATAAAGAAGCAGTCCAAACAGAACTAGTACCATTATCAGGCGTTATTGAAAAGTTGCGCTTGATAAAGACTGACGCAGAGATTAAGATATTAAAGGAAGCAGCAAAGATTGCAGATGCTGCGTTTACACATATTTTAGGCTTTATTCGTCCAGGGATAACAGAGTTAGAGGTTTCGAATGAGCTTGAGTTCTTTATGAGAAAAAGAGGTGCAACTTCATCATCTTTTGATATAATTGTTGCTTCAGGAATTCGATCTGCACTTCCTCATGGAGTGGCTAGTGAAAAAGTGATTGAAGCAGGTGATTTTGTAACACTTGACTTTGGGGCATATTATAAAGGCTATGTATCCGACATTACAAGAACTGTATCAGTTGGAGAACCTGATGATAAGCTAAAGGAAATTTACAATATTGTATTACAAGCACAATTACTTGGGATGGAAGGAATCAAACCAGGAATGACGGGAAAAGAAGCCGACGCGTTGACAAGAAATCATATTTCTTCACATGGGTATGGTGAATATTTCGGTCATTCGACGGGACATGGTATTGGTCTAGAAGTGCATGAAGGTCCTGCACTATCAGTAAGATCAAATCTTGTTCTTCAAGAAGGAATGATTGTAACTGTTGAACCTGGTATTTATATTCCAGGGCTTGGCGGTGTTCGTATTGAAGATGATACGATTATTACGAAGGATGGAAATGAATCCCTCACTTACTCTACAAAAGAACTTATTATTCTTTAATGCACTTATTAGGAGGATTTATTAATGATTTCAGTAAACGATTTTCGTACAGGTTTAACAATTGAAGTAGATGGCGGCTTATGGCGCGTAATGGATTTCCAACACGTTAAGCCTGGTAAAGGTGCGGCATTTGTTCGTTCAAAGCTTCGTAACCTTCGTACAGGAGCAGTTCAAGAAAAGACATTTCGTGCGGGAGAAAAGGTAGCGAAAGCGCAAATTGACAACCGTAAAATGCAGTATTTATACGCAAACGGAGAGCAACATGTTTTCATGGACGTAGAGTCATATGATCAAATCGAGCTTCCTGCAACAGCAATTGAATATGAACTAAAGTTTTTGAAAGAAAACATGGAAGTTCATATCATGATGTATCAAGGTGAAACACTAGGAGTTGAACTTCCTAATACTGTTGAGCTTGAAGTTACTGAAACAGAGCCAGGAATCAAAGGTGACACAGCATCAGGTGGAACAAAACCTGCTATTTTAGAAACGGGTCTTTCTGTTCAAGTGCCTTTCTTTATTAACCAAGGTGATCGTTTAATCATCAACACAACAGAAGCTTCATACGTTTCAAGAGCTTAATAATGTACTTATTATAATGAATGAAAAAGACACTCGAGTGAGTGTCTTTTTTTGTTACGTAGTAAATTGGAAGACGGCCGTAAGGGTTGCTTTAACTTGGAGTAGACCCGGTTCTATCGTTGTACTTACTCCTTTTACCATAGGCATCGTAGCATAAAGTGGTTCAGGGATTGTTACAGCACTGCCACCTTCAATAATGTGTATAGGTGGATGATTGAGTTGAACACGTAAGGCTTGTGCAATCGCTGCAGCCTTCTGTGTCGCATCATTAACGGCAAGAGTGAGTGCTTGTTGTTCTTGATTTAAGACATTCTTTGCTGAAAAATTAATCGCTTGTATACTGTTTGCTCCACTTTCTATTGCTTTATCAACGACCATGCCAATTTGCTCCATATTGGATAAAGTAACTGTTAAACGATGCTCTACTTTATAATTTCTAAACGTTTGCACGCCATCAACAAAGTCGTATTGAGGGAAAATGGAAAAATCAGATGTTTTAATTTTGTCTCTCGGAATTTGGAGTGCAAGTAAAGCATCCACAACAGCAGAACTCACTTGTGCATTTTCTCGCTGTGCGGGCACGAGTTCCTTATTCTCCGTAATGATCCCAATAATAACATCCGCCTGGTCAGGTTGTATATCAACTGTTCCTTCCCCTATCACCCTAATTTCATTTGTATTTGTTGCTCTAGAAGGATAATGGTTCCATACACGGGTGTAATCTTGATACATATCATCCCCTCCTTTTTCAGTAATTCTCTTTGTAAAATGTATGCAGTCTAAGGAATAAGATTCTACTCTTATTTATAGAATTCAGGAGTCATAATGTGGCCAAGCAGGCATACAAATGAATTAATGAGAAAGGTTCTGAGGACAGGAGGAAATGTTATGGAAGACGTTATTGGTATGTTACCTAAAGCAATTGCCAATCAAATGAATCAACTGTCACCCTTTCAATTAAATGATATGGAAGAAATTCGAATCAGAATTGGTCGCCCCTTGGAAATTACCTGTGGGGGAAAACCAATCTTTTTATCTTATACGGTAAAAGCAGAAGATGCGATACAACTGCTGAATAAGATCAGTCATTTTTCTATCTATACATTAGAAGAAGAATTAAAAAGAGGATATGTTACGGTGGCAGGCGGCCATCGGGTGGGCCTTGCTGGGAAAGTAATTTTGGAGGCGGGCAAGGTGAAAGCAATTACTGATGTTTCATCTTTTAACTTCCGTATAGCAAGAGAGAAAATCGGGATTAGCCATAGTCTCCTCCCATTTCTATATGAAGGAGACTGGTTGCATACCATGATCATTGGTCCGCCACAGACAGGAAAGACAACGTTAATAAGAGATTTAGCGAGAGTGATTTCAACAGGTACAAAAACGATCCCAGCAGCCAAGGTAGGAATTGTTGATGAGCGATCTGAGATTGCTGGAAGTATAAATGGTGTTCCTCAGCTGACATTCGGACCGAGAGTAGATGTATTAGATT
This sequence comes from Bacillus coreaensis, assembly GCF_050586445.1. Classification (NCBI taxonomy): domain Bacteria; kingdom Bacillati; phylum Bacillota; class Bacilli; order Caryophanales; family Bacillaceae; genus Bacillus; species Bacillus coreaensis. The sequence goes on from NZ_JBOCCY010000005.1 coordinate 282,765, forward strand.
CTTGTCCAAAAGCTGAAGGAATGATGATGATGATTCGCTCTATGAGCCCTGATGTGTTAGTTGTAGATGAAATTGGTAGGGAAGAAGATGGCGAGGCTATTTTAGAAGCAGTTCATGCAGGGATCTCGCTTTTAACGACGACACATGGCCATTCGTACGCAGATATTGTAAAAAGACCCACATTAACACCGATTATCAATAGTGGAATATTCCAAAGATTTATCGAATTAAGCCGATTAGAAGGGCCAGGCACTGTACTTTCTGTGAAGGATCAACATGGTAGGGAAATGGTCAGAAAAGTGAGTGTGACATAAATGATAAAGTTAATCGGAGCCGTTTTTATTATCATTGCTACTACGTGGACGGGCTTTGAAGCCTCTAGGCACTTAACAGAAAGGCCTCGCCAGCTAAGACAATTAAAGTCAGCGTTACAATCACTTGAGGCTGAGATCATGTATGGTCATACCCCTCTTCATGAAGCAGCTAGAAGATTAGCTTCACAGCTTTCCAAGCCTCTTTCTTGGTTTTTTGAATCCTTTTCGAAGAAACTAACCAACTCTGAAACTACGGTAAAAGATGCGTGGGAGGAAAGTCTTCAAGAGGTTTGGAAGCTCACAGCGTTAAAACAAGGAGAATATGAGATTATGAAGCAATTTGGTGAGACGCTTGGGAGACATGATCGTTTCTCGCAACAAAAACAAATTCGTTTGGCGTTAACCCACCTAGAGCGTGAAGAAGCGGATGCGTATGACAAGCAATCGAGATATGAAAAAATGATGAAAAGCTTAGGATTTCTATCAGGGTTACTTCTAGTTATTCTATTGATGTAAAAAATCGAATGTGGTCTTAGGAGGATAAGCAAATGGGTTTAGAAGTGGATATTATTTTTAAAATAGCTGGAGTAGGTATTGTAGTTGCGTTTTTACACACAATTCTCGATCAAGTCGGAAAGAAAGAGTACGCTCAGTGGGTCACTTTATTTGGCTTTATTTATATATTATTTATGGTTGCTTCTATTGTGGATGAATTATTTCAAAAAATCAAATCAGTGTTCCTATTCCAAGGGTAAAGGAGGGTTTGACGATTGAAATTTTACAAATAGTTGGGTTTGCACTTATTGCTACCTTTTTAGCTCTTGTAGTAAAGGAGCAAAAACCAAATTTCGCCTTTTTGCTAATCGTATTTGTTGGATGTTCCATCTTTCTCTATTTAATCGACCAAATCTACGCGATTATCCATATGCTTGAAAAAATAGCGATAAATGCAAATGTAAATATCATTTACGTAGAAACCATTCTGAAAATTATCGGAATCGCTTATATCGCGGAGTTTGCTTCTCAAATTACAAAGGATGCGGGACAAGCTGCAATTGCCTCGAAAATCGAGATGGCTGGGAAAATACTAATACTTGCCATGGCGATACCCATTTTGACTGTGTTGATAGAAACAATTATTGCATTAATCCCAAATTAGTTGAGCCACTGAACTGAATAAAAGAAGGTGAAAAAGTTGAAGCAACTAATCTTCAAAACAATCTCTCTCTTATTTCTCATCCTTTTTTTGTTAGTCCCAATAAGTAAAGCGGAGACAAACGACGAAACTCAATCTTCTTCACAGTCAGTCCTAAATCCTGAACAAATGATGGAGGAACAGCTTGAGGCTTTAGATATCGATGAAATGAAAGTGTTCTGGGAAAAGATTACGACAGAATACGGAGGGTTTCTCCCGGAAAGTCAAAAGGGAAGCCTATACGATTTTATCAAAGGGGACAAGCAATTTTCCTTAAAAGAGTGGACGAATGGAATAATTAAATTTATTTTTCACGAATTTGTTGTGAATGGAAAACTTCTTGGGACCCTTATTTTACTTACCGTGTTCTCCATGTTTTTGCAAACACTGCAAAACTCATTTGAAAAGAGCACAGTTAGTAAAGTAGCGTATGCGATTGTATTTATGGTGTTAATTATTATCGCGCTAAATAGTTTTCATGTAGCCATCCAGTATACAAATGATACGATAACAACTATGATTTCCTTCATCTTAGCGCTTATACCGCTACTTCTTGCATTAATTGCCTCGTCGGGGGGGCTTGTATCTGCAGCCTTTTTCCATCCAGTGATTTTATTCCTCATGAATAGCAGTGGAATGTTTATACAATATGTGGTTTTACCACTTTTGTTTTTAGGAGCTGTACTTAGCATTGTGAGTATTTTATCAGAGCATCACAAAGTGACTCAATTGGGCAATCTGTTAAGAAATTGGAGCATTGGATTACTCGGGATCTTCCTGACCGTTTTCCTTGGTGTTCTAAGTGTCCAAGGAGCTTCAGCTGCTGTGACAGATGGTATTACGATTCGAACAGCGAAATTCATTACCGGTAATTTTATCCCAGTTATTGGACGAATGTTTACAGATGCCACTGACACGGTGATTAGTGCTTCTCTTTTACTGAAAAATACCGTTGGAATTGCAGGGGTAGCCATTTTGCTATTAATTGTCGCTTTTCCAGCGATAAAGATATTAATGATTGCCTTTATTTATAAGTTTGCAGCTGCCGTTTTACAGCCTCTAGGAGGAGGACCTGTTATCGCTTGTTTAGAAATCATTAGTAAAAGTATTGTTTTCGTGTTTGCTGCTTTAGCTATCGTATCTATGATGTTTTTTTTAAGTTTAACCGTTGTCATTGCAGCAGGAAACCTTACGATGATGGTCCGTTAGGAGGGTTGGAATGGATTTTCTAAAAGATTGGATCACAAATATTATCCTTTTCGTCTTGCTGGCAACAGTTGTTGATATGCTGCTTCCAAATTCGAATATGCAAAAATACACCAGGATGGTTACTGGATTATTGCTAATAGCAATTATTCTTTCACCCGTTCTGAAAATATTATCTAGTGATTTCGAGGCGAGTCTCTCCTCTATAACCGAAGTAGACTCCATTTCAGAAAAAAATATAGAAAATTCAATAGAATTGAAGAAAAAAGAAATACAAGCCTCTTTTGATGCATATGCTTTAGAAGAAGTGGCTGTCCAATTAAAAAAGGACGTTGAAGAGGAGTTGATGGAACAGTACGGTTTAGAGATTGCTAGTATCGATTTATCAGTGGATGAAACGAGCAGCGCGACCTTCCCAGACAATCTTCAAGAGATATCTGTTACATTACGAGAATCAACAACGGAGGATGTAGTAGAAGTCGTACAAATGGTTGATATTGATACGAACTCACCTCTACCATCTAAGTCGGTAAGTGAACAAAACGAGGAAATGTCTTCACTTCTCTCTGAAAAATGGGATGTAAACAAAGACGCTGTTGAAATCTTCATAGAAGGGGGGAACAAATAAGTGGAAAATGATACAGAAAAAGATAAAGAACCTAACAAAGATAAAGGGCCAATTACATTCCTAAAAAAACTATTTAGTAAAGATAGCCCTCCTGAAAAAAAATCTAGTAAATATCAATACTTCTTGATCGTCTTATTAATTGGAGCCGCCATTATGTTAGCAAGCAATTTGCTAATAAATCCAAATTCAAGTTCTTCAGCTGTGGAAACGGGAGCAAATGCCGATGAATCAAGCGAAGACGTTGAAACATTTGGACAGAAAAAAATAGATGGGAATGAAATCATTGCCGCCTATGAAGATCATTATGAAAATCAATTAAAGGAAACACTTGAGGGAATTGTCGGCGTTGGAGAAGTCATTGTAGCAGTAAATGTCGACGCGACTGAGAAAAAAATTCTAGAAAAAAATGTGGTTGTTCAGTCCCAGAAAACGGAAGAGGTTGACCGTGAGGGTGGGCAAAGAACAGTCGAAGACCAATCAAAGGATGAACAGTTAGTGATTATCCGAGATGGGGAAAAAGAGGTTCCTATTGTAATAGAAACGAAGAAGCCAGCTATTCGTGGCGTCATCGTAATTGCAAAGGGAGCTGATAATATACAAGTGAAAAAATGGATACTTGAATCCGTTACCAAACTATTAGATGTACCGGTTCACAGAGTATCTGTTATGCCTAAAAAATAAAAGGGGGATTTATAGATGTTATTGAAAAAACAAACGGTTTGGTTATTAACAATGCTTAGCTTAGTTGTTGTATTATCGGTATATTACATTACTTCTCCAGAACAGCAAATGAATAATATGGCTACGGTAGAAAAAGAAGCAGAGGAAGACTCAACAGTAAGTGGAGAAAATAAATCAGAATCTGGGGAAACTGTCATTTCTAGTACTGCTAGCGATGAAATGTTTGAAGCACTACGCTTAGAGCTAGATGAAGAGAGAAGTAAGTTGAAAGAAGAGCTAGAAACGACAGTTGCTTCAACGGATCTACCAACTGAAGACATTAATGCAGCTCTTGACAAAATTAAAGAATTAAATGATGTGACTCAAAAAGAAGCGTATCTTGAAACAATGATTGTAGCGATGGACTATGAAGATGCTTTAGTAAGAGTAAGCGATGATGAAGTTCGCGTTACTGTAAAAGCAAAAAGCCACTCACCAGCAGCTGCAAATGAAATCTTAAAGTTAGTACGCTCTGAATTAAGCGGGCTGAAGCCAGTGGTACAATTTCAAATAAGTAAATAATAGAAAAACGGAAAGCCTGAGCGCTTTCCGTTTTTTATTCAAATAAGCCTAATTTATTACAAACTTTAGTCACAGGAGGGAAATATGTATGTAAAATTTTAAAAAATCTTATATTTCAAAAATGAAAACGTGGTCTTTTGTCGAATATGTATATAAAGGAATAAAGGTTGAACTTCTATGAGGTCTTATCGTATGATATTAGTATCTAGTGCTAAAAAGTAAATTAGAGGTGAGTATGATGTTAAAGGTTCAAGAAATTAGAGAATTAATAAAACTTGTAGATCAATCAAGTCTAGATGAATTTGTTTATGAATACGAAGGTGCAAAAATTAAAATGAAAAAGAATGTGGCTGTGGGAACAGTTACTGTAAAGGAACAAGTTACCCCAGCACCTGTAGTCGTTGCTGAAAGAACACCAGCACCAGTGGCTGCTGTAGAGGTAAAGCAAGAGGAGCAAATCGCACCTCAAGCACAAACAGCACAAACACCTGCTGCTGATACTTCAAACTTACATAAAATCACTTCACCGATGGTTGGGACTTTCTATCAATCACCTTCACCTGATGCTGATGTGTATGTTAAGGTTGGCTCAAAGGTTTCAAGCGATTCAGTGGTTTGTATCGTAGAAGCAATGAAGTTATTTAATGAAATTGAAGCTGAAGTTAACGGAGAAATTGTTGAAATACTTGTAAAAGACGGACAGTTAGTGGAGTATGGTCAACCGTTATTTTTAGTTAAGCCAGAGTAAGGAGCTGTCTGCTATGATAAAAAAGTTATTAATTGCGAATCGAGGAGAAATCGCCGTTCGGATTATTCGAGCTTGTCGTGAGCTTGGGATTGAATCTGTTGCTGTATATTCTGAAGCGGACCGTGAATCTTTACATGTTCAGCTTGCAGACGAAGCATATTGCATTGGGCCAACGGCATCAAAGGACAGCTACTTGAATTTTACTAATATCATTAGTGTAGCTAAGCTAACTAGCTGTGACGCAATTCATCCTGGTTATGGTTTCTTAGCTGAAAATGCTGACTTTGCTGATCTTTGTAGAGATGTGAATATCACATTTGTTGGACCATCTCCTGAAGCTATCTCTAAGATGGGAACAAAGGACGTTGCTCGTGAAACGATGAAACAAGCAGGAGTTCCCATTGTCCCTGGATCCCAAGGAATCATTAAGGACGATGAAGAAGCCATTGAATTGGCAAATAAAATTGGGTACCCTGTTATAATAAAAGCGACTGCTGGTGGGGGCGGAAAAGGGATTCGTGTGGCCCGAACGGAGACTGAGCTAATCAAAGGGATTAACATTACTCAACAAGAAGCATTAACTGCTTTTGGTAACCCTGGGGTATATATCGAAAAGTTTATTGAAGAGTTCCGACATGTTGAGATACAAGTACTTGCAGATAATCATGGTCATGCCATCCATTTAGGGGAAAGAGACTGCTCCATCCAAAGAAGACTTCAAAAGCTTCTTGAGGAAACGCCTTCTCCAGCCTTAGACGGAGAAGTAAGACATGAAATGGGAACAGCGGCCGTTAAGGCAGCACTAGCGGTTGATTATTCTGGTGCAGGTACAGTAGAATTTATTTATGATTATCAAAACCGTAAGTTTTACTTTATGGAAATGAATACTCGTATCCAAGTAGAACATCCTGTCACAGAGATGGTAACTGGTGTAGACCTTATTAAGGAACAAATTAAAGTGGCATCTGGTGACAAGCTTAGTTTAACCCAAGAAGAAGTTATGTTTAATGGGTGGGCGATTGAATGCAGAATTAACGCAGAAAATCCAATGAAGAAATTCATGCCTTCACCTGGTAAAATAGAAATGTATCTTCCTCCAGGAGGTTTAGGAGTTCGTGTGGATTCAGCTGCATATCCTGGTTATACGATTCCTCCATACTATGACAGCATGATTGCGAAGCTGATTACTTACGGAAGTACTAGAGAAGAAGCAATCGCACGCATGAAAAGAGCGTTAAGTGAATTTGTCATAGAAGGAATTCATACAACCATTCCATTCCACTTAAAACTCTTGAATCATGAAAAGTTTGTTGAAGGAGACTTTAACACGAAATTTCTTGAAATGTATGATTTAATGGAAACAGGAAAATAAAGTTGGAGGTGCTTTGTATGAGCGAAAATAACATCTTGGAAATGAATCCAGGAAACTCTGGTCTTGGGAAAGTAGAGATTGCACCTGAAGTCATTGAAGTAATCGCTGGAATTGCTGCTTCTGAAGTAGAAGGAGTTTCTCAAATGAGAGGAAACTTTGCATTAGGTGTCGTTGAGCGATTAGGTAAGAAAAACCATGGCAAGGGTGTTAAGGTGGAGCTTGGAGAAGACGGAATTAAAGTGGATGTGTATTGCTTAATGAAGTTTGGTGTTTCCATTCCAACTGTTGCTCAAAAGGTTCAAGATAATATTCGACAAGCGCTTTTGAATATGACTGCACTTGATGCTAAGGAAGTAAACGTGCATATCGTTGGTATTCAATTTGAAAGTACGAAGCAAGAGGTTGAACAAGAACAAGAGCTGTAATTTATTCACTCTAAAGAGTCAAGGACAACAAAAATGTCTTTGGCTCTTTTTTCTTTCGAGTATTTCATGTATGATGAGTTATTATGCTATGATCATATTGATGATTAGGGTATCTCAACTAATAAAGGAGTTTAGGATAGATGAAAAGAAGAACGGCAAGAGAAAAGGCGTTACAAGCATTGTTTCAAATTGACATGAGTGAAGCAAATCCAGAGGAAGCGATTCTTCATGTATTAGAAGAAGAGCGTGGAGATAACTACCTCTCTGATTTAGTTGGTGGGGTTGTCGAACACAAAAGTCAGATAGATGAAATGATTAAAGAGCATTTAGAAAAATGGACAATCGAGCGAATTGCGCCAGTGGATCGGAACCTGTTAAGACTGGCTGTTTACGAACTTGTATACTTGAAAGAAGAAGTACCTGCAAACGTTGTTATTGATGAAGCGATTGAGATTGCGAAAGTTTTCGGAGATGAGCATGCTAGTCGATTCGTAAACGGAGTTCTCTCTAAAATAAAGCAACAAACAGAAAAGCAGTAATTCCGTTTTGCTGAAAAGGGGGAATCGTTGTGACAGCTCATACAATTGATGGGAAAGAATTAAGTAGAAAAAAGAGAAGAGAAATCCAGGCAGACGTTCAGAACCTTAAAAAAGCGGGAGTTGTACCAGGCTTAGCGGTCATTTTAGTTGGGAATGATGATGCATCACGTACATATGTGACTAACAAACAGAAAGCATGTAAGGAGCTTGGAATATATTCGGAGCTTATTACCTTTGACTCAACTGTTACTCAAGACATATTGCTAACTAAAATATATGAGCTTAATGAGAGTAAAGAGATACATGGGATATTAGTACAACTTCCACTTCCAGAACATTTGGATGAAGACGAAATCATTAATGCAATTACACCGATGAAAGACGTTGATGGTTTTCATCCGATTAATGTGGGAAAGATGGTTATAGGACAAGATGCATTGATGCCATGCACCCCCTCAGGTGTGATTGAGATGCTCGAAGATAATGCTATTTCTCTATCTGGAAAGCATGTGGTGATTGTGGGACGAAGCAATATCGTCGGAAAACCCCTAGGGCAAATGCTATTAAACCGCGATGCTACGGTTACTTACTGCCATTCAAAGACTCGTGACTTAGCATCATTCACGAATCAAGCAGATATTTTAATTGCTGCTGTAGGGAGAGCTAATTTTATAACTGCCGACTTTGTAAAACAAGAGGCTGTAGTCATTGATGTTGGAATCAACAGAAACGAAGAAGGGAAGCTCTGTGGTGATGTTGCTTACCATCAAGTAAAAGACAAGGCCTCCTACGTTACCCCAGTACCAGGTGGAGTCGGTCCCATGACCATTACTATGCTCATGTATAACACAGTCAAAGCCGCGCGAAAAGCTATTCAAGGATAGATTTTCACAAAAAACAGCCCTTTTTTATAGGTAATCCCTTTTCCAAACCATCATGACGTGACTGAAAAGTGATTTATCCTTATAATTAGATAGGACTGTTTTTTTGCGTGATCCATACCTTTGCTGAAAAAGGAGTACTAAATGGAAGAAAAGCAATATGTAACAATAACTGCCTTAACCAAATATATAAAAAGAAAATTTGACGCTGATCCACATTTACAGGATATGTACGTAAAAGGGGAAATTTCAAACTTTAAACAGCACTCCAGTGGACATATGTACTTTACATTAAAAGACGAAAAAGCAAGAATCCTTGCCGTCATGTTCTCAAGCTTCAATAAATCCATTAAATTTAGACCAGAAAATGGAATGGAAGTGTTAGTGAAAGGTGATATCACCGTATACGAACAAAGTGGTCAGTATCAAATGTACATAAAAGAGATGCAGCCCGATGGAATTGGCGATCTTTATTTAGCTTTTGAACAGCTAAAGGAAAAACTATTAAAACAAGGGTTATTTTCAAAGGAACATAAAAAACCACTGCCAAAATACCCCCACACCGTTGGAGTAATTACCTCCCCTACGGGAGCAGCGATACGAGATATTCTAACGACCCTTAAAAGAAGATATCCGATTGCTAATATAATGGTCATTCCTGCCCTTGTTCAAGGAGAACAAGGAGCTGCATCTATTGTAAAGGCAATTGAACAAGCAAATCAATTACATGAGATTGATGTATTGATTGTTGGACGCGGTGGGGGTTCAATTGAGGAACTATGGTCGTTTAATGAGGAAATAGTGGCAAGGGCCATTTTTTCATCCAGAATACCGATTATATCTGCTGTTGGTCATGAAACAGACACAACCATTGCGGATTATGTAGCTGATCTTCGAGCACCGACTCCTACGGGTGCAGCAGAGCTCGCTGTCCCACATATTGATGAATTAATTGAAAGAGTGTTAACAAGACAAACAAGGATTATTCGAAAAATTAAAGAAAAGATAAATGTACAAGCACAGCGATATGATCGCTTGAGTAAATCATACGCCTTTAAGTACCCACAAAGATTGTATGAACAAAAGTTAGAGCAGGTTGATAAGTCGACAGAATTATTACAGAGAGCAGCACAAGCTTTATTTTTAAATAGAAATGAAGAGTATATTCGTACCAAACGAAGACTTGAAAGACATAATTTGAATACACTTCTTCAAACAGCTGTTCAGCAGCAAACAAAGACCGAAAAGGCATTAAACCGTGCCTTTGCAAACCTTCTTTTAGCAAAGAAAAAAGAACATCAAAGAGTGAATATGGCATTGGATGCATTAAGCCCTTTAAAAATTATGGATCGAGGATATAGCCTCGTCTATGATAAAGAAAATCACTTAGTAAAAAGTACGGACCAAATCCAACTAAATGATAATATTAAAATAAAACTTGTAGATGGTTCTATCACTTGTGAAGTGTTAGAGATCGAGGGGAAGGATCAAACAAATGAGTAAAGAAACGAAAATAAGCTTTGAAGAAGCAATGCAGCAGCTTGAAGATATCGTTGAACAACTAGAAGAAGGTGATGTACCTCTAGAAGAGGCCATTTCTATTTATAAAAAAGGTATGGAGCTCTCGAAGCTTTGTCACGATAAGCTTCGCAATGTAGAGGAGCAGCTAACAGAAATTCTTACCGAGAATGGGAAGAAGGAAACCTTCTCTATTCAAGAGGAGGAATAGTAGTGAAGAAAGTGGGATTTACCTCCTTTTCTAAAAAGTATAAAGAGCTAGTGGAAGCGTATTTAAATGAATCTGTTAGTAAATTAACTGCACCTTCACTAATTAAGGAAGCGATGCTCTATTCGTTAGAGGCAGGTGGCAAACGTATTCGTCCATTATTATTATTCGCCACCTTAGAAGCGTTTGGGAAGAAGGGAGAATTAGGTTTAGAAGCAGCTGCAGCAATAGAAATGATCCATACGTATTCTTTAATTCATGATGATCTTCCAAGTATGGATAACGATGACTTACGAAGAGGAAAGCCTACGAATCATAAGGTGTTTGGAGAAGCATATGCTATTCTTGCTGGTGACGCCCTTTTAACGTACAGCTTCCAAGTAATTTCGAGTGCATCTTCCCAGAATATTCCGGCTGAAGTAAAAATCCAACTTATTTCTGACTTAGCAAAAGCATCAGGTGCCGAAGGAATGGTAGGTGGACAAGTAGCCGATATGGATGGGGAAGGGAAAGACTTAAGTCTTGAAGAACTTGAATACATTCACATCCATAAGACAGGGAAGTTACTTGCTTATAGTGTGGTTGCTGGAGCGATGATTGCCGGAGCAAATACTCAACAATTAGAAAAGTTTGCTACCTTTGCTCACCATTTAGGTTTAGCCTTTCAAATTAGGGATGATATTCTAGACCTTGAAGGTGATGAAGAAATCATCGGGAAGAAAGTGGGCAGTGACGAACAAAACAATAAGAGCACATATCCATCGTTGCTGACGATGGAGGGAGCAAGGCAATCACTATTAGAGCATATTACGCTTGCAAAGGATGCCCTAAATAGCTTGGAACTTGAAACGGAGATTCTTAAAGAAATCACGGATTTAGTAGCTAACCGAAATCATTAATAAGAGTGTAAACGGAAAACATTTGGAAAAATGACTATAATACGGTACTCTTAATGTATATAGCTAACGAAACACATGAAACAACTAAGAAAAAGATCGGCAACAATTAAGAGATGAAAGTGAGTGGTCCTACTAGTGGATCTGTTATCAATTAAAGACCCTTCCTTCTTAAAAGGGCTTTCTCAACAACAACTACAAGAATTAAGTGAAGACATCAGAAAATTTTTAATAGAAAAATTATCAGTTACAGGTGGCCATATTGGACCGAATTTAGGAGTAGTAGAGCTGACGATTGCTCTTCATACTTGTTTTACAAGCCCAAAAGATAAAATTTTATGGGATGTTGGTCACCAATCATATGTCCATAAAATTTTAACTGGTAGAGCAAGTGAGTTTGACACATTAAGACAATATAAAGGCTTATGTGGATTTCCAAAGATGATTGAAAGTGAACATGATGTTTGGGAAACAGGGCATAGTTCTACCTCTTTATCCGCTGCTATGGGTATGGCGATCGCAAGGGATTTAAAAAAGGAGAAATCTTTTGTTGTCCCTGTAATTGGTGATGGTGCCTTAACTGGTGGAATGGCACTAGAGGCATTAAATCACATAGGTCATGAAAAGAAGAACCTCATCGTTGTCTTAAATGACAATGAGATGAGCATTGCCCCTAATGTAGGTGCTCTTCACAGTATCTTAGGCCGATTACGAACGGCTGGGAAATATCACTGGGCGAAAGATGAACTAGAGTATCTGTTAAAGAAAATTCCCGCTGTTGGAGGGAAATTAGCGACAACCGCTGAGCGGATAAAAGATAGCCTGAAGTATTTGTTGGTTTCAGGTATGTTTTTTGAAGAGATGGGCTTTACGTATTTAGGACCAGTAGATGGTCATAATTATGATGAACTATTTGAAAACTTAGCATACGCAAAAAAGACAGAAGGACCGGTTCTTTTACACGTGATCACTAAAAAAGGAAAGGGATATCATCCTGCAGAAAGTGATGTAGTGGGTACTTGGCACGGAACGGGACCGTATAAAATTGAAACAGGAGCTTTTCCAAAACCGGCTGAAACTCCTCCACCAGCATGGAGTAAACTGGTTAGTGAAACGGTTCGAAAACTAGCACGAGAAGATGAGAGAATCGTTGCAATCACCCCTGCAATGCCTGTTGGTTCCAAGCTTGAGGGATTTGCAAGTGAATTCCCTGATCGTATGTTTGATGTGGGAATTGCTGAACAGCATGCTGCAACCGTAGCTGCAGGACTCGCAACCCAAAAGATGAAGCCGTTTTTAGCGATTTATTCAACCTTCCTGCAACGGGCTTATGACCAAGTAGTTCATGATATTTGCCGTCAAAATTTAAATGTTTTTATTGGTATTGATCGTGCAGGACTTGTAGGTGCTGATGGAGAAACTCATCAAGGAGTATTTGATATTGCCTTTATGAGACATGTGCCAAACATGGTGCTGATGATGCCGAAAGATGAAAACGAAGGGCAACATATGGTCAATACAGCCTTAAAGTATGATGATGGACCGATTGCCATGAGATTCCCTCGAGGAAATGGAGTGGGAGTTCCATTGGATGAAGAGCTTAAAACGATTCCAATTGGTACTTGGGAAGTATTAAAAGAAGGCGAAGATGTGGCTATTTTAACTTTTGGGACAACGATTCCAATGGCGTTAGAGGCAGCCAATCATCTTGAACAGCAGGGGATTCGTGTGAAGGTCGTCAATGCACGATTTATTAAACCGTTAGACCATCAGATGCTCACAGAGCTGTTTGAACGGAAACAGCCTGTGCTAACAATTGAAGAAGCCGTTCTTCAAGGTGGATTTGGAAGTTCTGTTTTAGAGTTTGCATCTGAAAATCGTTATTTTGATGCAGTGGTTGATCGCATGGGAATTCCAGATCAATTTATTGAGCATGGAAGTGTTGATGAGTTATTGAAAGAAATCGATTTGACTGTGGATTCAACGATTCGAAAGGTAATCGAACTTACAAAGATTAAAGGAAAAAAGGGTTCATTACTATGAAAAGTAAAAAAGAACGAATTGACGTCCTGCTAGTTGAACGCGGGTTAATAGAAACAAGAGAAAAAGCAAAACGAGCGGTTATGGCAGGTCTCGTATATAGCAACGAAAACCGATTGGATAAACCTGGTGAAAAAATAAGTAGCGATCTGCCACTAATGATTAAAGGAAATGTCATGCCTTATGTAAGTAGGGGTGGCTTAAAGTTAGAAAAAGCCTTGAAGGAATTTGATGTACATGTTGAAGGCAAGGTTTTGTTAGATATTGGTGCCTCCACCGGTGGATTTACAGACTGTGCCTTACAGAATGGGGCTAAACAATCTTATGCCTTAGATGTAGGATATAATCAGTTAGCATGGAAGTTGAGGCAAGATGATCGAGTGATCGTCATGGAACGGACAAACTTTCGTTATGTGACACCTGCTGATCTGACTGGAGAGATGCCGAATTTTGCTTCAATAGATGTTTCATTTATATCATTAAAGCTTATTCTCCCTGTGTTAAAAACCCTCCTAGTCCAAAACAGCGATATTATCGCATTGGTCAAACCACAATTTGAGGCTGGTAGAGAAGAGGTAGGGAAAAAGGGAATCGTAAGGGATCCAAAGGTTCATGAAGCGGTCATAAATAAAATCATCAACCTTTCTTTATCTCTTGGTTATGATGTCAAAAATCTATCGTTCTCACCAATCACTGGTGGGGATGGCAATATTGAGTTTTTACTTCATTTAGGCTGGGAAGGTGAAAAGGAGCAAGGGAACAACCATCTTTCTAAGAAGCCGAGCCAAATTGTTTCAGAAGCTCATGAAGTATTAAAATCAAAGGGGAATGTAGAAGAATAAGCGTCATGCTTGTTCTTCTTTTTATTGTAGGTATACTTTGACGGGATAAGCAAAAGGATGTATATTTATACATATATACTACAAAAGTTGAAAAAATATAACAAAATATTACAGAGTTTTTGAAAGCAATTAGGGGTGAGTACATGAATAAAGGCCAACGTCATATTAAAATTAGAGAAATCATTACTAGCAATGATATTGAGACACAAGATGAATTAGTTGATGAACTAAAGTTTGCTGGATTTAACGTAACACAAGCAACCATTTCGAGAGATATTAAAGAATTACACTTGGTAAAAGTGCCGCTTATGGATGGGAGATACAAATATAGTCTTCCTGCGGATCAACGTTTTAATCCTCTTCAAAAATTAAAGAGAAATTTAATGGATGCCTTCGTTCGAATTGATAGTGCAGGTCACTTACTTGTTATGAAAACATTACCAGGTAATGCCATGGCCATTGGTGCACTGATTGATAACTTAGATTGGGAAGAGATTTTAGGAACGATTTGTGGAGATGATACGATTCTCATTATTTGTAGAAAAGAAGAAGAAACGATTACGATTTCCAATCGATTCCTTGAAATGCTCTAAATAGAGGTGAAACCAGTTGTTAACCGAGTTGTCGATTAAAAATTTTGCAATTATTGAAAACCTAACTGTGTCATTTACAAAGGGATTGACAGTTTTGACAGGTGAAACAGGAGCAGGTAAATCGATTATAATTGATGCTGTTCATCTTCTTGTCGGGGGAAGAGGTTCGTCAGAATTTGTTCGACATGGAGAAGAAAAAGCTGAAATTGAAGGGCTTTTCCAATTAGAGAGTTTGACGCATCCGAGCTACCAAAAAGCTGAAGAGTTTGGAATAGAGATTGAAGAGGGAATGCTTATATTAAGAAGAGATATATCGCAATCGGGTAAAAGTGTTTGTCGCATAAACGGCAAACTGGTCACGATATCTACCTTACGTGAAATAGGGTCGACATTAATTGATATTCATGGACAACATGAGCATCAAGAATTAATGGAGGAAGCTAAGCATCAAAGGCTCCTAGACCAATTCGGTGCAAAAGTGATATCAAGGCAACTAGAAGAGTATTCGAAATTATATCGAAGCTATGAGCAGACCTCCAAAAGGTTAAAAAGTTTGAGTGAAAATGAACAGAAAATGGCTCATCGGCTGGATCTGATTCAATTTCAATTTGATGAAATTCAAAAAGCGCAGTTAGTGATTAATGAAGATGACCAATTACTTGAAGAAAAAAAACGATTGTCTAATTTTGAAAAGGTTTATGAGGGCCTTTCTAATAGCTATTCTGTGCTTCAAGGAGACCAAAGGGGATTGGATTGGATTGGCCTTTTGATGAGTCATTTAGAAGATGTTTCAAGTGTGGATCAACAATATCAAGGGTTAGCTGATACGGTTTCGACTAGTTACTACGCCTTAGAGGACGTCGCTAGAGAGCTAAGAAGTAAAATGGACAGTCTTGAGTTTAATCCAGAACGTTTGCACGATATTGAGAGCAGACTAAACGAAATAAATCAGTTAAAGAGAAAATATGGAAAAACGATTGAAGAGATCATAGAATACTCAGCTAAAATAGAAGAAGAGATAGAAACACTACAAAATAAAGAGACGCATATCAATGCATTAAGCAAAGAACTTGCGGCGATAAAGAAAGATTTAGTGCTCGAAGCAAAAGAGTTGACCTCCACAAGGTTTCAGTTTGCGGAGAAGCTAACAAAATCAATTCACCGTGAATTAAAAGAACTGTATATGGATAAAACAGTATTTGAAGTGCGTTTTCACTCGGATTATGATGTGTTCACACATACAGGATGTGATCACATCGAATTCTTTATCTCAACAAATCCAGGTGAACCATTAAAGCCTTTATCCAAGGTAGCATCTGGTGGAGAGTTATCGAGAATGATGTTAGCTTTAAAAAGTATCTTCTCTAAACATCAAGGTGTTACTTCCATTATTTTTGACGAAGTGGATACAGGAGTGTCAGGACGTGTAGCGCAAGCCATTGCAGAAAAGATTTATAAAGTAGCTGTTTCATCTCAGGTACTATGTATTTCCCATTTGCCTCAAGTGGCAGCTATGGCTGATACCCATCTTTATATTTCAAAGGTTACTCAAAAAGGAAGAACGAAAACTTCAGTCCAATCATTATCAGAGCCAGATAAGGTAAAAGAAATCGGTCGAATGATATCTGGAGTAGAAATTACCGATTTGACCCGTGAGCATGCGAAAGAATTACTCTATTTAGCAAAGGAAATGAAGGTAACTTGAAAAGCTATCCATAACGGGTAGCTTTTTTTATAACGGAAAAGGTTATAAATGCGACTCAAGCAGGCAAAATTAAAGATGTAGCCATAAAGAAGAAAAAAGTGTGTGTGGACTAGAAGCGAGGAGAGTGAAAGATGTTGAGGCATGAACTTCTTAGAAAAATAATTGGTGGAATTCTCCTTGTTTCATTAGTTGCCATAGGATTTTCGAAACCGTTTCAAGACTACCTTAGTATCCCCAAAAGCGTTACCCTGTTTGAAGGCGAAAACCTTATTTTACAAAAATCTACTCCTGTATCTGCTGCCGTCACAGCAAATTCAACTCTTTCTATTCAACAAGATGATCAAACCGTGTCATTACAAGCAAAGAAATATGGGAAAGATGAAATGCTGCTTGAACTAGCAGGTTTCCCCATTAAAAAGGTCGATGTAGACGTATTAAAGGATTTTAAAGTCATTCCAGGTGGACAGTCTATCGGTGTGAAGCTTAATACGGTAGGAGTCCTTGTTGTTGGTCACCATCAAGTAAATACAGCAGAAGGTAAGAAATCTCCAGGTGAAATTGCTGGAATTAAAGTAGGCGACATTATTACAAAGATTAATGGTCAAAAAATCGAAAAAATGTCAGATGTAGCACCATTTGTTCAAACAGCAGGACAAAAGGGTGAACCATTAAATATTGAAGTAAGCAGAGAAGATGGCAAAATTGATACGAAGCTTTTGCCATTAAAGGAAACGGGAGAAGAGAATTTTAAACTCGGTTTATATATTCGTGACTCGGCGGCTGGTATTGGAACAATGACGTTTTATCATCCGGAATCGAAAAAGTATGGTGCCTTAGGACATGTTATTTCGGACATGGACACAAAAAAGCCTATCGTAGTTGAGGATGGTCAAATTGTTCGCTCAACAGTCACGTCTATTGAAAAAGGAAGCAATGGAGATCCAGGTGAAAAACTAGCCCGTTTCTCTTCTGATAAAGAAGTTATTGGTGACATTCAAAGAAATAGCCCTTTTGGAATTTTTGGTAAGCTTTCAAAAGAAATTACCAATGGAATAATGGATAAAGCACTTCCAATAGCCCTCTCACATCAGGTTAAAGAGGGTCCGGCTAAGATACTAACAGTTGTAGACAATGATCAAGTAAAATTATTTGATATCGAAATTGTAAGCACGATTCCACAAAAATTTCCGGCTACAAAAGGAATGGTGATTAAGGTAACTGACCCAGAGTTACTTGAAAAAACAGGTGGGATTGTTCAAGGAATGAGTGGAAGTCCGATCATACAGGATGATAAGGTGGTTGGAGCCGTAACACATGTGTTCGTCAATGACCCTACTTCAGGCTATGGTGTTCATATCGAATGGATGCTAAATGAAGCTGGTATTGATATTTACGAAAAACCAAGAGAAAAGGCGAGTTAAGGTGGAGGCTTTAGCCTCTCCCTTTTTTTAATCGAAAATAAAGATTTTTCGACAAAAGTACAGAATAAGTCGAATACGGGCGAAAACCGAAGAAAAATAGAGATTTATACCATTTTTTTAGATTTTTTCAAAAAAGAAAAGGATTTACTGTTGCATTGTCGAATTGGTTAGTAGATTATATATATAGATAATTGTTCAGGTGAGAATACTTTCGAGGAGGAAACATGTAGTGAAAAAGATAAAAGTATGTGTAGTTGATGATAATAGAGAGCTAGTTGGCTTACTTAAGGACTATTTAGTGTCCCAAGAAGATATGGAAGTCGTTGGTTCAGCTCATAATGGTCAAGAATGTCTGGATTTATTAGAAAAAGTGTCTCCTGATGTTCTTGTTTTAGATATCATTATGCCACACCTAGACGGGCTAGCGGTTCTTGAAAAGTTGCGTGAAACTCGAAAGTCTCCGATGCCGAACGTTATTATGCTTACAGCATTCGGCCAAGAGGACGTTACTAAGAAAGCGGTAGAACTAGGAGCTTCTTACTTTATCTTAAAACCATTTGATTTAGAAAATTTAGGAAATCATATTCGTCAAGTGAGTGGGAAAACAAGCGCTGTTATGAGAACGACTTCACCGTTAACAACTAGTCCGATGTATCGTCAACAAATGGAATCAAAGCCGAAAAATTTGGATGCAAGTATTACTAGCATCATCCATGAAATTGGTGTACCAGCTCATATTAAGGGGTATTTATATTTACGTGAAGCTATTTCAATGGTTTACAACGATATTGAACTACTTGGTTCAATTACGAAGGTGTTGTATCCTGATATTGCGAAGAAATATAATACTACGGCTAGCCGTGTTGAACGTGCCATTCGTCATGCAATTGAGGTAGCTTGGAGCCGAGGGAATATCGATAGCATTTCGAGTCTTTTCGGTTATACAGTGAGTATGTCAAAAGCAAAACCTACAAATTCAGAATTTATCGCAATGGTTGCTGATAAGCTTCGTTTAGAACATAAGGCTTCTTGAAAGAGTTAGAAGAAAAGTAAAGCCATCATTCAGTATTAATTATTTATAAGGAAAATTAAAACCCAATGACAAAAGTGTTCATTGGGTTTTGTGTGATTTATGGGAATGTTAAAAATGATGGTGGTCATCCATATCTTCGTCTTGTTTACATACATGTTTCTGCATTTTAACTTGTTGATTTTGTAGTACCTTTAAAGTCAATTCAACAACCATTTTTTCTTCAATTTTTGTGAAGGTACCTTCTTCAAATGGTGCACAGATTTCTCCCTCTGGGCCAAAAACCGTTCCCATTTTTCTATTTAGGGCTTCATCCATTTCAATAAAATGACTTGCGATTAATTCGCAATAAGGCAGCTCGTTAAAAACCTCCCCACTAATTTGGTTGTACTCCGAGAGGTCAGCTGAAAGCAATTTTTCTTTGGAAGCATATCCATGAGGTAGTGGGGAAGACATAAAATACTCGAACTCAGTCGTTTTAGGACCAGCTTTAAAAGCAGGTTTGCTTAAAAAGTCTATTTGTGTGACTGCTTGAAATGGGACATCGACCGTTAAGGAGTGAATGCTTGAAGAGACAAAATCTTTCCCTCCTGCTTTAGGTGTTGCATATTGAATGTTTTTTCTAACAAATCCCTTTAAGAATAGCTTGTTTGTTGGTAGCAATAGCCGACATTGTACTAGCTTTAGGTTTTTTTTAATTTTTTTGATTTCTAATACCGGTTCAGGAAACTCAATAATGGAATCAAGGTCGATTTGTACAGTTGTTTCCCCTAATACAACAGGAACTTTCATAAAAGGATAAGAATTTACTACCTCTGGTGTTACAGGTGTGTTACTTACCTCTTGTTGAACAGATGATGATTTTACAACTTTCTTTTTTCCGTGAGAATCATGATGTTCAAAAAATGACATGCAAACTTTCCCCTTTCTGATGCTTGTTATACATGATTAGTGTATGATTCGCTTGTCCCGATGTATGGACGAATAGACAGGGGTTTTAGCCTGATTATGTTTCGTGCATCACAAAGAAGGAACCATAACAACAGTTCCTTCTGGTTAGAGTTTTATTATTTGGTTTTGCCATATTCTGAACTGTTTTTCACAATATAGATCCAAGAATAGAATGGAGTTAGTATCCTCTTCTTTTATATTCTTTGTTGTAATAATTTTGGTAGAGATGATTTCCAATATGGACGCTTCATTTTGATAAATCGATTGCTCAAAGTGAGTCGAAGTTTCTGTTTGTTGGTCTTGGTTAATGAAATCATACTGTGTTTTTTCATTGCTCAAAGGAATCATTGGAGGGTACGTATATTCTAATTGACATGTTTTTTTCCACGGAATAAGAAGATTTTCCATGTGGATGTTAGAATTGTTTAGTTTGGTATAGGTAATTTCAGCATGAAGTTTACCAGAAACCCAAAGTCGATTGGCTACTAGGTTTATTTGATATTCAGGGTGAAGGGTAGTCCAGTTAATATCTAATATTTTGCTTGTCCTTTCGCTAATTTTAATGGTTTTATTAATCGTAAAGTCAAATTTAGAATGAACGATTTCAACTGGGGCTTTTATATAACGGGGGACGACTGAGTTAGAATTTGAAAGTTGCTCATAAGCGTGATGATTATTTTTTTCATTCATAAAAATCCCTACTAACATTTAATATATTTACTTAAAAATATGATATTGCTCTTATAGTTATCACTTGTTGGGACAAAGTTTTGTTTTTATATGAAGAAGATTGATCATGTATATTCAAGTAACCATCTTTCATATATACTTAAAGTACTATTATGATTAGGGTGACGGCATTCATGGACCTAATAAACAATGAATATTTTCGACTGGAAGTGGAGAACGGATCTGTCTTTATTACGGTTTTAAAAAAAGGATTTTCACTAAATCGATTGGATCAGCTTGTTCGAGAGCATCCGAGAATTACGATCACTAAATTTGTAGAGTTGAAAGCTAGTTTAGAACAGGTAATAAGCGAGAAGATACATGTCGGTGAATGGAAGCCTCTTATTTCTATTTCTATTAGTGAAGATAAGATGATTGCAAAGATGCGGCTTCATGTAACAGAAGCGCAATTACACAGTGAGAGTGAGAAATTCACTGCTGACATAATGGAAGCACTAGGTGTTCATGGAATTAAAAATGGAATATTGGACACGGCAGTAAAGCAACCGCTTTCCAATAAGGAATTTATCGTAGCAAAAGGTGAGCCTGCCCTTACTGGAGCAGATGCGGTTGTGCGGTACTTTCAATTATCTGACCGAAAACCGACGATTCGCGAAGACGGAAAAGCAGATTACTTTGATTTGCATTTTATTGATGAAGTGAAAGCTGGGGAATGGCTTGGTGAAAAGATTCCATGTACAGAAGGTGTTCCTGGAAGAAATGTACTGGGAGAGGTATTGCTACCGAAAAGAGGGAAGGACAAACCCTTGTTTTATGACCATAAGACAGTTGAAAAAATAGAAAAGGACGACGTAACCACTTTAAAAGCGCTTGTAGATGGAGTTGTCCAATACAAAGATGGGAAAATTTCTGTTGGGAATCATCTCATCATTAATGGAGATGTGGGAACGGGTACTGGGAACATACAATTTGATGGAAGTGTCACAATTAACGGCATGGTTTCAGCAGGATTTAGTGTCAAGGCTACTCAGGATATTTCAATCCTAGGGGAGCTTGGCATAAGTGGGGTCAAAGAAGTGGTATCCGAAAGCGGTGACATTTTTATTAAAGGTGGAGTATTCGGGAATAACACAACCATTATTAAAGCAGCAAAAAATATATTCTTAAAACATGCTAATGAATGTACGCTAAAAGCTGGTGAGGATATTCATATTGGGTATTATGCGTTAGGTGCAAAGATAAAGGGAAGGAATATTATTGCTAACGAACAAAAGGGTAAAATTATCGGAGGGACCATTGAGGCGAAGGGGAAGGTGAGTGCTGCTGTATTTGGTAATAGGCTAGAAAGGAAGACGTTTATTCAAGTGGAAGGATTTAATCGTTTCGAATTAGAACATGAGCTTTCTGAGTTGTTGTTGAGGTATAAAGAAAAAGTGTTCTATGTGGAGGGGCTTAAAAAGCAACTCGAATCGTTTGAAGACTTACAATCGCATCTGAATGAAACACAATACAAGCAATTTCAACGGTTAAAGACCATATATGAGGACGAAATGATGGATGTGTCCTTTTTAGAGGCAAGAAGAAAAAACGTCATGAAGCTTCTTGAGACAAAGGGAGAAGGTCAAGTAAGTATACAAGTTGCAGCGTATCCAGAAACGACACTACAAATCAAAAACCAGAAAAAACATGTTCGTACTTTAATAAAAGGTACGATTTACAGCGATAGGAATACACTTTACTCTGAATAATGGAGGTACGAGCATTATGACTGAAGTAATTGCACATCGCGGCTATTCAGCTAAGTTTCCTGAGAACACGATGATAGCATTTCAGGAAGCAGAATATGCAAATGCAGATGGAGTAGAGCTAGATGTCCAGCTTTCAAAGGATGGTGAAGTAGTAGTCATTCATGATGAAAAGCTGAATCGCACGACAAATGGAAAAGGATATGTGAAGGACTATACACTTCAAGAATTAAAGAAATTGAATGCAGCAGTATTATTTCCTGATTTAAAAGAAAAACAATCAATTCCTACATTAGAAGAAGTATTCGCTTGGCTACAGACAAATACATTAACCTGCAATGTTGAATTGAAAAATGGTGTGTTTCGTTACGAAGGTATGGAGGAAAAAGTCATACAGTTAATTCGTCAATATGAACTCTCAGACCGAATCGTAATTTCTTCATTTAATCATTACAGTATTGTTCATTGCTATAGACTTGCTCCAGAAATCGAGATTGCCCCTTTGCTATCAGAAGGTCTATATATGCCATGGGTATATGCAGCTTCTATTCAAGCAAAAGGGTTTCATCCCCATTATTTAGCGGTACCTAATGAGGTGATTGGTCCTTCCTTAGAGTCGGGAATTGCTGTGAGGCCATATACAGTCAATAAAGAAGCTGAGATGGAGAGATTGTTTCAAATCAACTGTACAGCGTTTATAACAGATGATCCAACCATTGCGGTTAAACTTCGGGATAAATATAAAAAAGACAAAGCGTAATCATATTTTTTACGCTTTGTCTTTTTTTTGTGTCTGAAATCGAGCTTGTACTTTATTTTTTTTGCGATCTCTGTGAAAGATAAAACCTGCCACGAAAGATAATCCTGCCACAAACAGAAATAGACCAATCAGAAATTGAAGCCAAAGATATGGAAAGGGTGAAAGAAGTATCCCGAACAGCATATCCCGCATTAGTTTAATACCGTATGCGGCTAAAAAGCCAGGTATTAATAAGATAAGTAACGCAAATATTCTAATCATAGGCAATCCCTTCAAAACGAAAGTGTGGTCTCCTTTGCCATCATAAATTATTCTCCCAATTTGTCAAGATGGAATATTCACATTAAAATAGAGATATGCAATATTCTTCATTATTCATATAGAGTAGGTGATTTTTTGCAGACAGTCATGATTGTAGGGGCCGGTAAGGGTGGAACTTCTATATTAAAAATATTAAAAGAAACAGCTATGCTTGATGTTAAAGTAGTGATTGATCGTGATCTAGAGGCGGAAGGGATAAAACACGCCAAAACGGAAGGAATCATTACAGATATTGATTGGCGTAAATATATAGAAACAGTTGATATTATTATTGAGGTAACTGGTGATGAAAATGTTTTTCGTGAATTAAGAGATGCTCGCTCTAAGAATACGGTTCTTATTCCTGGAAGTGTAGCCTTCCTTGTTACCATGTTAATTGAAGAAAAAGAAAAGTTGCTTGATAAAGTGCAAAATGATGCATATAAGCATGACTTGATTTTTAATTCGACTGACGATGGGATGATTGTAGTAAATAAAGACGGGGTAGTTACCCTTTTTAATAGCAGTGCGGAGAGAATGACAGGAATTAGCCAGAAAGAGGCGATTGGAAAACCAATCCTCGAAGTTATTCCTTCAAGCCAGTTGCCACGTATTTTAATAACCAGGAAAATTGAAGCGAATCATGAGTTGGTATTAACGAATGGCATGCATGTGATAACCACCCGAATCCCGATGATTGATGAAAATAATCAATTGATTGGGGCATTTTCTGTCTTTAAAGATAAAACAGAGTTAATGGACTTGGCCTTGGAAATAACGAATTTAAACGAGATAAAGACCATGCTTCAAGCGATTATTCAATCTAGTGATGAAGCGATTTCTGTTGTAGACGAAAACGGAAATGGGATTATGATTAACCCTGCTTATACTAGGCTTACGGGATTGACGGAGGAACAAGTCATCGGGCAACCAGCGAATGCAGATATTTCAGAAGGCGAAAGTATGCATATGAAAGTACTCCAAACGAGAAGGCCAGTAAGAGGAGTAACGATGAGAGTTGGACCAAATAAAAAAGATGTTATTGTTAATGTCGCTCCTATAATTGTTGATGGGAAATTAAAAGGTAGCGTCGGTGTCATTCATGATATGTCTGAAATTCAAAGTTTAAATAAAGAGCTGAGTAGAGCAAGGCAAATCATTCGTACTCTTGAAGCAAAATACTCGTTTGATGATATTATTGGCCGTTCGGAGGAAATTCAGCTTTCGATTGAACAAGCAAGACTTGGTGCGAAAACTCCAGCAACGGTATTGCTTCGCGGTGAATCAGGAACGGGAAAAGAACTTTTTGCACACGCGATCCATAATGGTAGTGATCGGAAATATAACAAGTTCATACGTGTTAACTGCGCGGCATTATCAGAAAGTCTCCTCGAGAGTGAACTGTTTGGCTATGAGGAAGGAGCGTTCTCGGGTGCGAAACGTGGGGGGAAAAGAGGGTTCTTTGAAGAAGCGAATAATGGGAGTATTTTTCTAGATGAGATTGGTGAGTTGACGGCCAATACACAAGCGAAGCTGTTAAGAGTGCTACAGGAAAATGAAATTACTAGAGTAGGTGGGACCAAATCGATCCCGATTAATGTTCGAGTGATCGCTGCCACGAATGTAAATATTGAGAAGGGCATTGCAAACGGTACTTTTCGGGAAGACTTATATTATCGTCTCAATCGAATGCCTATTCATATTCCTGCTTTGAGATTCAGAAAAGAGGATATTCCGTTGTTGTGCGAAAGGCTCATCCAAAAAATAAATCAAGATTATGGACGAAATGTGGAGGGAATCACACCGCTCGCAATGAAGCAACTTATGCGTTACGATTGGCCAGGTAATGTTCGAGAATTAGAAAACATTCTTGGGCGGGCAATCATTTTTATGACCAACCATGAAACGGAAATTGATATTTTGCACGTCCCTGTTTTAATTAAGGAGCAAGATCAGTTGCCAAAGGTGACAGCTGAGGAAGACAAAAAGGAGTCATTGGCAGAACTCGTTGAAGAGTTTGAAGCAAAAATAATCGCTCAAACCTTAGCGGAACTAAAAGGAAATAAAACAGCAACTGCAAAGAAATTGGGATTATCCGTTCGAAATTTATATTATAAGCTTGATAAATACAATCTTGCCAGAAGTGGCGTGCAATAAATTTCATGCAGTGAAATAATTTGCAGGTTAATCCATGCATAATAAAACGTTTTCATATTTTATTTTTTGGCATGCTTCTTGCATAATGTTATACAGGAGTATCGTAAGCTTAGGGGTAAAAAGGGGTTGAACTTAATGACATTGGATTTGCTAATAGAAAGAGCAACCCAATATGAAGAGAAGACCGTAGCAGTAGCGGCGGCAGACGATGTAGAGGTTATTGATGCAGTTATAGAGGCTTTAAGGCTCAGGATAGCTAATTTCTTTCTATATGGAGATAAAGAGCAAATTTTGTCTATACTGAGGGAAAAAGCCCCAGAACTAGTAAGAAGTGAAAAAATAAAGATTTTTCATACCAACTCAAGTGTTTCTGCTGCTGAACATGCAGTTAAAGCAATTAAATTAAATGAAGCAAATGTACTTATGAAGGGAAATGTTCCAACAGCTACTCTCTTAAAGGCAGTACTTAATAAAGACTTCGGTTTACGAACAGGGAATGTGTTATCGCATATCTCCGTTTTTGAAGTTGCTGGTTATGACCGTTTTACAATTGTTACCGATGCAGCTATGAACATAAATCCTGATTTAGATACAAAAATTCAAATCATTAATAATTCGGTAAAACTTGCGAAATCAATCGGAATTGAAACTCCACGTGTGGCCGTCATTGCAGCAGTAGAAGTCGTAAATCCATCAATGCCAGCAACAATGGATGCAGCGATCTTAACTCAAATGAATCGAAGAAGCCAAATAAAGGATTGCATCATAGACGGACCATTGGGTCTTGATAATGCCATTTCTCTCGAAGCTGCTAAGCAGAAAAAGATTAACAGTGAGGTGGCTGGACGAGCTGATATTTTATTAGTGCCAACTATTGAAGTAGGAAATACACTATATAAATCACTCGTATATTTTGCTGGTGCTAGGGTTGGAGCAATTATCGCCGGAGCAAAAGTACCAATTGTTTTAACATCTAGAGCAGATTCAGCGGAAAGTAAAGTGTATTCACTTGCTCTGGCAATTTGTTCTGTTTGTAAATAAAGAAAACACTGTTGGTTGAGGAGGAAGACGTTAATGGAAATTTTTAAGTATATGGAAACTTATGATTACGAGCAATTGGTGTTTTGCCAAGATAAACAATCGGGATTAAAGGCGATTATCGCTATACATGATACAACATTAGGTCCGGCCTTAGGTGGAACGCGGATGTGGACATACGAGTCAGAAGAAGCTGCGATTGAAGATGCCTTGCGTCTAGCAAAGGGAATGACTTACAAAAATGCAGCTGCAGGATTAAATCTTGGCGGTGGAAAAACCGTTATTATAGGTGATCCGCGTAAAGATAAAAATGAAGAAATGTTTCGTGCGTTCGGTCGTTATATTCAAGGATTAAATGGACGCTACATTACAGCGGAAGATGTAGGAACAACGGTAGCAGATATGGATTTAATTCATGAAGAAACGGATTACGTAACGGGTATCTCACCGGCATTTGGTTCATCTGGGAATCCATCACCTGTAACTGCATATGGTGTTTATCGTGGGATGAAAGCTGCTGCAAAGGAAGCGTTCGGTACGGATTCCCTTGAAGGAAAAGTTGTTGCCGTACAAGGGGTAGGGAATGTAGCATATAACTTGTGCCGTCATCTTCATGAAGAAGGCGCACAATTAATTGTTACGGATATAAATAAAGAAGCTGTACAAAGGGCTGTTGAAGATTTTGGAGCCAAAGCGGTAGAGCCAAATGAAATTTATAGTGTTGAATGTGATATTTATGCACCATGTGCTCTTGGGGCAGTCATTAATGATCTCACGATTCCCCAAATTAAAGCGAAAGTTATTGCAGGAGCGGCAAACAACCAGTTACGTGACCCACGCCATGGTGATATCATTCATGAAATGGGAATTGTTTATGCGCCAGATTACGTAATTAATGCAGGCGGAGTAATTAACGTAGCAGATGAGTTATACGGTTATAATCATGAGAGAGCAATGAAAAAAGTTGAGACGATCTACACTAATATTGAGAAGGTAATTGAAATTGCAAAACGTGATAGAATTCCGACATATAAAGCGGCTGATCGAATGGCAGAAGAGCGAATCGAAAGAATGCGTAATTCTAGAAGTCAATTCTTACAAAACGGACATCATATTTTAAGTCGACGTTAATGCACGGACAAGGAAGGCTGAGAATTCAGCCTCTTGTCTTTTACATAGTAGTATAAAGCTTGGATACAATGGAGGTTTACACGTTGCATGAATTAATGAATCGAATTCTTGTAATCAACCCGGGTTCTACATCAACGAAAATCGGAGTATTCGATAATGACCTTTCAATTTTTGAAAAGACCATACGACACGAATCAGACCAGATCAATTCGTTTGACAATATTATTGATCAATATGAATTCAGAAAACAGACGATACTTGAGACGCTTGATATTGAAGGAATAAATATATCAAAGCTGAGTGCTGTTTGTGGACGTGGTGGCTTACTTCGCCCCATTGAAGGTGGGACGTATGAAGTGAACGATATGATGCTTTTAGACTTAAGGGCTGGTTATTCAGGACAACACGCATCAAATCTGGGAGGAATTATTGCCTTTGAAATTGCATCTGGTTTAAATATCCCAGCTTTTATTGTCGATCCTGTTGTTGTAGATGAACTTGATCCGATCGCACGTATTTCTGGTTTTCCATTAATTGAACGGAAAAGTATTTTCCATGCACTTAATCAAAAAGCGGTTGCTAGGAGGGTGTCGAAGTCCCTCGGGAAAAGGTATGAGGACCTGAACCTAATTGTGACTCATATGGGTGGAGGGATCACTGTAGGGGTTCATAAAAATGGTAGAGTGATTGAGGTGAATAATGGATTGCATGGTGATGGACCATTTAGTCCGGAGCGTGCGGGGACAGTACCAGCTGGTGATTTAATTTCCTTATGTTATTCAGGAGATTTTTATAGAGAAGAAGTTATGAAGAAACTAGTCGGTCAAGGCGGACTTGTTGGGTATCTTGGTACGAATGATGCGCTAAAAGTAGAAGAAATGATCCGTAAGGGAGATAAGCAGGCTAAGCTTATATACTCAGCGATGGCATACCAGGTTGCGAAAGAGATTGGTGCAGCGAGTAGTGTATTAGCAGGAAAAGTAGATGCGATTATTCTTACGGGTGGATTGG
Organism: Bacillus coreaensis; assembly: GCF_050586445.1. Lineage (NCBI taxonomy): Bacteria > Bacillati > Bacillota > Bacilli > Caryophanales > Bacillaceae > Bacillus > Bacillus coreaensis. Next base: position 311,351 of record NZ_JBOCCY010000005.1, read on the forward strand.
CGTACGGGAAAGGATTTGTTAAAGAAATCAGTGATCGTGTCAATTGGATAGCGGACGTAATGATTGAACCTGGTGAAAATGAGTTACAGGCTCTTGCGGAAGGTGCGTTAAGAGTGTTAAGAGGAGAAGAAGAGGCGAAACAATATCCAAATGGAATAAAAGACACCGTTCATAGCAAGTAACGAGGAGGGTTTGGTTTGGCAGAAGAATATGATTTAGTCATTTTAGGCGGAGGTACTGGTGGATATGTGGCAGCAATACGTGCGTCACAGCTTGGATTAAAAACGGCCATCGTGGAGAAGACAAAGTTAGGTGGAACTTGTTTACATAAAGGGTGTATTCCTAGTAAAGCATTACTTCGAAGTGCAGAGGTATATCGTACGACCAAAAAAGCGCAGGATTTTGGTGTAATTGCCTCAAACATTTCATTAGATTTCAGTAAGGTTCAAGAAAGAAAGAATAAAATAGTTGAGGGGCTCTATAAAGGCGTTCAGCACCTTATGAAACAAGGGAAAATTAGCATATATGAAGGAACGGGCAGGATCTTAGGACCCTCTATCTTTTCACCAATGCCGGGTACCATTTCGGTAGAGATGAACAGCGGAGAAGACAATATGATGTTGTTACCGAAAAATGTCATTGTCGCAACTGGTTCGCGTCCTCGTACATTAGAAGGTCTTGAAATCGATGGTTCACAGGTACTTACCTCTGATGAAGCACTGCAACTTTCTTCTGTTCCTAAGTCGATCATTATTGTTGGCGGCGGTGTGATTGGAATTGAGTGGGCATCGATGCTTTCAGATTTTGGAACAGATGTAACCGTAATAGAGTATAGTGACCGCATTATTCCAACAGAAGATCGCGAAATTTCAAAGGAAATGCAGCGCTTAATGAAGAAAAAAGGAATTAAATTGGTTACCAGTGCTAAAGTTTTACCAGAAACTATAAAAAAGGAAAACGATGTTGTGATTTCAGCTGATGTAAAAGGAACAATTAAGGAATTTTCAGCCGAGAAGATATTAGTTTCTGTAGGTCGGCAGGCAAATGTGGAAGGAATTGGACTTGAAAACACAGATATTGAGATAGAAAAAGGAGTTATTAAAACAAACTCTTTCTATCAAACAAAGGAATCCCATATTTATGCAATTGGTGATGTCATTGGTGGACTTCAGTTGGCTCATGTAGCTTCACATGAAGGAATTGTTGCAGTTGAGCATATTGTCCGGGAGAACCCTTCACCAATTGATTATAGTCTTATTTCCAAGTGTATATACTCTAATCCTGAGGTAGCTAGTGTAGGATACACAGAGGAAGAAGCGAAAGAAAGAGGATTCGAAGTAAAAGTAGGGAAATTCTCATTCCGAGCCATTGGTAAAGCACTTGTGTATGGTGAATCTGATGGATTTGTAAAAATCATTGCTAATAAGAAAACGGATGATATTTTGGGTGTCCATATGATCGGCCCACACGTAACAGATATGATTTCAGAGGCAGGGTTGGCTAGAGTGTTGGATGCCACTCCGTGGGAAATTGCTCAAACGATTCACCCTCACCCGTCGTTATCTGAAGCAATTGGAGAAGCAGCCCTTGCTGTAGATGGGAAAGCTTTACACGGGTGAGTGTATGTGTACTCCATAAATACAAATGTCCACAAAAGGTGTCTGTCACCGTTTAATAGGAGGTTATGATAATGGGTGAAAATCGTCATCTTGCATTAGGTTTGAGTGATGAGATGGTTTTAGAAATGTATGAAATGATGCTACTTGCTCGTCGAATTGATGAGCGGATGTGGCTGTTAAATCGCGCGGGTAAAATTCCGTTCGTTATTTCGTGTCAAGGTCAAGAGGCTGCTCAAGTCGGTGCAGCATTTGCATTAGATCGTGAGAAGGATTACGTTCTTCCATATTATCGAGATATGGGTGTTGTCCTAACGTTTGGTATGACCGCGAAAGATCTCATGTTGTCGGGTTTTGCTAAGGAAGAAGATCCAAACTCAGGTGGGCGTCAAATGCCTGGTCACTTTGGACAAAAGAAAAACCGGATTGTCACAGGTTCTTCTCCAGTAACTACGCAGGTTCCTCATGCAGTTGGAATTGCCCTTGCTGGTAAAATGGAAAACAAAGATTTAGTGACATTCGTTACGTTTGGAGAAGGCTCATCGAATCAGGGAGACTTTCATGAAGGAGCAAACTTTGCTGGTGTTCATAAACTTCCAGTCATCTTTATGTGTGAAAACAACAAGTATGCGATTTCCGTCCCAATCGAAAAACAACTTGCATGTGAAAATGTTTCTGATCGAGCGATTGGTTATGGCATGCCAGGTGTAACGGTGGATGGAAACGACCCACTTGAAGTATACAAGGCAGTGAAAGAAGCAGCAGACCGCGGACGTCGCGGGGAGGGCCCAACATTGGTAGAGACCGTTTCTTACCGATTAACTCCTCACTCCTCTGATGATGATGACCGAAGCTATCGCGGTCAAGAAGAGGTAGCGGAAGCAAAAGCGAAGGATCCAATTCTTACATTTGCTTCTTATCTAACAGAAGTTGGACTCCTAAATGATGATTTATCAAAGGAAATTAATGATCGAATAATGATACAAGTAAATGAAGCAACCGACTATGCAGAAAATGCACCATATGCAGCTCCAGAAAGTGCATTAAAGCATGTGTATGCTGAGAAGTAAGGGGGAAGAAATCAATGCCTGTAATCTCATATATTGATGCGGTAACTATGGCGATCCGTGAGGAGATGGAGCGCGATTCGAAAGTATTTGTCTTAGGTGAAGACGTGGGTAAAAAGGGCGGTGTGTTCAAAGCAACGCAAGGCTTATATGAGCAATTTGGAGAGGCTCGAGTAATTGACACTCCACTAGCTGAATCAGCTATTGCAGGAGTCGGAATAGGCGCAGCGATGTATGGTATGAGACCAATTGCTGAAATGCAGTTTGCTGATTTTATTATGCCCGCAGTAAATCAAATTATTTCCGAAGCAGCAAGAATCCGTTATCGCTCTAACAATGATTGGAGTTGCCCCATTGTAGTGCGTGCTCCTTATGGTGGAGGCGTTCACGGTGCACTTTACCACTCTCAATCTGTTGAGGCGGTATTTGCCAATCAGCCTGGTCTAAAAATTGTGATGCCTTCAACTCCTTATGATGTAAAAGGTCTGTTAAAGGCAGCTATTCGCGATGACGATCCTGTTCTGTTTTTTGAGCATAAGCGTGCCTATCGCTTAATCAAAGGGGAAGTTCCAGCTGATGATTATGTTCTTCCAATTGGTAAGGCAGATGTTAAACGAGAGGGAGAAGACATTACCGTCATTACTTATGGTTTATGTGTTCACTTTGCTTTACAAGCGGCAGAAAAATTAGCTAGTGACGGGATTTCAGCCCATATACTTGACTTACGTACCGTGTATCCATTGGATAAAGAGGCGATTATTGAGGCAGCTTCTAAAACGGGAAAGGTCCTGTTAGTGACGGAGGATAACAAGGAAGGCAGCATTATGAGCGAAGTAGCGGCGATCATCGCTGAGAACTGCTTGTTTGATTTAGATGCACCGATTAAGCGCTTAGCAGGCCCTGATATCCCAGCTATGCCATACGCTCCAACGATGGAAAAATACTTTATGGTAAATCCAGATAAGGTTGAAAAAGCGATGCGTGAGCTTGCTGAATTTTAATAGGGATTAAAGGTTAACAAGGAGGTAATGAATTGGCTATCGAACAAATCAAAATGCCTCAGCTTGGGGAGAGTGTAACAGAAGGAACGATTAGCAAATGGCTCGTTTCAGTTGGGGACACGGTAAACAAATATGATCCTCTAGCAGAGGTAATGACTGATAAAGTAAATGCAGAAGTACCTTCGTCCTTCTCAGGAAAGATTGTTGAACTTATTGCTAGTGAAGGAGAAACATTAGAGGTTGGTGCCATTATCTGTACCATTGAAATTGAAGGGCAAGATAGTACACCTCAGGAAACGATAACAAAGAATCAAACAGAGGGAAATGTTCAAATACCTGAAGTGAGTGATGCGCCAAATAAAGCACGCTATTCACCAGCAGTCTTAAAGCTTTCTGGGGAGCATGGAATTGACTTAACTCAGGTATCTGGTTCTGGAGCGGGAGGTCGAATTACTCGTAAAGACCTTCTGGCAATCATAGAGTCCGGAGCTGTTGTGCCACCTCAACCAAAAGTGGAAGCTGTACCAACTACTCCAGCTCCAAAAGCAGTAGAAAAAGCAGCGCCTGCTCCAATGGATGTTCCTGTAACAGCCGGGGATATAGAAATTCCGGTTTCAGGTGTTAGAAAAGCAATTGCGGCTAATATGTTACGCTCCAAGCATGAGGCACCACATGCCTGGACGATGGTTGAAGTCGATGTCACGAATTTAGTTGCATACAGAAACTCCATCAAATCGGAGTTTAAGGCAAAAGAAGGATTTAACTTAACATTCTTTGCTTTCTTTGTAAAAGCAGTCGCTCAAAGCCTAAAGGAATTCCCGCAAATGAACTCTATGTGGGCAGGAGATAAAATTATCCAGAAGAAGGATATTAATATTTCCATAGCTGTTGCAACAGAGGATGCTTTATATGTTCCAGTTATTAAGCACGCGGATGAAAAGACCATTAAAGGGATTGCAAGAGAAATTACTGAATTAGCGTCTAAAGTAAGAGCTGGAAAATTAACAAGTGCTGATATGCAAGGTGGTACGTTCACTGTTAACAACACCGGTTCGTTTGGATCCGTTCAATCCATGGGAATTATTAATTACCCTCAAGCAGCCATTCTACAAGTAGAATCCATCGTTAAACGTCCGGTTGTCATGGATGGAGGTATGATTGCTGTAAGAGACATGGTTAATCTTTGTCTATCGCTTGATCACCGTGTTCTTGATGGACTTGTGTGCGGAAGATTCTTAAAACGGGTGAAAGATATCCTTGAGGCAACCACAAAGGAAAATACATCTATCTACTAATACAAAAAAGCCGTTGTCAATTTAGACAGCGGTTTTTCTTCTTTGCAATTATTCCCATGTGTACTACAATAAGGGTAAGATCAATCATTTAAAATTTTACCTCAATTTATCTTTCGGAGGGAGGGGAGCCGTGGCAAATTTGACACGGCATACTATGCAAATAAAAGATATGAAACATGCGTCATTCCCACTTTGGCAAGAAGAAGACTGGACCGAAAAAAGTGAACAGTCACTGAAAGGAAAAAAAGTAGAACATTTAATAAAACATACATACGAACAGATAAAAATGAAACCGCTTTATTTTAAAAAAGAACAATTCTGTTCTCAATTTCCTGGTATCCCAGATTTTCGAAGAGGAATTGATTCGTATTTGGGGGAGAAGCAACCATGGAGAATAGCTCAGACCATTCACGCGTCTACCGAAAATGAGCTAAAAGAAAAGATGGAAGCTGCAATCAAAGGCGGACAGTCCGCTGTTTCTTTCTCTGTTCAAGAGGATATCTCCTATCAATCTATATTTGAAGCGTTTGCGGGTCGTTTCCCAGTTTGCGTACATGCAAAGAAAGGTCACCAATCCCAACTCCTCTCAGAGCTCTGTAGCGTCAAACAGAGAAGTGATATTCAAGGTTTTATTGCAACGGACCCGTTAGCCCAATTGGTTTCAGATGGCTATTTAGAAGAGCCGGTGAACGATGTGTATGATGAATTAGCAAAAAACATTCAAATTGCCTCACAAAAATTCCCAGAACTAAAAACAATTCTTGTTGATACAACTCCCTATCATAATGGGGGGGCTAACGCCGTCCAAGAGATTGCGATTTCTCTTGCAACTGCCGTATTCCACCTAGAAGAACTTTCAAACCGAAATATACCGATCCAAACCATATTATCTAAATATATTTTTCACTTCTCAATAGGAGCTAATTTCTTTATGGAAATTGCTAAGTTAAGAGCAGCACGAATGCTTTGGAGTGAAATTGTAAAAGCATACGGAGGAAGTACCGAAAATCAAAAAATGGTCATATCAGCACGAACATCAATCTTTACAAAAACAGTTTATGATCCATATGTAAATCTTCTCCGATCGAGTAATGAAGCATTTGCTGCATTCATCGGAGGAGTTCAATATTTGCATGTAAGTCCATTTAATGAGCTAGAAGGGAATGGAGCAGAGTTCTCCGACCGAATTGCTCGAAATACTCAGCTTATTTTAAAAGAAGAAGCGCTTATTTGTAAAACACACGATCCAGCTGGAGGTTCCTGGTATATAGAAGAACTAACTGAGGAGATTGCCAAGAAGGCATGGGAGCTGTTTTTGCAAATCGATGATTATGGCGGTATGCTATCCTCCCTTGTTGATGGTGACATCCAATCACAAATTTCTAGTGTATTGGATAATAGAAAGAATGATAGTTTCACAAGAAAACAATCGATTATCGGTACCAATATGTACGCAAATTTGGAAGATCAACCATTAAAATTATGCATGCAGCAAAAAACAACACCTGAAGCAGTAGCCATCAAGATACCCGAGCTAAAGCAATCTAGACTTTCAGAACCCTATGAAACCCTTAGAAGGCTTTCTGAAAAACTAGAACGGCAACCAGTGGTGGGGCTTATTTGTATAGGTGGATTAAAACAGTTTAAACCACAAGTAGATTTTATGGAGGGCTTTCTTGCACCAGGTGGAATTGCTACAGAAAAAAATGAGGGAACTGACAGTTGGGAACAAATTCAGAAGTATATTGAAAGTAGTAACCATTCAACGTACTGCTTGTGTGGAGCGTATGGAGTACTTGAGGAATTGGGGCTTACCATCGTGAAAGAATTTCATACGAATTATCCAGAAAAACGACTATATTTGGCAGGGCTACCTGAAGCAAAGGATGTCTGGCTTCAATCAGGTGTAACGGACTTTTTTCATCGACAAAGTAACTGCTATGATTCTCTATCGAGTCTTTTGACTGAAATGGAGGAAACCACACATGCTTAACAAACCTAATTTTCGTCAAATAAAGATATCCTCTTTTAAGGAAGAAAAGAGCAACCGAGAAAAAGAAGAAATAACTGCCTCCATAGAGGATTTATTTTACGAAACAAATGAACAAATCAAAGTAAAGTCTTTATATACGAGAGATGATCGTGATCATGTTGCTCATCTTGGAGATTTACCTGGTTTGCCCCCCTTTACTAGGGGACCATATCCTACGATGTATGTTAATAGGCCATGGACCGTAAGGCAATATGCAGGCTTTTCTACCGCAGAAGAAAGTAATGCTTTTTATCGTAGAAACTTAGCAATGGGACAAAAGGGACTGTCAGTAGCATTTGATTTAGCCACCCATAGAGGCTACGATTCTGATCATCCACGCGTTGTAGGTGACGTAGGAAAAGCAGGTGTTGCTATAGACTCTGTACTCGATATGAAAACCTTATTTGATGGCATTCCTCTTGACCAGATGTCTGTATCGATGACAATGAATGGAGCTGTTTTGCCGATCATGGCCTTTTACATTGTAACAGCTGAGGAGCAGGGGGTACGTAAGGAACAGTTGTCTGGGACGATTCAAAATGATATTTTAAAAGAATATATGGTTCGTAATACATATATTTATCCACCAGAAATGTCGATGAAAATTATCTCTGATATTTTTTCCTATACTTCTAAGTATATGCCGAAATTCAATAGTATTAGTATTTCAGGATATCATATGCAGGAGGCGGGAGCACCAGCAGATATTGAACTTGCATACACACTAGCAGACGGGCTCGAATATGTTCGAACAGGTCTAAAAGCGGGTATTGATATCGATTCCTTTGCCCCAAGATTATCATTTTTTTGGGCGATTGGTATGAATTATTTCATGGAAGTAGCTAAAATGAGGGCAGGGCGTTCCATTTGGGCAAAGATGATGAAGTCGTTTTCTCCTCAAAATGAGAAATCTATGGTGTTACGTACCCATTCCCAAACATCTGGATGGAGCTTAACTGAACAGGACCCGTTTAATAATGTGACTCGCACACTTATCGAAGCGCATGCTGCAGCGATGGGCCATACTCAATCTCTTCACACAAATGCTCTAGATGAAGCTATTGCACTTCCAACCGATTTTTCTGCTAGAATTGCGCGCAATACGCAGTTATTTCTTCAGGAAGAAACCGGAATCACGAATGTGATTGACCCTTGGGGTGGATCGTATTATGTTGAAGCACTAACAGAAGAGTTGATTAAACGTGCGTGGGAGCATATTGAAGAGATTGAAGAGCTAGGTGGAATGGCAAAAGCAATTGAAACGGGATTGCCAAAAATGAAGATTGAAGAAGCGGCAGCAAAGCGCCAAGCTAAAATTGACTCAGGCGAGGAAACAATCATCGGTGTCAATTGTTACCGAGTTGATAAAGAGGAAGATATTGAGATTTTAGACATAGATAACACGGCTGTAAGATTAAAGCAAATTGAAAAACTGGCATACGTAAAGGCGAATCGAGACGAGCAAGAAGTAAAGCGAACTCTAGAAGCATTAACAAAAGGGGCACAGACAGGTGAGGGAAACCTCCTTGAACTTGCGGTAAACGCTGCTAGGGCCCGTGCAACGATCGGAGAAATTTCAGATGCGGTGGAAGCTGTTGCAGGAAGACACAAAGCGATTATCCGCTCAATTAGTGGAGTATATAGCTCAGCGTACTCGAATGAAGAGGAAATGAAAGAAGTTCAGCGTATGACAGAGGAATTTTTAGAAAATGAAGGACGTCGGCCAAGAATCCTTATAGCAAAGATGGGACAGGACGGTCACGATAGGGGAGCAAAAGTGATATCAACAGCTTTTGCTGATTTAGGATTTGATGTGGATATAGGACCGTTATTCCAAACACCAAAGGAGACCGCTTTACAAGCGATCGAAAATGATGTTCACGTGATTGGTATAAGCTCACTTGCTGCCGGCCATAAAACACTGCTTCCACAATTAATGAAAGAATTAAAGGACTTAGGTCGGGATGATATTTTAGTGGTAATCGGTGGTGTAATCCCTGCTCAAGATTATGACTATTTATATGGTAAAGGGGCCGCCGCTATTTTTGGACCTGGGACCGTCATTCCAGTAGCCGCTCAAAAGGTAGTAAGAGCAATCTATGAGCGATTAGGCTATGAGGAAGTGGATAAGTAATGAAAGGTAATCATTTAGAAGATCGTTTTTCTTCTGCAAAACGATTTCAAAAAAAAGTAAATAAAACACCAACGGTCGAGGAACTTTGCTCAGGGCTAAGGAATGGAAATCGTTCTATGCTCGCTCAAGCGATCACATTAATCGAAAGCAATGCCGACCACCACTTTAAAAAGGGGCAGGAGCTTCTTCAACAAATTCTTCCCTTCTCAGGTAAATCGGTTCGAATTGGCATTTCAGGTGTACCAGGAGCGGGGAAAAGTACCTTTATTGACTCACTTGGGGTGTACTTATGTGAACAAGGCATTAGGGTAGCTGTTCTAGCTGTTGATCCTAGCTCTAAGCGGAGTGGTGGGAGTATTTTAGGGGACAAAACGAGAATGGAACAACTATCTAGGACAGAGTTAGCTTTTATTCGACCGTCCCCTACGGGAGGAAAGTTAGGTGGCGTTCATCGAAAAACGAAGGAATCTATTGCTCTTTGCGAAGCTGCGGGTTATGAAGTCATTATTGTAGAGACAGTTGGTGTGGGACAAAGCGAGGTTCTAGTGAGAGACATGGTAGACTTCTTTATGCTCCTAGTATTAACAGGAGCTGGTGACGAGCTACAAGGGATGAAAAAGGGAATCATGGAGCTTGCCGATGCCATTGTTGTAAATAAAGCGGATGGTGAAAATGAAGCTGCCGCACGAAGAACTAGGGATGAATATAATCAAATTCTGCATTTCCTTCAACCCTCAACTACTAATTGGGAAACGAGAGCGCATGTATGCTCAAGCTTATATAATAAAGGAATTGAGGAAATGTGGCGGACAATTGACCAATTTGTCCATGAAACGACACAATCAGGAGTGTTCGAGGAGCGAAGAAGACAACAAACAAAGGATTGGATGCACGCCTTAATCACGGATCAGCTTCAGTTACAATTTTACGCTCACGAAAAAATAAAAGAATTGCTTCCTCAGCTTGAAAGAGCTGTAGTTGATGGTGATCAGACGGTTACCCTTGCAGTAGACCTTCTATTCAAATATTTTTATGAAAAAAAATAAAAAAAGGAAGGTCACACATACGGTGACCTTCATCTAAGGAGTAGGGGTATGATCTAGCTGTGCTTATATGATACCCTTTTTTTAATACCTTAAACCTTTCTGATTGTATATTTGTATCTCATATTGGTATATTGAATATATAATAATGAAATGATGGAGGGACTTTTCGTGAATATGGATTTTAATTTATTTATGAATGATGTGGTTCGACAAGCGCGACAAGAAATTGTTGCTGCTGGTTATACAGAATTAAAGACGTCAGAAGATGTGGAAGATGCACTTTCCAAGTCAGGTACAACACTTGTTATGGTCAACTCAGTATGTGGTTGTGCAGGTGGTATTGCCCGTCCGGCAGCGATGTATTCTGTACACTACGATAAAAAGCCTGATCAATTAGTGACGGTTTTTGCTGGTCAAGACAAAGAAGCAACAGCAACAGCACGTTCTTACTTTACTGATTATCCACCATCTTCTCCTTCTTTTGCTTTATTAAAAGACGGAAAAATTTTAACAATGGTTGAGCGTCATGAAATTGAAGGGCATGAACCAATGGCAGTTGTACAAAAGTTACAAGAAGCATTCGATAAATATTGTGAAGAAGTATAACCTCAGGTCTCTGAGGTTTTTCTTTTGAATCTTCATCGGTTAACAGTTGAATTGAAAGCGCCATCAAGGGTAAGGTAACTAATGGGAAATTAACATATAGGAGTAAAATATAAAATGGAATTTAAAATTGGTTACCGAACGGTAAAGACCGCCTTGGGAGCAGCTGCTTCCATTATGATTGCTCAGGCTTTTGGCCTTTCGAGTTTTACATCTGCGGGAATTCTTACCATCCTTTGCATTCAAGTAACAAAGAAGAAAAGTGTCCGTGCTTCCTGGGAACGGTTTTTAGCTTGCATGGTGGCAATGGTTTTTTCAATCATTATTTTTGAAGGTATTGCTTTCCATCCCGTCATGATCGGACTTTTATTATTATTATTCATTCCTACAGCAGTAATGGTGGGAGCAAGCGATGGGATTGTGTCGAGTACGGTTATTATTCTGCATTTGTACTCAGCTGGACATATTACAAAGAGTCTATTATTGAATGAATTGGGTTTGATTATTATTGGAATTGGTGTGGCCCTAATTATGAACTTGTATATGCCAAGTTTAGAAAATAAGCTGATTGATTATCAAAGGAAAATAGAGGAGAACTTCAAAGCCATCTTTGATGAAATTATCTTATATTTAAAGAATAATAAAACGGATTGGGATGGTCATGAAATCACTGAAACAGCAACGCTTATTGATGAGGCAAAGACTCTAGCTTTCCGTGATGTAGAAAACCATTTCCTCCGAAACGAGAACTTATATTATCACTATTTTAAAATGAGAGAAAAGCAATTTGAAATTATTGAAAGAGTGCTGCCACTTGTTAGTTCTATTTCTTTAACCGTTGAACAGGGAGAGATGATTGCGGAATTTATTGAAGACCTCTCAAATAATATTCACCCAGGGAACACAGCGGATATTTATATTGAAAAATTAGAGAGGATGAGAGTGGAATTTCAGAAAATGGAGCTTCCTAGAACACGTGAGGAATTTGAGACACGGGCAGCTCTGTTGCATTTCACAAAGGAAATGGAGCAATATTTAACGATTAAAAAGGACTTTGTTGGAATGAAAAAATCAAAAGCGAATAAAAGGAAGAAGATGCTACAAACTACTAAGGAGAAATAATACGGAAGGTGATCATATGGTATCCTTTCTTCTAGCTTTAGTTATAGCATTTACTTCAAATCCTATTTGGCCATTAGGGGAAAATCCTCTTCCGGGGGACCCTTTTTTAATTGTCAATAAAGCTACAAATGAAGTAGCTTTAATTAATGAAAATCGAGTTCAGACAGTGGTAAAAGCTGCAACAGGTAAAACGGAGGAGTTAACGCCTGAAGGATTATTCACGATAACGGTTAAGGCAAAAAATCCTTATTATCGAAAAAACAATATTAATGGTGGAGATCCAGAAAATCCTTTAGGTACAAGATGGATCGGCTTTGACGCAAATGAAACCGATGGAAGAATCTATGGTCTTCATGGAACCAACACACCTAGTTCCATAGGTAAGTATGTGTCGCAGGGGTGTGTGAGACTTCAAAATGAAGCCATTGAATCTCTCTATGATTTCATTCCAATAGGCACAAAGGTATTAATCACAACAACAAATGAAAACTATGCAGAAATAGCAAAAGAATACGGAGCGATTTCAAAATAAAAAGTCACTTAAGGCCCAACCCTTAAGTGACTTTTTATTGTTTATAAAAATGCAACAACTCCAGCTAGTATGGTAGATGCTAGCATCGCAAATAGCATTACATAAACAACAATCTTCTGTGTTTTCTTATTTCCCATTTTCTATCTCCTCTCAGGCAGAACTTTTCTACGTTTATTTTACTAGGAAAAGATAAATTGAACAACCGCTCAGGTTCTAAGAAGGGATTTTTGTCCAAAAAGCGAATATTTATAATTATATTACTTTTGAGGGAGATGGAAAAAGTGATAAATAATGTTGATCACATCGGGATTGCTGTAAAATCAATTGATGCATGCTTGCCTTTTTATACAGAGACTCTTGGATTAAAGCTTGTCGGAATTGAAGAAGTTCCATCAGAACAGGTAAAAGTAGCCTTTATAGACACGGGAAACGTCATGTTAGAGTTATTGGAATCGACAAATTTTGAAAGCGCTATCTATAAGTTTGTCGAAAAGCGTGGAGAAGGAATCCATCACATCGCTCTAGGGGTAGATTCTATTGAATCTAGGATTCAGGAATTTAAAGAGAAGGGTGTACAAATGATTCATGACAAACCAAAAGAAGGAGCACATCATGCACGAGTGGCCTTTATGCATCCAAAATCTACTCATCATGTGCTTTTCGAATTGTGTCAAAGAGATGGGGGGAGTCAAAAATGATCGACATCTATGAGAAAATCAATGATTTATATGACCGGAAAAGAGAAGTAGAGTTAGGTGGGGGAGATCAAAAAATTGAAAAGCAGCATGAAAAAGGAAAGCTGACAGCAAGGGAGAGAATCGATCTTCTTGTTGACAAGGGGACCTTTATTGAACTGAACCCTTTTATTGAACATAGATGCAAGGATTTTGGTTTGGAGAATCAAAAGGGTCCAGGCGACGGTGTAGTTACTGGCTATGGAAAGGTAAATGGTCGTCCAATCTATTTGTTCTCTCAAGATTTTACGGTTTTTGGTGGAGCGTTAGGGGAGATGCATGCGAATAAAATAGCGAATGTAATGGACTTGGCTGCGAAGAATGGTGCACCATTTATTGGGCTGAATGATTCGGGTGGAGCTAGAATTCAAGAAGGAGTCGTGTCTCTCGATGGCTACGGAAAGATCTTTTATCGAAATGCCATTTACTCTGGAGTCATACCGCAAATATCTGTGATTATGGGTCCGTGTGCAGGTGGGGCGGTGTATTCCCCAGCCATCACTGATTTTGTGTTTATGGTGGATCAAACGAGTCAAATGTTCATAACAGGTCCTAAGGTAATTGAAACGGTTACGGGTGAGAAAATAAGTCCCGAGGATTTAGGAGGGGCAAAGGTACATAACTCCATAAGTGGAAATGCTCATTTTCATGCATCAACGGAGGAAGAAGTACTTGCGGGGGTCCGGCAATTATTAAGCTATCTTCCACAGAATAATGAAGAAAAAGCCCCGATTGGTCAGTATGAAGCTGATTGGGATTACCGTCCTGATTTAACCGATGTGGTACCATTTGACTCAGTCCGTCCGTACGATGTGAGAAAGGTAATTGAGCAAGTAGTAGATGAAGGTTCTTTCATGGAGGTTCAAAAGGATTTCGCCAAAAATATCGTTGTCGGGTACGCTCGAGTAAAGGGTGAAGTAATTGGATTAGTATGTAATCAACCAAAGTTTATGGCCGGTGGGTTGGACATAGACTCGTCTGATAAAGCAGCCAGATTTATTCGTTTCTGTGACTCGTTTAACATACCTATTATCACATTTGAGGATGTCACAGGCTTCTTCCCTGGTGTAAAGCAGGAACATGGTGGAATCATCCGACACGGAGCAAAAATATTGTATGCCTATTCAGAAGCAACGGTCCCAAAATTAACGATTATTTTGCGAAAAGCTTATGGCGGAGCCTATGTTGCATTAAACTCGAAGTCTATCGGTGCTGATCTTGTATTTGCTTGGCCTAACGCTGAAATAGCAGTGATGGGGCCGCAGGGGGCTGCGAATATTATTTTTGCAAGAGAAATTAACCAAAGTGAAGATCCAGAGGCGACAAGAGCACAAAAAATTGAGGAATATCGTGATAAATTTGCTAATCCATATGTGGCCGCAAGTATGGGGATGGTAGATGACGTCATTGATCCGCGTGAAACAAGAATTAAAATTATCCAAGCTTTAGAGATGCTTCGTAATAAAAAAGATACCCGTCCTAATAAAAAGCATGGAAATATTCCCCTTTAAACCCATTCATTTGCTGATTATGATACGAAAAAGTTATACTACAAGAGTGAGTGAATGATTGATGGAGGGTACAGAATGATTAATGAAGAAAGATTGTTAAAGGAATTTCTAGAGCTCGTTCAAGTGGACTCAGAAACAAAGAATGAAGCAGAAATAGCAAAGGTATTAAAACAGAAGTTTTTAGAGCTAGGCGTTGAAGTGGTTGAAGACGATACAACTGCAACGACTGGACACGGGGCAGGAAACTTAATTTGTACACTTAAAGGCTCAAAGGAGCAGGTAGACACCATCTACTTCACTTCCCATATGGATACGGTTGTGCCTGGTAAAGGCATCAAACCAAGCATTAAGGATGGTTATGTAGTAACAGATGGTACATCCATTCTCGGAGCGGATGATAAAGCGGGACTTGCCGTTATGCTTGAAGTGGTTCGTGTGTTAAAGGAACAATCTATATCGCATGGAACAATTCAATTTATCATTACTGTTGGAGAAGAGTCTGGATTGGTTGGTGCCAAAGCATTAGATCCATCCTTACTTGTAGCAAAATACGGCTATGCTCTAGATAGTGACGGTAAAGTAGGTAATATTATTGTTGCTGCACCTACGCAGGCAAAAGTAAAGGCAATGATTTTTGGAAAGACAGCACATGCTGGCGTGGCACCTGAAAAAGGGATATCGGCTATTACGATTGCTGCAAAAGCCATTTCAAGAATGCCTCTTGGTCGAATTGATGAGGAAACAACTGCAAATATCGGTCGTTTTGAAGGCGGTACGCAAACCAATATCGTTTGTGATCACGTTGAAATCTTAGCTGAGGCACGCTCGTTAGTAAATGTGAAAATGGAAGAGCAAGTGAAAAAAATGAAAGCTGCCTTCGAAGAAGTGGCCTCAGAAATGGGTGGCAGAGCAGAGGTTGAAATTCAAGTTATGTACCCTGGCTTTAAATTTGGAGAAGGAGACCATGTGGTTGAAGTGGCGAGGAAAGCTGCTGCTAAAATTGGTCGAACCTCTGAACTGTTAAGAAGCGGCGGGGGCAGTGATGCGAATGTAATAGCTGGATTTGGAATTCCCACCGTTAACTTGGCAGTGGGTTATGAAGAAATTCATACAACGAATGAAAGAATGCCTATTGAAGAACTCAATAAGCTGGCAGAGTATGTGATTGCTATCATTGAAGAAGTTTCTGCCTAATGGACAAAGAGTGAGGAGTAAATCCTTCACTCTTTTTTTGTTACTTTCGATAGACAAGATAGCAGGAATGTTAGTATGATACAGGTATAAAGTATGATGAATTTGTACTAGATTGGAGCGAGTACCCATGCTTACAACAACAAAAGTAGTCGTTTTTCAAGTAGGGACGGAAGAATATGCGATTCCTATTGAACAAGTGATCTCGATAGAGAAGGTGGAAGGAATTACACCAATCCCTCATTTACCTGTGTACGTGAAAGGAATCGTGAAAGTAAGAGGAGAATTACTGCCTGTTCTTGATCTTGAAGAAATCTTATATCACCGAACCATTCAGTACAATGATCAAACGAGGATGATTGTCGTAAAGACAGATGAATTAACCATTGGAGTCCTTGTTAACGACGCAAAAGAGATTATTGATATTGAAAAGGAAAATTTAAAGCAGTTAGGGCTAGTAGCATTTAATAAAACAAGTTACTTTACTTCCATTGCCAACTTGGAATCTCGTTTAATTACGTTGATCGATCCATCTAAGCTTGTTCAATCGCTAGAAGGAATAAATGAAATCCAACAATATATGAAATCACACCAAGAAGAGTAGCCTGTGGCTCTCTTTTTTTCGTCATCCAATACTTCTGGTAAAATATAAGGACAATGGTGAGGAGGTGGGCTATGCGAGAAATGTACCCGAAAAACGGTCGTGTCATCCTTCATGTGGATATGAATAGCTTTTATGCATCCGTGGAAATGGCTTACGATCAAAGTTTAAAGGGGAAGCCACTTGCGATTGCAGGCAATGTTGAGGAAAGACGTGGTATCATTGTTACCTGCAGCTATGAAGCAAGGCATGTTGGGGTGAGAACGACAATGCCGTTATGGGAAGCGAGAAAATTATGCCCTGATTTAATCGTGATGAAACCCAATTTTGAGCGCTATCGGGCTGCCTCTATCGCTATCTTTGATCTGTTAAGGCAGTTTTCGGACCTTGTAGAGCCGGTTTCCATTGATGAAGGATATGTAGATATTACAGAAAGCTACGAGTTTGGATCACCTCTTGAAATTGCAAAAACCATTCAAGCTAGGATGTTAGAACAGTTTGATCTTCCTTGCAGCATCGGGATTGCTCCCAATAAATTTTTAGCAAAAACAGCATCTGATATAAAAAAGCCATTAGGAATAACGGTTCTTAGAAAAAGGGATATCAAACAAATTCTGTGGCCAATGAATGTGGGTGAAATGCACGGTGTTGGTCAAAAGACAGCTGAGAAATTGAAGACAATAGGAATCCTTACGATTGGTGATTTAGCAAAAGGAAATGAGATTCAGTTAAAAGCACTTCTTGGAATCAATGGAGTACGTCTTAAGGAACGAGCGAACGCGATTGATCACCGTGAAGTGGACCCCAATTCTGTTTCTGACTTTAAAAGCGTTGGAAACTCAACCACTCTTCCGAAGGATGTTACAAATATCAGAGAGTTAAACGAAGTTTTGGAGAAGCTCGCAGAGAAAGTATCTGCAAGACTAAAAGCAAAACAAGTGTTGGCAACGGGATTAAGTGTAACGATACGGTATAAGGATCGAAAAACGTTGACTAGAAGCAAAAAACTAAATAATCCAGTAGATAAACAAGATGAAATTTCTCAACTTGCCAAAAAATTGTTTCATTCCAATTGGAATGGGAATGCCATCCGTCTTCTTGGAATCACAGGGACAGACTTAATACATGTGAATGAAGCAGTGAAACAGCTAGATCTTTTCTCTTATGAACGCGATGCAAAAAAAGAGCCGCTATTAAATGCTGTTTCAAAATTAAGAGAAAAATATGGTACGGCCATTATAAATCGGGCAGGAATGGCTCGGAAGAAAAAGCAAACGCCGTCAATTGGGACAGATACGAGCTTTAATAAAGATTTTTTACATACGGCGCGAGATAGGAAAGAAGAGTAACATAGATAAAGAAATTCAGGAAAAAATATATTTGAATATTTAATAATCACCTTACTTGCGCTTTTTGCTTAATCTTGCTAAAGTAAAGTGGATTCTTATGTATATAAGTATTTAGCTAGAAGGGAAGTAAAAAAATGACAAAACAACAATTTGGTGTTATTGGGTTAGCAGTAATGGGGAAAAACCTTGCTTGGAACATCGAGAGCCGAGGCTACACTGTCTCAGTTTACAATCGTTCAAGCGAAAAAACAGATGAGATGCTTGCGGAATCAAATGGAAAAAATATATTTGGTACATATAGCATGGAAGAATTTGTTGAATCATTAGAAAAGCCACGTAAAATCATGCTTATGGTTAAAGCTGGTGTGCCAACTGATGCAACAATTGATCAATTAAAGCCATTACTTGATAAAGGTGATATCGTTATTGACGGTGGAAATACGTATTTTGTTGATACACAGCGCCGCAATAAAGAACTTAGTGAATTAGGTATCCACTTTGTTGGAACAGGCGTTTCAGGCGGAGAAGAGGGTGCGCTTAAAGGGCCTTCTATTATGCCAGGTGGACAAAAAGAAGCTTATGAATTAATCGCACCTATCTTTAAGGATATTTCTGCGAAGGTTGACGGTGAGGCTTGTACAACGTATATCGGTCCAGATGGAGCAGGTCATTATGTGAAAATGGTTCATAATGGAATTGAATACGGAGATATGCAGTTAATCTCTGAGTCTTACTTCTTATTAAAGCATGTACTTGGTCTTAGCGCAGAAGAGCTTCATGAAGTATTTGCTGAGTGGAACAAAGGTGAGCTTGATAGCTACCTAATCGAAATTACAGCTGATATTTTTACGAAAAAGGACGAAGAAACAGGTAAGCCTCTTGTTGACGTTATCCTTGATACGGCTGGACAAAAGGGTACAGGTAAGTGGACAAGCCAAAGCTCTCTTGACCTTGGGGTACCTCTACCAATCATTACAGAGTCGGTATTCGCTCGTTTCCTTTCAGCAATGAAGGAAGAACGTGTTCATGCTAGCAAAGTATTAGGTGGACCAACTGCGAAGGAATTTACTGGTGATAAGAAGGCATTTATCGAGTCAGTTCGTAAAGCTCTTTATATGAGTAAGATTTGTTCATACGCACAAGGCTTCGCACAAATGCGTGCAGCTTCAGAAGAATATAACTGGGATTTACAATACGGAGAAATTGCAATGATCTTCCGTGGAGGATGTATTATTCGTGCTCAATTCCTTCAAAAGATTAAAGAAGCATATGATCGTGACGGCCAGCTTAAAAACTTATTACTTGATCCATATTTCAAGGAAATTGTTGAGAGCTACCAGCATGCTCTTCGTGACATCATGGTTGTTGCCGTTCAAAACGGTATTCCTGTACCATGTTTCTCTGCTGCCCTTTCATACTACGACAGCTACCGTACAGAAACACTTCCAGCGAATCTGTTACAAGCTCAACGTGATTATTTTGGTGCACATACGTACCAACGTACAGATAAAGAAGGAACATTCCATACAAACTGGTTCTAAGCCTTCTAGAAGCAAAAATAGCCTACCCAATAGGGTAGGCTATTTTGCGTGCCATTGAAGCGGCTAAGGAGCGTGAAAAAGCTCCTATCTTAAATGGTAAAGAGTTCCGTTTTGAAGTGCATTTCTTAAAATACGTGCCGAATGACAGTCGTATTGGAATCGTTATTGGTATTTAAAAGTACTTAATCGAATAACTAGCAAAAGTAATATTAGCGGAGAATTTCCGGTTAGATGCAGAATGGAGCCTCGTTTCGGGGTAAATAAGGGGATGTTTTCCGCTTATGCAAAGAAAAATTGCTCCTTTTTGACTTTTTCGAGCCAATAGGCGGAATCTCTCCTTCTATTTACGCTTTTTTTAATAATAATTAATAAT